>NZ_BAAHYI010000014.1:0-62974 GCF_054657635.1 Halanaerobaculum tunisiense
TAGAAGAGATGATTGTGAAGAAGATGAATGCGGTAGAAGAGATGATTGTGAAGAAGATGAATGCAGTAGAAGAGATGATTGTGAAGAAGATGAATGCAGTAGAAGAGATGATTGTGAAGAAGATGAATGCAGTAGAAGAGATGATTGTGAAGAAGATGAATGCGGTAGAAGAGATGACTGGGAAGAAGACGAATGTGATAGAAAAGATGACTGGGCTATAGAAAGAAAGAATTGTAAAGTTTATGGTTACGGAAGAAGAATGCGGATTAATTTAAAAGGGAAAAATTCTCAAGTTGCTGTAGATAAGGTAGATATAACTGAACTAGCAATTAAAGTTCATCGTGATATTACATCTCAAGATAACTTAATTCAGTATTTTCATACTAATCGAATAGGTGAGGGAAGTATAGCTTTATCAGTATTGCCTTCGGGATCAGGGAAAGTGGATTCAGTAGTGTATGATACAGAAAGAGAAGAAGCTATAATTGAGGGTGAAGCCTTGCTTTATATTGATTCTAAAAATGAAGGACGATGTGACTTCAGGTTAAAGATACGAGAAAATAAAATTAATATGGAAATCTTTCATGAAGGAGAAAGGATAAGTAATAATGTTAGAAAACTAACTGGTGTTAGTAAGCAAATCCCATTTACTATTGAAGAGTAAATAATGTTAATGCCGGATTTAATTCGGCATTTTTTTATGGCTAAAGATTTTTTATTTTTTGTAACAAAAAATGGTTTAATTAATAATATATACAAAATAAAATTTAAGGAGGGTTTTGCTGTGGAGCAAAATGAAGAGCAGGTTAAGGAAAGTCAAGTTCAATCTGATAGTGTTGGTGAGAATGATGAGGAAAATGATAATGTAGACGATTCTGAAAAGAAAGGTGTAGGAATTGGAGTAGGAGTAGCTGGTTCCGAATCAGAATCAGAAGCAGAGTCCGACTCAGAAGTAGAGGCAGACACTGAGTCAGATGCAGAATCCGGTTCTGATTCAGAGGTAGAAGCAGACACTGCTTCAGATGCAGAGTTAGATACTGATTTAGACACAGACTTAGAGGGAGATGCAGACTTAGATACTAGTTTAGAAGGGGACGCCGATTTAGACACAGACTTAGAGGGGGAAGCAGACTTAGATACTAATTTAGAAGGAGACGCCGATTTAGATACAGACTTAGATGGGGAAGCAGACTTAGATACTAGTTTAGAAGGAGACGCCGATTTAGACACAGACTTAGATGGGGAAGCAGACTTAGATACTAGTTTAGAAGGAGACGCCGATTTAGACACAGACTTAGAGGGAGATGCAGACTTAGATACTAATTTAGAAGGAGACGCTGATTTAGACACTAATGTAGATGGAGAAACAGAATTAGATACTAATTTAGAAGGAGATGTTGATTCTGATTCCAATGCAAATTCTGAATCAAATAATAATATTGATTTATCAAATTCAAATGATTCATCTGTAGATTCTGATCCGCAAGCTATAAGTAGAGTAGTAGTTAATGTAGGTGATGATGACGATGAAGATGATGATAATGATAATGATGACGAAAATGATGATAATCCTCAGCAACCATGTCAAGAAGCTCAATCTAACCAAGAAAGTAAGCAACCACAAAGTTGTATAACTAATGGTTCTAGTCAAAATGAAGTTTGCCAAGATAATAATTATAGTGAACAAGATGAGTAGAAAATGAAAGAGTTTGGTCTGCTTTAGGCAGGCCAAACTCCTTACTTATAATTAGATTTCAGATTAAAGAAAGGGGGGAGATGAAATGAAAAGAGATGATAAAAATATTATTGATTATTGTGTAGGAGGGGATATAAATCAAACTCAAAACTGTAATATTAATGTTGAACAACCAAATAATAATGTGATAGCTTCTAGTAATATTGATAGTACACAAAGCAATTCTGATAATAAGAGAACTGATAATAAACAACCTTATGATAGATATAATTCATCTTCTGAGGGCCAAATAAGTCAAAAATCTAATTGTAATCAAAAAACCAAGCAACCAGAAAGTAATGTTTATAGTGCTAATGATAATACTATTAGCCAAGCTAATAATTATTGATATATTGTGTCACCATAGGTGACACAGTCGTCAGTCGTGTGCTGTGTGCTATCAGCCAATTCAAAACCTTTAAATTCAAAATCTAATCCATTAAGATTACTATCTTTTAAGAGGTTGAACTGGGTTTATAGTTTTGAATTGAAGAATTTGATTTGGCTCACGACACACAGCAGACAGCTGATAGCTGTGGCACGAAAGTGCCAATTAATATTAACTTAATAACATTGGCTTACATAAGTTATATATGAGGAGGGATAGAATGAACCAAGATGAGTTTGAATATTATCTGAAAGATATCAACCAGGCAAATGATTCAGAAGTAGATGTTACCCAAAAGAATATTGTTATCTTTTATTTTGATTCCTCTAGTAGTTCAGTCCCTGATTTAGAACCACTAGAAGAGATTATTGGGGAAGAATTAAATTTAATAATTGATGAGCAAGGAAAAGTTATTTTTAATGAACAAGAAATAGAAGTTAAAGAATTAGAGGAGGGAGCAAAAGCTTTTGTGTTAGAGGAGGAAGAGGTTAAGACAACAGGAAATAATTAGTTACTTAAGATAGTCATATTTTCTAGAGTATTAGACTAAGATTTAATATAAGATAATTGAATGTTTTAAGCTAGAAAGGTGGGGAAGAAATGGAGGGAGATAATCAGCAGACTCAATTTTTAAATGATTTAATAGACGTTGTAACTGAATTATTAAATCAAGGAGAACAAAACCCAGTTAATCCTCCTACTCCTTCATTAAATGATTTTTCTGAAGTAGAAGATGATACTATAACGATTACTAAAGAAGAAGCAAGACAATTATTAAATATTATTGATGAATTAAATACAAGTGTAGCTGCTAATAAAGTTGTATCTGATAATCAACAACAAGTAACAGAAGAAAAATTCGACCAAGAAAGGAAGACGAAAGAAGAGCTAAGAGAGGAGATCAAAGAAGATTTAAAAAATGAGTTACTGACAGAAGGAGAATTTGTAGAAAAAAGTACTAATTATACTTTTAAAGATGAATTAACTAAGCAGGCTAAGAAATATCATTTGGTAAAATTAACAATTGTTTCTGGGGAACAGATCGAAGGCGTTTTATGTAAGATTCATGATGACTTTATCGTGTTGATTACTAGTGGTAATCAATTTACCAAGATCCCTATTGGAAAGATAACTTCAATTACGATTATTAATAATAACCAGCAGGATAAACAGCAGACAGAGAAAAAGAAAGCAAAAAATACTACCCAGGAAACAAATAAGGAAGGAGCAAGTGAAAAAGAAACAAGTGAATTTAAAGAAAAGTTACAGCTACCGACGCCTAAAGAGATGTTTAACCAACAGATGGTTACTGTGAGAAATAATGAAACCAACTTTAGCAATTAGATTAGTTGGTTATATTTATTAATTCATTCACATATGTTGTTCAATAGGATAAGAGTTAATTTTGCTGGTAAAGGAGGTATCGAATTGTCGGTTTTTGAAACAACTAAAAAATTAAGTGGAGTTCAGGATTTGGACTTAGAAAGTGCAAGTTTGGACGTTAAAATAAATATTAATCAGTTAACTACAGGTGAAGAACAGATTCCAGGGTATTTATTAGTTAAGATTAGTGGTTATCAAGCTGAAGTAGGTAATATTAAGTTCTTTGGTGTTAATGGGCAAGGGGAAGAAGTTTCTGGATCAGGAGTAGAAGCTTATCAAATAAAGGAGTCCTCTTCTGAAGAATTAATGGTCTACTTTGATATCAGTAAATTAGTGAGTAATAAGCAATTTACTGATCGGACAGTGGAAGGGGTTATCAAAGTAGGTTCCCAGGAGCTTGGTCGGGAGCCAATTAATTGGCAGCCAGCAATTTATCTTGGCTAGATTTAATAATATTGATAGTTAGAAATAATGCACAGATTAGTTTTAATTGCATATACTTATCAATGAGACCACTTATATTAATTTGAATTAAGAAATGGAGGGAAAAAAGTGGCGATTAATTTTAAAGAAGAAGAAGTAAGAGTTGAGTATGTTGTTGTAGAAGAAACTGTCAGACGGTCGGTAGATGGTACTCTTGAAGTACCTACCCAAAAGCCAGATATCCAGAGGGTTTTAGAAATAGGTGTTAACGAAGTTAGAATTGATGATATGGGAGACAATAGTGATATTTATGTAGAAGAAGGAGGAATTTCGCTAACTGGTGGAGCAATTGAAATGGGGGTTGTTTATGTAGGAGCAGAAGCAAATCAGCCAGTTCACTTCTTTGATGATACACTAGATTTAGCGGCTAATGGAGATATTTTTATTGAAATTCCCGAAATAGAAGCTGATATGGATGTTAGCGTAGAGGTAGAAGTTTTAGATGTTAGTTATGATTTAAATCCTCCTGCGGATACAGTAGCAGTTACTGCTGTTTTATCTGTCACTGTGCAGGCTACTGAAACTAAATTTATTACTGTAATTACTGATGTATCTGGCATCCCTGATAAATTAGTTGAAAAAGAATTATTGCGTATTGAGGATATTATTACTGAAGATAGACATCAGCAAGTAATTAAGGATAATACACTAGAGCTAGAGAATGATATTTCGCGGGTGCTAAAGGTTGAAGGTGGGTTAATTACTAATGTAACATCTGAGATAGTAGATGGTGGAGGAGCAGTCAAGATTACAGGTGAATTTAAAGGTAAGGTAATGTATGTAGCAGATACCGAAGCTGGTGATCAACCAGTTTATATTGAAGAAGGAACTTTTTCCTTTACTAAAGTAGTAGATATTCCCGAAGTAACTGAAGGAATGAAAGCTTATGTTGATGTTGATCTGAAAAGATGGAATTATAGTATCTCTAATTCAAATATAGTCAATGTGGATGTAGTTGTTAGTGTGCAAGTTAAAGTGACTGAGCCGCGAGAAATTATGGTGGTTGTAGGTGTTGATAGTGATCAAGTAAAACTTAAAAAGGAATTAATTAGAGTAGAGGAAATTGTAGGAGAAAATCAGGTATCTGATACTGTAGTGCAAAGTTTTAATTTGCCCACGGAAAAGCCTGCTATTCAAAGTATTGTTGAATCTAAGGCTGAGTTACTTGATATTAGTTGTGATGTAGAAGATGGTGGAGTAACATTAGAAGGTTCCTTACAGAGTGGAGTGTTATATCAGGCAGATGATGATTCAGTTCATCATGTCTATTCTACTGAAACAGATGCGGATGAAGGTTTTACTAGTTTTGTCAGTGTTGCTGGCGCTAAAGCAGGTATGTATTGTTATTTAGATGTAGTGTTACAACGAGTTAGAGCTGGTAAACAAGGTGATAGAAGTATTAAAGTAACTGCTGGTTTGAGTGAGTATGTGCGAGTAACTAATTTAAGAGAGTTAAGTATTATAACTGATATAATTCCTGTTTCACCAGTAGTTGATGAACCTGATGATCAGAGACCATCTAGAATTGTGTATGTTGTGCAACCAGGAGACACCTTATATAAGATAGCAGCACGATATAATACTAGTGTTGATGCTATTGTCCGGATCAATAATATTGATGATCCTAGTTATATTGAGGTAGGACAGAAGTTGATGATTCCTAAAGAAATAATTGATAAACCAAAGGGTTAATCTCAAGAGTAGGATGTTAATACATCCTACTTCTTTTTTTATTTATGTTATTCTTGTTGCCCCTCCTTAATAATCGGTATAATTTGCGGGGTGCAATTGGTCTTGCTATAGACAAGCTCTTGGATAGTATCTTTTAATTTTTGGCGCGATAGTTCTTGTTGTAGACTTTTTGTGCTAAGCTGTTTAATTTCTGTAACTAAGTCTGGGACGTTATCTAGGTTGATAAAGCCTTGAGAAATTATTTCTGGGTCTGAGGTTAACTGATTGGTTTTGGGATCAATAGTAGCTATTATAATAAGTAAACCATTCTGGGCCAACTGCTGTCTTTCCTGTAGTATAGTAGAGTCTACGTCTCCTATGTTGGCTCCGTCAACAAATAGTTTTCCTGCTGTTACGGAGTCAGCAAAGTAGCCTTGCTTAGGATTTAATTTTAAACGAGATCCGTTTCTAGCAATGAATATTTCATCTTTATTAAGACCTACTTGATTAGCTAATAGAGCATGATGGTAAAGATGGCGGTACTCTCCGTGGATAGGAATAAAGTAGCGAGGTTTAGTTAGATTAAGCATTAATTTTAACTCTTCTTGGGCAGCATGGCCAGAAGCATGGAAGTTCAACTCAGCACCGTATTTGATAATAGCTCCTTGAGCTAAGAGTTGGTTAATACTATTAGATACTGCTAACTCGTTACCAGGAATAGGAGTAGCAGAAAAAAGAATTGTATCTCCTTGCTGAATTTCAATCTGTCTATGTTCCCCTCTAGCAATTCTAGTTAAAGCAGCCATGGTTTCGCCTTGACTTCCTGTCAGCAGATAGACTACTTGGTCATTGGCTAATTGCTTAGCTTCTTCAGGGCTGATTAATAAATCATCTAAATAATCTAGATAGCCTAATTCAGTAGCTAAGCTAGTATTTTCTTTCATACTGCGTCCGGAGATAGCTAGTTGACGATTGGTCTTAGCGGTAGCATTGATTATTTGTTGGATCCTATCTAGATGAGAAGAAAAAGTAGCAATCATAATTCTTCCGGGCGCATTTTTAAATACCTGTTGGATATTAGAGGAGATTTCTTGTTCTGAAGTCGACATTCCTTCTCGTTCTGCATTAGTGCTATCTGATAAGAGGGCTAAGACCCCTTCTTCTCCTAGTTGAGCTAAACTGTAAAAATCAGTAGTCTGGCCTTTAATAGGAGTCAGATCAAACTTAAAATCTCCAGTATATAAAATAGTACCAGCAGGAGTCTCAATTCCTATTGCTACTGCCCCTGGTATACTGTGGTTGACTCGAATAAATTTAATCTGGAAAGGATTTAGAGTAACTTCTTCGCGGGGCTTGATTTCGGTGAGTTGGGCTTTACTTAACAGATTATGATTAGCTAATTTTTTCTTAATCAAGCTTAAGGTAAATTGAGTACCATAGATAGGAATATTTATCTGGGATAGTAAAAAGGGGATAGCTCCAATATGATCTTCATGACCGTGACTGACGAATAAACCTTTAATTTTCTCTTGGTTTTTGATTAGATAATCTATTTTAGGCATTACTAGATTGACACCTGGCATATCAGCTGTAGGGAATTTGATGCCACAATCTAAAACTAGTAATTGTTGGTTATACTCAATTACAATCAGATTCTTACCTACTTCTTCTCTACCACCTAACGGGATAATAGATACTTCTTGAGTCATAATACCCTCCTTATTTTGTCTACTTTAGAATTATTATTGCCGGTTAGTTTCTTTTTATCCAGCCTGCAATTAATAATTATTTTGTAATTAGGAATAATAGACTATAGGACTTTTAGAGGTAATATCAATAATATTTAATTAAATCGCTAGGAGGATCAATATGGCACAATCACAGCCAGGGAAACTGGTGATTATTGGTGGGGCAGAAGAGAAAAGCCCTGCTGGCGAGATTTTAACTCAGGCAGCAGATTTAGTAACTGGTAAGTTAGTGATTATTACAACAGCTACGCAACAACCAACAGAAGTAGGTTGGGAGTACTATGACTTGTTTACTGAGTTAGGGGTAGCTGAAGTGGAAGTTTTACATATCAATTCTCGGCGTGAGGCTAATGAAGAGGAATTTGTAACTTCTATTAGAGAGGCCCAAGGGATCTTCTTTACTGGTGGTAATCAGTTACGAATTACTAGTTTATTAGGTGGTAGTCAAGTATGTCATGAAATTAGAGCTGGTTATAGAGCAGGAAAGACAATTATTGGTACTAGTGCTGGGGCAGCGATAATGAGTCGGTTAATGATTGTTCGCGGTCGAAATGATGATAATCCCCAGCCTAAGGCTTTGCGGTTAGCTTTGGGGTTAGGGCTGATAGATGATGTGATTGTTGATCAGCATTTTTCCCAACGAGGGAGACTAGGAAGGTTATTAACAGGGTTGGCCCAAAATCCTGCTTTATTAGGATTAGGAATTGATGAAAATACAGCAGTTATTGTAGAAGATGAGATCTGTGAAGTAATTGGTTCCGGAACAGTTACAGTAGCTGATTGTAGTCAAATTGCAGAGACTAATATTGCTAATTTGGCCCCTGATGAGGCTTTAACTTTAACCAATGTTAAATTACATATTTTATCTACTGGATATAGCTTCGATTTACGAACTAAGGAAATTATTAGTCCTGAATAATCACTTTAAAACTGGTTAAAATAATTGAAGGTTTAAGTAAGGGAGGGACAGAAATGGAGATTCTTGAATTACGAGCAATTACGGGACCTAATATTTATACTTATCAACCGGTAGTTAAATTAGTAGTTGATTTAGAAGATTATAATGGTAGAGAAAGTAAAGAATTTACTGAATTTAATCAGCAACTTCTTACTGTATTACCTGGTTTAGAAGAACACCATTGTTCTTTAGAGAGGCCAGGAGGCTTTGTTACTCGACTACAAGAGGGAACATATTTAGGACATGTAATTGAACATGTTGCCTTAGAATTATTAGTAGTAGCAGGTCAGGAAGTTTATTACGGGCAGACTGTTTCTAAGGAGCAAGAAGGAGTTTATGAAATTATCTTTGAGTATGAGACAAAAGCTACTGCGTTATGGGTAGCTAGACAAGCTGTGGAATTAGTGGACAAGTTAGCTACAGGAAGTACAATAGATAGAGAAAAATTAGTAGCTGATCTGGAATATAAAGAAATAACTAGTGCTTTAGGTCCGAGTACTTCAGCAATAGTGGAGGCAGCTAAAGAGGATAATATTCCTGTAGATAGATTAGGAACTGATAATAGCTTAGTCCAGCTAGGATATGGTAAGTACAGGCGATTAATTGAGGCTACTATCGGGGAGACCACTTCTTGTGTAGGAGTGGATATTTCTTGTGATAAACAACAAGTAAGAAAGTTATTATATGAGATGGGACTGCCTACCCCGAGAGGAAGAGTAGTAGATAACTTAAAGGAAGCAATTACTTTCCAGAAGCAATTAGGGAGAGCTGTGATTACTAAACCAGTTAATGGGAACCAAGGAAAAGGAGTCAGCATTGATCTAACTACTAAAGCAGAGATTAAGACCGGGATCAAGAGGGCTAAAGAATATAGTTCGCAAGTCTTAGTTGAGGAATGTATCACTGGTGGCGATTATCGATTGCTAGTAGTAGGAGATGAAGTGGTTGCTGCAGCTAAAAGAGTACCCGCTTATATAGTAGGAGATGGCACTCAGACAGTTAAAAAACTAATTACAGAATTAAATCAGGACTCTAGGCGAGGTGTAGGCCACGAGAAGCCACTTACTAAAGTAGAGATTAATCAGGCAGTTAAGGATAATTTAGCTACTGTGGGATATGATTTAGAATCTGTACCTCAGCCAGGAGAAAAGATCTATCTCCAACAGACAGCTAATTTAAGCACTGGGGGCACTGCTGTTGATTGTACTGACCAAGTTCATCCTACTAATCAGAAATTAGCTGTTAGAGCAGCCCAAACTATAGGACTAGATATAGCAGGGGTTGATGTAATTACTTCTGATATAACTACTCCTTTATCCCAAGAAGGGGCTATTATAGAGATTAATGCTGCCCCAGGGATCAGAATGCATCATTATCCTAGTCAAGGTCAGGCTAGAGATGTAGCTGCTAAGATTGTTGATTGGCTTGCTCCAGCTAGAATTCCTATTGTTTCGGTTACTGGGACTAACGGGAAGACAACTACAGCAAGGATGATAACTAGTATTTTTAGGGAAGCAGGTATCAAAGTAGGCTTAGCAGCAACAGGTGGAATTCAAATAGGAGACGAGACTATTTTGACAGGAGATACAACAGGTCCTTTAAGTGCTCAAACAGTATTAAGAAATCAAGAAGTAGAGGCAGCAGTATTGGAGACAGCTCGGGGAGGAATCTTACGTAGTGGTTTAGGTTATGATTGGAGTGACATTGGAATTATCACTAATATATCAGCTGATCATTTAGGTCAGTCAGGAGTTGATACAGTAGAAGAACTAGCTGATATTAAATCTTTAGTCATAGAACGAGTTAGAGAGAATGGGTATGCTATCTTAAATGCTACAGATCCGCAAGTGGTAGCTTTAGCAGAGAATAGTAATGCTGAAGATATTATCTATTGTGGAGCAGAGGAAAATTTAGTTATTAAAAAGCATCGGGCTCAGGGCCAACCTGCCGTCTATATTAAAGAAGGGAATTTAACCTTATTTGATGGAGTGGATGAATTGCCAGTGCTGGCTATAGATAAATTACCAGCAGCTCAAAATGGTTTAGCCCACCATATTCTAGAAAATGCTTTGTTTGCTATAGCAGCTGGTTATGCCTATGGGATTCCAGTCTTTATTATCCGGACTGCTTTACAGAAGTTTGGAGCTAACATCCAGGATAATCCCGGTCGTTTGAATGTGATCACTAATGATAAATTTACTACTGTGATCGATTATGGTCATAACCCAGCTAGTTATCAAGCTACTCTGGAGTTTGCCCAACAATTAGCCACAGAAGATTTGATTGGAGTTATTGGTGTCCCAGGAGATAGACAAGATAGCTTAATTAAACAAACAGGAGAGGTAGCAGGAGATTATTTTGATCAAGTGATTATCAAAGAGGATGCTGATTTAAGAGGGCGAGAAGCAGGAGAAGTAGCTCAGTTATTACAGGAGGGAGTTGCTACAACAGAAGTAGAAGAAATAACAGTTGAACTATCAGAATTAGTAGCTGTTAAACAAGGATTACAAGCAGCCAAGTCAGGAGATGTAGTAGTCATCTTTTACGAGAAAAATCTAGAGCAGATTATAGAGTTAGCAGAAAACCCTCAGTCAGTAGCTGATGCTGAAGCAAATATCGAGGAGAAGATTTCTTAACCTAGTCCCCTATTAGCTAAATGACTGGAGATAATAGGAAGGAGATTAATCTTCAGTAACTAAATTAACAATACATACTATAAATTTAGAGGGGGAATAGAAGTGGATTTTAAAGCATATGCTAAAGTGAATTTAACATTAGATGTTTTAGGTCAACGCGCTGATGGTTATCATGAAGTAGAGATGATCATGCAGACGATTAATCTCTTTGATCAGTTATCATTTACTCAGATTGAGCAAGGAATTCAGATCAAGGCTGATCACCCTCAGCTACCTACAGGAGAGAGCAATTTAGTCTATCAAGCCGCTGAATTGTTATTTACTGAGTTTGATTTAGCTGGGGGATTAGAAGTTATAATTGATAAAGAAATTCCTATAGCAGCAGGATTAGCAGGAGGAAGTACTAATGCTGCTGCTACTTTAGTAGCTATTAATCGACTCTGGGATTTAGGGCTTAGCCAGTCTGAGTTAGCTACTAGAGGAGCTAAATTAGGAGCAGATGTTCCGTTTTGTATCAGCGGAGGAAGTCAGTTAGCTACGGGAGTAGGGACTGAGTTAGAACAATTACCTTGTGAGTTGGAGTTGTATCTAGTGGTAGTTAATCCACCATTAGAAGTTTCTACTCCCCGAGTTTATGACCAGTTGGATGTGGATAAGATTACTAGCCAGCCTCAGACTACAAAGGTGAGAAAAGCTTTAGCAAAGCAAAATTTTCAAGGTGTAATCAGTAATTTAGGTAATGTTTTAGAACAGGCTACTTTTAAGTTATATCCGCAAGTAGCTACTTTAAAGGAGAGACTAGAGGAGTTGACTGCTAAGGCTTTAATGTCTGGTAGCGGGCCAACTATCTTTGGAGTGGTTACTAGCAAACAACAAGCAGACCAGATCCAGACTAGGTTAGCAGCTGAGTTAGCTAGTGATTATAGAGTTTTAGTGACTAAAACAATTAACCACGGGCTAGAAGAAATTTAATTAGATTTAAGTAGGAGGGGGATAGATGTTAGATGCTATTATTTTGGCAGGGGCTAAAAATGATAGTCAACTACAGCAGGTAAGTAATCAGGACTATGAAGCTTTAATTGACCTGAATGGTCAAGCAATGGTTAAGTATGTAATTGATACTCTCCACCAGGTCCAGATTATAGATAAAGTATTAGGAGTTGGCCCGTCTCAACTCAAAAAACAAGGCGTGGATATTGTAATTCCTGATCAGGGGTCTTTATTAGATAATATTAAATATAGTTTACAAAGTGCTAATAGTCCTTATGCCTTACTTGTAACTGCTGATATCCCCCTACTAACAACAGAAGCTATTGACACCTTCTTAACTCGTTGTGTAGCTGATAACTATAGTTGTTATTATCCTATTATTCCTAGGTCAGCTATCGAAGAGTTCCTTCCGCAGTTTGATAAGACCTATTTTAAGCTCCAGGAAGGAACTTTTACAGGAGGTAATTTAGTTTTACTCCAGCGCCAGCTAGTTTGGGATTTGGAGTCAGAAATAGATAAAGTCTTACAGTGGCGAAAAAAACCATGGAAATTAGTAAGTTTATTAGGGATTAGGTTTATTTTTAAGCTGTGGACTGGCACTTTAACTATAGATAGTATTGAACAGAGAGTGGTTGATTTATTTGGTCAGGCAGGTAAAGGAATTATTTTATCTTACCCAGAAGTAGGCTGTGATATTGACCAAGTTAAGCAGTTAAGACAAATTAAAGAGAGATATTACACTCTAGCAACAACTTAATAGATTATATAAGAGCTAATGATTTACAAACTAACTATTTAATGATATGATAAAACAAAGAATACCGTTTTTTTAAAGATGAATATTCGGAAGGAGTGTCAGTCTACTGCTATGAAGATGAGACGTAGCGAAAGAATTGTAGCTGTAACTAAAATATTAGTTGATAATCCATATAAGTTAATTTCTTTGAATAAATTTACAGATCGTTTTGATGCTGCTAAATCAACAATTAGTGAGGATTTAGCTATTATTAAAGAAGTTTTTAGTAAAGAAGAAATGGGCCAAGTAGAAACAGTTTCTGGTGCTGCCGGAGGAGTTAGATATATTCCCAGTCAAGGAAATAGTGCTATCCAACAAATAGTTACTGATGTTTGTGAGCAACTTTCTGATGCTGATAGAATTCTACCTAGTGGTTATGTATATATGACTGATTTGATTTTTGACCCTGAACTAATGAATGATATCGGAGAAGTATTTGCTACTAAGTTTGCTAGTTTAGAAGCTGATTATATAATTACTATGGAGACAAAAGGAATTCCTATTGCCTTGATGGTGGCTCGAGCTTTAAATACTCCCTTAGTTAGTATTAGACGGAATAGTAGAGTTACTGAAGGATCAGTAGTCAGTATTAATTATGTAACAGGTTCTTCGCAAAAGATAGAAACAATGTCCTTAGCTCGTAGGGCTTTACCAGAAGGATCTCAAGTAATAATTATTGATGATTTTATGAAGGCTGGTGGAACTGCTAAAGGAATGCTTGATTTAATGACTGAGTTTAAAGCTGATGTATTGGATTTAGGGGTCTTAGTAGAGACTGCTACTCCTGAAGATAAGTTAGTTGCTGATTATACTTCTTTAGTAGTTTTAGAAGAAATAGATAGAGCTGATAATGAGATTGTTGTGCAACCTAGTCCGTGGATCCAAGACTTAAAGTAGTAAGGAGGCGATTAATCATGGGGGATACTGAGCAAACTACTCCTATCTATTCGATTGGAGTAGTTAAAGATAAGACCGGTCTAACAGGTAGACAGATTCGCTATTATGAAGAATGTGATTTAATCAAACCAGCTCGTACTGAGGGTAACCAACGGATTTATTCTCAGCAGGATATTGACCGGTTATTAGAAATTAAAGATTTATTGGCGGAAGGATTAAATATAGCTGGAGTTAAAAAGAAGTTGGATGCTATTGACCAGGATCCCAAACAAGAGTTGAAACAAGAAGAAATAGCTTATGATGGGCGACCCTTAAATAAATTTAACCAAGGTGCAAGAGGGGGCTTAACTTCTCTTTATCCAGTATCAAATCGAGCTCAATTATATGAAGTATTAAATAAAGAAGCTGATTCTGAGCAAGACTAAACTTCCGCTGAGGTAAGGTGGGAGTTTATTTTTTGCGGTGCCGGGTAATGAGTGATGAGGTTGTTTGTTACTAGTCACTGAAGTTAATTATAATCAATAAGTATGATTGGGCTCAGGCTTGGATACAATAATTTTGACTTCCTAATGACTGTCTGTTATAATACATTTGATTTGCAATTTTTTTGTAAAGAATATTATTAAGGAAGGTATTGGCTCTGTAAAGCAAGGGGAGGTTATTCCTTGCTATTAAGTTTAAATTAGGAGCTTAAGGAAGGAGCCATTATGAAAATATACTTAGATACTGATGACTTATACAATGTTGAATTATATGAACATAAATTAGCTGTTATCCTAGGACGCGGTAAGCGATTGAAAAGAATGTTAGAAACTTTTCCTACTGAGTCCGATTTTCAAGCAGCTTCTCTTGCAGAGATAGCTGAAGTACTAAATATAAAAAATCAGGATTCTAAGATTTTACGTCAGTTAGATAAGTTGGAAAAGACTTACCAACGATTAACTAATCCTCAATTTGATATTAACTTAAGTAATAATCCTCAGGCTAGTACAATTATGTGTGTTGATACTGAATACTTATGGAGTAATTTGGATTCAATTCAGTATGCTGTTTATGATGGACAAGACTGGAGATTAGGATTGATTTTTACTAACCAAGATTTAGCTCCTGCAGTTGATATTAAAACAGGAATTGAATTATTACAGGATATAATCAGTGATCTAGAACCTGATATTTTTGTAGGGCATAATTTTAATTGTGATATTACTGTTTTAGAGAAAGCTTATAATGATAAGTTGTCTAGCTTATATAATTATGATGATACCTTACAGATGGTGCGCAAGAGTAATGTAGCTAATATTATTGGTGGGGCTAGTTTAGACCAGATTATCGAGAAAATTTTTACTGATGATACAGCTGGTTTATTTAATGCTTATCAGGAATTGGACTTATTTATTAAGTATGGCCTTAAAGATGCTATTTATCCTATTTATGCTAGGGAATATTTTATGACTGGTGAATTACCAGAGATTGAATCTGAGTTAGCTATTGATAGGATTGTTAAGTCAGAGACATGGAATTTAATTGATTTTCAATCTCTGTCATTGAAGGGGGATAATTGATGTCGGAGTTAGCAGTAATTACTTTGGCGGCTGGTAAAGGGACTAGGATGAAGTCTAAGTTACCTAAAGTACTACATAAAGTTGCTGGTAAAAGTATGGTCCAGCATGCAGTTGATACTGCTGCTGAATTGAATCCAGCACATAATATGGTAGTTGTTGGTTATAAAGCTAACCAAGTACAAGCAGAGACCGCTGGTAACTTGGAGTTTATAACTCAGGAGGAACAATTAGGAACTGGCCATGCAGTGATGCAGGCTCAAGATGATTTACAAGACTTTGCAGGTACTATTTTAGTAATGTATGGTGATACTCCTTTATTAACCCCAGATACTTTACAGCAGTTAGTGGCTACTCACCAAGAGGAAGCTGCTGCAGCGACAGTTTTAACTACTGAAGTAGAAGATCCTAGTGGTTACGGCCGGATTATTCGTGATCAGTCCGATCAGGTAGTTAAGATTGTAGAGGAGGAAGATACAACTGAGAGTGAAGCTCAGATCCAAGAGATCAATACTGGTATCTGTTGTTTTGATAGCCAACTATTATGGGAGACATTAACTGATGTAACTTCTGATAATGCTCAGGGAGAATACTACTTAACAGATGTAGTTGGTATTTTGGCTAAGCAAGGAGAACTAGTTACAGCAGTAGTAACTCCTGATAGTGAAGAAACAGTAGGAGTTAACACTAGACAGCATTTAGCGCAAGCAGAGTCTATTTTAAGAGAGAGAATTTGTAATCAGCATCTTCAACAAGGTGTTACAATTATCGATCCAGCCAATACTTATATAGATAGTGAGGTAGAGATTGGTCAGGATAGTATTATTTATCCCTGTACCTTCCTAGAAGGTACTACTAAGTTAGGTGAGGAAGTTATTATCGGGCCGCAGAGTAAATTAGTTGATTCTACAATTGGTAGTGGAGTAGAGGTGGAATCTTCTACTATAATTGAGAGTCAAATAGGAGCTGATACAACAGTTGGCCCTTATGCTTATTTGCGACCAGGAACTAAAGTAGGTCGTGAGGCAAAGATAGGTGATTTTGTAGAGGTGAAAAAATCAGAGATTGGAGACCAAGCTAAAGTTCCTCATTTAAGTTATATTGGCAATGCTACAATTGGGCAACAAACTAATATTGGTGCTGGTAGCATTACTGCTAATTATGATGGAGAAGAGAAGCATAGAACAATAATTGGCGACCAATCTTTTATAGGTAGCGATTCAACTTTAATAGCTCCTGTAAGGATAGGAGATAGAGCTATTATTGGAGCCGGAGCAGTAGTTACTAAGGATGTTACAGCAGATGATACAGTAGTTGGGGTTCCCGCTAAGTCACAAGCAGAGACTGAATAATTAAAAAGGTAGATTAATAAATTTAGGAGGTTTATAGTAATGTCATCAAGTGGGATGAACTTAAAAGTATTAGCTGGTAATGCAAATACACAATTAGCTAAAAAGATATGTGCTAATCTAGGTACTGAATTAGTTGAAGCTACAGTAAATCGTTTTAGTGATGGGGAAATTGGAGTTGAGATTAATGAAAGTGTTAGAGGAGACCATGTATTTGTTGTGCAACCAACCTGCCCTCCAGTAAATGAAAATTTGATGGAGTTGTTGATTATGATTGACGCTGTAAAACGAGCTTCAGCTAAGGTAGTTACTGCTATAGTGCCTTATTATAGTTATGCTCGTCAAGATAGAAAGGCTAAAGCGCGGGATCCGATTACTGCTAAGTTAGTAGCTAATTTAATTACTAAAGCAGGAGCAGATCGGGTGGTAGCTATTGACCTTCACGCTCGGCAAATTCAGGGTTTCTTTGATTTGCCAGTGGATAATCTACGTGGTGCTCCTATTTTAGCAGATCACTTTGAAGAGAAAGAAGAACTCGCTAATTCAATTGTAGTAGCTCCAGATATTGGTGGAGTTAAGCGAGCTAGAAATTTTTCTGAGCGGCTTAATACTTCAATGGCTATCATTGATAAGCGAAGACCAGAAGCTAATGTATCTGAAGTAATGAATATTATCGGAGATGTAGAAGGCAAGAATGTAATTTTAGTTGATGACATGATTGATACAGCGGGAACAATTACTAATGCTGCTCAAGTATTGAAGGAAAAAGGAGCTCAAAAGATATTTGCTACCTGTACGCATCCACTATTTTCTGGACCAGCAGTTGATAGATTAGAAGAAGCACCAATTAGTGAATTAGTGGTAACTGATACACTACCTTTATCTAAATCTAAAAGATTAGATAAGGTAACAGTCTTGTCTGTAGCACCATTAGTAGCTAGCGCAATTGAAAGAATTTACGATGATTTATCAGTTAGTGTTTTATTTCGTTGATAGTTGGATTTAAAGATGTTATAATATAGTTTGTGAAAAAAAGAAAAAGGAGAGGGTAGAAGATGGAACGTTTGGAATTAGACGCTGAGATAAGAGATAAGACAGGCTCAAGTAATTCTCGTCGGCTAAGAGAAGAAGGTCTTGTTCCTGGTGTATTGTATGGCAATGATCGAGATCCAGTTAATTTGACGTTAGATGCTACAAAAGTAAATAAAGTTACAGGTGGAAATAAAATTATTGATTTAAGTTTAGAAGATGGTAGTACACAACCAGTAATGGTTAAAGATGTACAGCGTGATGTAATTAAAGGAAGTTTATTACACGTTGATTTATATCAGATTTCTCTTGATCAGCCTGTTACAGTTGAAGTATTAGTTGAACTTGCTGGCCCAGCAAGTGGTCAACAAGAAGGTGGAGTATTAGAACAGCTACTTAGAAAGCTAGAGATTGAGTGCTTACCTACTGATATTCCAGAAAAGATTGTAGTTGATGTATCAGAGTTGGATATTGGACAATCTTTAAGTGTAGCTGATATTGAGGTTGCAGAAGGAATTGAGATAGAAAGTAAGCCAAGTGAAACAGTAGCTACAGTTGTTCTTCCTGATGAATTAGATATCGAAGAGGAAGAAGAACTAGGAGAAGAAGAATTAGAAGAACCAGAAGTTATTGGTGAAGAAGACGAAGAAGAGGAAGAAGAACTAGAGGAAGAAGAAATAGAATAATTGGTTTTAGTGTAAGGCGTAATCTTTTAGATTGCGCCTTTTATTATTAGTAGGGGGGATAAAGATGAAATTAGTAGCAGGTTTAGGTAATCCAGGTAGGAAGTATCAAGCAACTCGTCACAACGCTGGTTTTATGGTGTTGGATAGATTAGCTAAACTATATAATACTTCTTTGTCTAGAGAAGAACATAATAGTATGATCAGCAAGGTTAAAGTACAAGGAGAGACTGTTATTTTAGCTAAACCACAAACCTTTATGAACCGCAGTGGGCAAGCAGTTGAAAAGTTAGCTGATTATTATCAAATTGATAGAGCAGATATACTAGTTGTCTATGATGATTTAGATCTTAGTCCAGGTCAACTGCGGATCAGGCCTAATGGAGGTCATGGAGGACATAATGGTTTAAAATCCATTTTTGCCTGTCTAGGGAGTAAAGAATTTCCGCGAGTGAGAATAGGAATTGGTAAACCAGAAACTAAGCCAATTGTTGATTACGTATTAGATCCGTTTACTAAAGAAGAATGGACAGCAGTTGATCAAGCTCTAGAGCAAGCAACTAAAGCAATTAAGCTTTACTTAGAGAAGGAAGATATACAATTAGTTATGAATAAGTATAATTAAGTTATTAGTCTGGGTATGTACTCAGACTTTTTTATTTATAACTGTTAATTTTTTCATTGAACTTGTATATGTAATAAATTATCAGTAATAATAATAAATGAGTAGAGAATTATAGACTCTAGTAACTTAACTGAGGAGGGATCATAATTGAATTTAATTTACAAATGTCCTGAGTGTAACAAGATTATTGATCATTTAGAGGTCGATAAAGTTGATGAGGAATTACTAGGTTTTAATATCTTGACTGAGGAAGAACGAGAGGATATAATTGAGGTAGAAGGGGATAATACTTACATTAATGTAGCTTGTGATGAATGTGTTCAAGATTATCCTGACGAGACAGAACTTACTAATATGGAAATACATTAAGGTTGAGGCCTTAGTTAATCTGAGGCCTTTTTTGCTGGGAGTTTATTGACTACAAAGGAGTAGGTGAGGATGGGAGATAATCTATTAACAGTTTTACGGGAAGAAGGAAAGTTATGTAAGTTAGTAGAACAATATCAGGCAGGAGCAAGTGGGGAAGTAATTGGGCTAGAAGGTAGTGGCAAGAGTTTGTTTTTGGCTAATTTCTATTCCCAAATAAATAAGGGGCTCTTACTTGTTACTTCCAATCCACAAAAGGCAGATAGTCTCTATGAAGACCTAGTTAGGTTACTAGGTGAGTCACAAGTTTTATTATTTCCGCAAATTGAGATTCTACCTCATGAACCGTTAGAAATTGAAGCGGGTATTAAGTTAGAAAGATTGACTGTGTTACAAGAAGCTATAGCTAAGGAAAGTAGATTGATTATTGCTCCTATTCAATCTTTATTAGAAGGTACTATTCCTTCCCAAGTATATAAGGATAAATTATTAGAAATCACTGTAGGATCTGAAATCTCTGCTGATAAATTCAAGACTCAATTAGTAGAAGTTGGTTACCAACGAGTTGGGCAAGTGCAAGAGCGAGGCGAGTTTAGTATTCGCGGAGGAATAATTGATGTTTTCCCCTATACCACTACTCAACCAATACGGATAGAATTATTTGGGGAGCAAGTAGAATCTATTCGACAGTTTGCAGTAGCTGACCAACGTTCTATATCACAATTAGAACAGGTTATTATTCCACCAGCAACTGAATTTTTATTACCTACTGCTAGAGAAGATAAGCTAGCTAGGATACAGTCTGATCTCCAACAGCGGTTAGAGAAGTTAACAGGGGAGGCTAAGGAGAAACTTGCTAATAAGGTTGAACAGGATGTAGAATGGTTAGAAGAAAGGATTGATTTTACAGAGTTAAGACAGTATCTCCCTTATTTTTATCAACAGGCTAGTTTGTTGGATTATATAGATAATACACTTCTATTTGACAATTGGTTACAGATTAAACAACGAGCTACTAAATTTTTGACTACTATTCAGGATCGATATAGTTCTTTATTAAAGCAAGGTAAGGTATTACCTAGTTATCAGGATTGCTTTTTGGATTTTAACCAGCTATTGTTGACTGCTAATCGACAGGGGATTTATTTATCTCCAACTAAAAAAAGATTAGAAGAAATCACTTCTCAGTTCAGTATTAATTATACTGCTCAAAATTTAGAAGCGCTACACGGGCAACTGGATTTATTAATTAAACAGCTACGAGATTATTTAGACCAAGATTATCGGATTGTAATTGGATTGTCCAATTTTAAGCAGGCTAAAAGATTCCACCACAGATTGCAAGAAGATAATTTGCCAGCAGTTTTGGTAGAAGAGATCACTGATCAAATAAAATCTAAAAGTATCATCTTAATTGTCAGTAACTTACAGAAAGGATTTATCTTTCCTGAGGCCAAATTTGTATTTTATACAACTAGTGAATTGTTTAAAGAAACTAAAAGACAACGGAAAAGAATTAAGAAGTTTGATCAGGGAAGTAAGATTTCTTCTTTTACTGAGCTTACTGAAGGGGATTATGTTGTTCATGAAAACCATGGAATTGGTAAGTATTTAGGGATTAAAACTTTAGAAGTGCAAGGTAGTAGTGAGGATTATTTATTAATTAAATATGCAGGCGATGATAAATTATATGTTCCTACAGAACAAGTTGATCTGATTCAAAAGTATGTTGGAATGGATGATCAGGCACCTAAATTACATAAGTTAGATAGTGATAACTGGGCCCAAGCTAAAGCTAGAGTCAAGGAATCAGTAGAGGAGATGGCAGAGGAATTATTAGAACTGTATGCTAAACGGGAAGTAGCAAAGGGATATGCTTTTAGTGCCGATACAGACTGGCAACAGAAATTTGAGGCTGATTTTCCCTACCAAGAAACTCCAGATCAACTACAGGCTATTGAGGAAGTTAAGAAGGATATGGAGTCTCCACAACCAATGGACAGATTATTGTGTGGTGATGTTGGTTATGGTAAGACTGAAGTAGCTATTAGAGCTATCTTTAAAGCAGTTATGGATGGGAAACAAGTTGCCTTTTTAGTGCCTACTACTATTTTAGCTCAACAACATTGGAGTAATTTAACAGATCGTTTTGCAGAATATCCTATTAATGTAGCAATGTTAAGTAGATTTAGAACTGCTAAAGAACAACAGGAGATTAGAGAAGGTTTAAAAGCTGGAAAAATAGAGGTAGTGATTGGTACCCATAGGTTATTATCCCAGGATATTGAGTTTAAAGATTTAGGATTAGTTGTAGTAGATGAAGAACAGAGATTTGGAGTCAAACAAAAGGAAAGACTAAAACAAATCAAGGAAAATATAGATATCCTAACCTTAACAGCTACTCCTATCCCTAGAACCTTACATATGTCTTTAGTGGGAATTAGAGATATTAGTGTTATTGAGACAGCTCCTAAAAATAGGTACCCCATTAGAACCTATGTAGGTGAATATAATGATCAATTAGTCAAAGAAGCCTTAACTAGAGAATTAAATCGTTCTGGTCAAGCCTATGTGGTTCATAATCGAGTTAAAAATATTAAACAAGTAGCAGCCCAAATCCAACAGTTAGTGCCTCAGGCTGAAGTAGCAATAGCCCATGGGCAGATGAATGAAGCCCAATTAGAAAAATTAATGTTAGATTTTTTAGCTGGGGATTATGATATACTAGTCTGTACTACAATTATTGAGACAGGAATGGATATTCCGAATGTAAATACAATTATTATTAATCAAGCGGATAAAATGGGCTTATCCCAATTATATCAGTTGCGTGGTCGAGTCGGAAGAAGTAACCGGATTGCTTATGCTTATTTATTATATAATGAAGGACAGATTTTATCGGAGATAGCAGAGAAGCGTTTAAAAGCAATCAAAGAATTTACCAGTTTAGGTTCGGGCTTTAAAATAGCTATGCGTGATTTAGAGATTAGAGGTGCTGGTAATATATTAGGACCTGAACAACACGGACATATAGAAGCAGTTGGTTTTTCTTTGTACTGTAAATTATTAGAAACGGCTATTAAAAGGCTCCAGAATGAAGAAGAAGAAAAATGGGAAGTAAAAATTGAGCTTCAAGTAGATGCATATCTACCTGAAGATTATATTGCTGATTCCCAACAAAAGATTGAAGTTTATAAGAGAATTAAAGCACTTGCTAGTAGAGATCAGAGAGAAGAATTAGAGGTTGAGCTACAGGATAGATTTGGAGAATTGCCTGTGGTAACACAAAGATTATTACAGATTGGCCAACTTAGGGTGCTTGGCAGGGAGTTATTAGTAGAAGAGATATCTGAACAACAGGGTAGGGTAACAATTACTTTTGCTTCTGCAGCAGAAGTAACAGGCGAAGAGTTTTTGCAGCTAGGTCGTCAGTTTGCTAACTTAAAGGTAGTAGCTAGTCAACAACCGCAGTTACAGCTAAAAGTAGATGGTTGGGCGGACGATCAGAAGTTAGATAAACTAGAAGGTATTTTACAGGAGTTAAATTAACCTCCTAATTTTTAATAGTTAATTTTTAACTTAAAGAATAAAAAAATAATTCTAATTATATACTAATAATGAAACAGATGGGAATTAGAGTTAAATAATTTTGTTAAGGAGGTTAACCTGATGAAAGCAACAGGTATTGTCAGAAGAATAGATGATTTAGGTAGAGTAGTAATTCCTAAAGAAATCAGACGAACAATGAGAATTAGAGAAGGTGAACCATTAGAGATTTTTGTTGACCGTGATGGAGAGGTTATCTTAAAGAAGTATTCTCCAATTGGTGAATTAGGAGAATTTGCTCAAGAATATGTGGATTCACTTGCTGAAGTAACTGGTCATATTGCTTGTGTTTTGGATAGAGATGCTGTTGTGGCAGTAGCAGGTACTACAAAAAATAAGTATATTGATAAGCCAGCTAGTGATTTAGCAATTGAGACTATGGACCAACAAGAGATTAAAGTGATTAATGAAGAGACTGATGAAATCTTTTGTGGTGGGATTTATGATGAAGATGCTAGTTTTACTGCGCAAATATTAGTCCCAATTATTTCCCAAGAGGAATCAATTGGAATAGTTGCTTTGGCCTCACAAGAAAGTGGAACTACTATGGGGGATTTAGAAATCAAATTAGCTGATACTGCTGCTGGCTTTTTAGCTAAGCAGATGCAAAATTAAGATACAGGTGGGCTGTGTAGCTCACCTTTTGTTTTTTTAGTAGATGAATATACTAGTTAATCTAAAAAACTAGCTAGTAAAATGCTTTAATTTTTGATATATTAATAAGGAGAGTTGGTGTGTTTAAAGGAGGCAGATTCTGATTGGAAGAAGAAAAGAATTCATTACTACAGGGTACAGTAATTTTAGCAGCTGCTGCTTTTATTAGTAAATTCCTAGGGTTTATTTATAAAGCTTTCTTGGCTCGGATGATTGGGGGAGTAGGTTTAGGAATTTACGAAAAAGCTTATCCAGTGTATACTTTAATTTTAACTGTTTCTATTGTAGGCCTTCCAGTGGCAATCTCGAAGTTAGTTTCGGAGAAGAAAGCAGAAGGAGAAGACTACATAGCTAATTATATATTTAAAACAGCTCTTAAGATTAGTTTTTTATTTGGATTAGTAGCATCTTGTGTAGTAGCACTATTGGCTAAGCCTATTGCGCGTTATTTATTAGATGATATTAAAGTTTATTATTCAATTTTAGCGATTGCTCCGGCTATTTTTGTTGTTTCTATTATGGCTACTTATCGTGGTTATTTTCAAGGTTTAAGGCGGATGAAACCTACTGGTATTTCGCAGGTGGGCGAACAATTAGTCAGGATGACTACAATGATTTTATTGGCTTATTTACTAGCTCCTTATGGATTAGAATTTGGAGCAGCTGGTGCTGCTTCTGGAGCTTTTTTTGGGGCACTTGCTGGTTTGGTAGTTGTGTTGATTATTTATTACCGTTATAGGCAAAAAAATAATGTAGACGATTTAGACAAGCCTGCTAAGTTGCCTAAATTTAGAGATGTCTTACAGCGGATTTCCTCCTTAGCTATTCCAGTAACTATTGGAGGTTTAATTCTTCCTCTGATGAGGTTGGTAGATGCTTCAATGATTACTAGACGGTTAGAAGTAGCTGGTTTTAATTTAGAACAAGCCACAAGATTATATGGTCAATTTAATGGCATGGCAATGACTTTAGTTAGATTTCCTACAGTAGTTGCCACTTCATTGGCAGTTAATCTAGTGCCAGCTATTTCTGAAGCTGCTACCTTAGAGCAGGACAAGTTAGTAGAGAGTAGAATTAATAAAGCCTTTAAATTAACCTTATATTTGTCAATTCCTGCTTCTTTAGGGTTGTTTATTTTAGCTAGACCACTTTGTAGTTTAGTTTTTGCTACCCCTGATGCTGCAGTTGCTCTACGGTATGTAGCTTTAGGAGTAGTAGCTGTTAGTCTACAACAGATGACTTCTAGTATTTTACAAGGCTTTAATAGACCTAAATTACCAGCCCGAAATCTTTTTTTAGGGGTAGTAGTTAATGCAGCTTTGAATTACTTTTTAACTTCTCAACCAGAATTAGGAATCAGAGGGGCGGCTTTGGGAACGGTAACTGGTTTTACAGTAGCTGCTACTTTAAATATTATAGCTGTTTTTAGAATTGCAGCTCCTGATTTTGATTATCATAGTTTGCTTGTTCAGCCTTTATCTGGAGGAGCTATTATGTCCGTGATTGTGTATACTACTTATAATTACTTAGGACAGGTAGTTAATATTCAAGCAGTTGTTACCTTAACTGCTGTAGTAGCTGGAATCATTAGTTATGGATTAGTATTGCTATTAATTGGTGCTCTTACCAAAGAAGATTTAGAATTAATACCTAAAATAGGTAGTAAATTAGCCATGATACTGGATAAATTAGGTATAGTGAGGGGATAAAATGTTACAGATAGTTGGTTTAGGACCAGGAGAACTAAAATTATTGACTTTAGAGGTCTATCGTACTTTACGACAGGCTGATAAATTGTATTTTAGAACCGAGTTTCATCCGGCAGTAGAAGAATTAAAGACAGAAGGGATTTCTATTGTCTCTTTTGATGACCTGTATGAAGAAGCAGAGGAGTTTGCAGAGGTTTATCAGGGAATTGCTGAGCAGATAACTTCTTTGGTTCAAGCTGGAGAAGATGTTGTTTATGCTGTACCTGGACATCCTTTAGTGGCAGAGAGTTCTGTGCAACAGATTATCAGTCAGTTAGAAGAATCACAGTACGAGATTTTAGCCGGGCCAAGTTTTGTGGATGCTATTTTTACTAGTTTAAATTTAGATCCTATTACAGGAGTTAAAGTAATTGATGCGTTAGAATTTACTAGTCGTGATTTAGATCCGGCTACTAATACTATTATTAGTCAAGTTTATAATCGATTTATTGCTTCAGATGTTAAATTAAAACTAATGGAAGTTTATTCTGACCAATTTCCTATTAAAGTATTACATAAAGTAGGTTTAAAAGAGGAACGTATAGTAGAAGTACCTCTTTATAGATTGGATCATTTAGATTGGATTGATCATTTAACTTTTATTTATATACCTATTGATGATAACAATTGTACTCAGCTCAACAAATTGGTAGAAACTATGGAAATTCTAAGAAGTGATCAAGGATGTCCGTGGGATCAGAAGCAAGATTATCAGACTCTTAAAAAGTACTTAATAGAGGAAACTTATGAAGTTATTGAACGAATTGAGGAAGAAGATTATTTTGGTTTAGCTGAAGAATTAGGTGATTTATTATTACAAGTTGTTTTTCAATCTCAAATTGCTAAAGAAGAAGGTAAATTTACTATAAGGGATGTAATTGCTGAAATTGTAGAAAAGCTAATTAGACGTCATCCTCATGTCTTTGGAGAAGTAGAAGTAACTGATGAACAGGAAGTAATGGAAAATTGGCGGCAGATCAAACAAGAAAATAAAGCCACAGAAGATCATTTGTTAGAAGAGGTGCCTAACCAATTCCCGGCCTTATTACAAGCTCAACAGCTACAGGATAAGGCTAGTGAAGTAGGATTTGACTGGCCAAGCATCAGTGGAGCTTTAGAGAAAGTAACTGAGGAATTAGAGGAATTTAAAGAGGCTAGAGATAATGATGATAGGGCCAATATGAAAGAAGAGTTAGGAGATTTATTATTTGCTGTAGTCAATGTAGCTAGATTTTTAGAGATTGATGCAGAAACTAGTTTGCGAGATACAATCCAGAAGTTTAAAGATCGCTTTGCTTATCTAGAAGACCAAGTGGATCCAACAGACTATCAACTAAAAGATCTTTCTCTGTCAGAATTAGATAGTCTCTGGCAAGAGGCCAAGCAAAAACTACAGGAGGGAAAGCAATGGAGAAATTAAAAAGAGGAGTTAGTTTATGTTTGATTTTTGTTTTCTTATTACTGCCTACAACTATTCAAGCTAAGGATTTTGATGTTAAAGCCAAATCCGCTGTACTAATGGATGTAGAAACTGGTCAAGTGCTATTTAATAAACAACCTAATTTAGAATTACCACCGGCTAGTATTACTAAATTAATGACTATTTTGTTGACTATGGAGGCAATTGATAAGGGAGAAGTTAGCTTAAATGATCAGGTAGAGGTAAGTGCTTTAGCGGAATCAATGGGGGGGTCACAGATTTGGTTAAAGAAAGGAGAAACAGTTCAATTAAAGGATTTGCTCAAGGCAATAGTTATTCCTTCAGCTAATGATGCTTGTGTGGCTTTAGCTGAACATGTTGGAGGCACAGAAAGTAATTTTATTAAGATGATAAATAATAGGGCAACAGAATTAGGATTAGAACATACACATTTTGTTAATACCACAGGACTTCCTACCCCAGAAGGTGAGCATTATTCTAGTGCTCATGATATTGCAGTTATGGCCCGCGAAATAATTACTAAGCACTCTAAAATACTTGAGTGGTCTAGTAAACGAGTTGATTACATTAAAGATGGTGAACAGCCATTATATACTACTAATCAGTTAATTGATAATTATGCTAATGCAGATGGATTAAAGACAGGTTGGACAGAAGAAGCAGATTATTGTTTAGTAGGTACAGCTAAAAGAGGAGATAGAAGATTGATTGGAGTAGTAATGGGGACTGAAAGTGAAGAAGCTAGAGTGGAGGAGACTTCTAGTTTATTGAATTATGGATTTAGAGCATTCCAGCAAGAAACTTTAGTAAATGCTGGTATAGAAACTGAATCAGCGCCTGTTCACCAAGGTGTTGAGTTAGAAGTCCCTTTAGAGACAGCTACTAGCTTTGAGCCAGTGATCCAAAAAGGTACTAAAGAAGAAATCAAGCAAGAAGTTAACTTAACTAAGGAATTACAAGCACCAGTTGAGCAAGGGCAAGTAGCGGGTGAATTAGTCTTTACCTATCAGGAAGAAAAAGTGGGAGAAGTAGACTTAGTAACAACTCAAGAAGTAGAAAAGGCAGGAATCTTCACCTTGTTATTTAGGTGGTTAAAGAACTTTGTATTTGGCTTTTTTGAATAGTAAAAATAGTTAAGATTAAGTAGGCACCTATAGGTGCCTACTTTTGTTATGGAGCTGGATTATTTAGAAGGCTGTTTAAGTAACCGAGGTGCAGAATATTCTATTCCAACAGCTCCTAGAGGAGCTGTTAAGATAATAGACATTACAGCTAAGGCTAAAATCAAATCTCCGCCAGGTACCCCATTAGTTAATGGTACAGCTCCAATAGCTGCCTGGACTGTAGCCTTAGGTAGATAGGCTATTCCACAGAAAATTATTTCCTGGAGATTAAGATAACTATTAGTTGTAGCAATTAGAACGCCAATACTTCTAGCAAGCAAACCAACAATAATAAGTATTACCCCAGGTAATCCTGCTTGGTAGGCTATCCCAATTTTAACGGCTGCTCCAATTAAAACAAAGAGGAACACTTTAGCCGGGACCCATAATTTATTGAGGGTAGTGGCTAACTCAGTAGCTAGACTTTCATTCTTTTCTAATAATATGTAACCAATAGTCATTATACTTAACAGACTGGCCAGGTTAAGATAGTCTCCCAGGACTGAAGTGAAGATAGTAATAGTAAGTAAGATAATCGTCTGGTAAGTTGAATCCAATTTAGAATAATTAATAAATAGTTTATGAGTGAGATAACCTATAATTAATCCTAAAATGATCCCACCACTAATTTTAATAGGAATATAAGTTAGTGTCTTAATAATAGATAGATTGTTATTATTAAAAGCTCCTAGAAAGATACTAAAAATAGTAATAGCTAATACATCATCAATAGAAGCACTAGCTAAAATAAGAGTTGGTACTTCTTTTTGTTCTCCTAATCTTTTTTCTTTGAGGCGTAACATAGAAGGAACTATCACTGCGGGAGAGACAGCAGCAATGATAAAAGCTAACATACCTGCTGCTGGCCAGGATAAATTAAAGAAGTAATCAGCTAAGAAAAAGATAGTTCCTCCTTCTAATAGCCCAGGGATAAAACTTAATTTAAAAGCCGTCTTACCTATTTTTTGTAGAGTATCTTTACTAATACCCAGACCAGATCTAAGTAAAATAATAATTAAAGCTAATTGACGAATTGCAGGAGAAATGCTTAAGAATTTATCATCTAGTAGAGAAAGACCAGAAGGTCCTAGGATGATACCTGCAATTAACATTCCTAATAGACTAGGTAGGTTGAGTTTATTAAAGATAAATCCTAAAAGTAATCCTGTAGCTAGAACTAAAGCAATACTTAATAACATAATAGCCTCCTTTTTGTGAGTTTAAGTTTAAGCTTGAGCTAACCTTGGCCTCGATCTTGATCCTTAAAAATAAAAGACTCCTACCCTTTAGGAGTAGAAGCCATTAGTCGTTAAGACGGTTTTGGTAGCTAGTATCTACCATGGTGAGCTTCATCACCAAAATATTTAATTACGAAATAAATTATATCTAGTACTAATTATAATGTCAAGTCTAGTAGTTAATAATAGTTTTTAATAGCAGATAAATAGGTTGGAGGGGCAGTTATGTTTAAACCTAATCTCTGTATTACTTTATTAGTAGCTATTTTAACTATATTAGGTGGATGTACTCAGCAACAAAAGCAAGGTAGGATGGAAGAACCAGTTATTAAAGTGAAACTAGCAACTGGAAATACTAAAGAAATGCCACTTGAAGAGTATGTAGCAGGTGTTGTGGCTGGGGAAATGAAAAGGAACTGGCCTAAGAATGCTTATGCTGCTCAAGCTATTGGGGCTAGAACTTTTGCTATGAGCAGGTTAGAAGAAAAGAAAACTAATGTCATTAGTGCTCAACATCAAGAAGCTCAGGCTTATAGACCAGAAAACATTACTCTAGCAATTAGACAAGCAGTGAGAATGACTAGAGGACAGGTAGTAACTTATCAAGGTCGATATATTAAAGCTTGGTTTCATTCTAGTGCAGGAGGAGAGACTACTACAGCTCAAGCAGGATTAAATTATAAAGATAAGGAGCCTCCCTATATTAAGAGTGTAAAGTCACCTGATGAATCGGCTCCAGCTAATATTAGAAATTGGGAAGTAACCTTACAGCAAGAAGAATTACTTACTGCTTTAGAGAAGACAGGAGAGAAAGCTAATAAGATAATTGATATTAAATTACTTGTTAAAGATAAAACAGGCAGAGTTGTAAGGTTGAAGATTATACATGATCAAGGAAGTAAAAAATTACATGGGGCAGAGTTTAGAATGGCAATTGGGCCTGATAAATTAAAGTCAACTCTAATAGAGTCAGTTAAAAAGCAAAGAGCTGATTTTATTTTTAGTGGCCGAGGTTATGGTCATGGGGTAGGTATGAGTCAATGGGGAGCTTTTCAGTTAGCTAAACAGGGGGCGACTCCAGAAGAAATTATAAACTATTATTTTGAAGGGATTAAAATAATAAAGAGGTGGGACTGATGATTCTAAAATAAATTTGGGTTAGTGGTTTCATAATAGTAAATTATATAGTAATATAATACTAACAGGTTAAATTTTGAAGAGTAGTAGAGTAGAGAGAAGGGAGGGGAAGCAGTATGACTTTATCAGCAATTATGATGTTGGTTTTTGGGTCTACTGTTTTGTATGGTGGATTAGGATATTGTTTTTATAAAGCCCTAAACTCTAAAAATGTTGAATAAGAAAAGGGGTTATTTTAGCAGCCGTGAAGGCTGCTTTTTTATTTATTTAATTACCAGGAATCAGAAGATAAAGGATAGAAAATAAATACAACTAATTAATATAGGAGGAATATGAGGTTAAGATTAATTCCTTATGAATTATTTGTGGTCTTAACAATGGTTATTATATCAACGATTATGTTTTAGGTTAAAATAAAAAATTATATGTAATGTTAATTTTGAAATAATTGCTTTTAGATATAAAGGTTATATTTAGTAATTGTATTTGATATAATATAATTATGATAGATATAGGGTGATAAAATAAATTTAAAATATTTAGTTAATTAACTAGGAATTATTTAATCTGTCTTGAATAACAATAAATGGAATTTATAATAGGAGGGGAAATTAGTATGGGTTATATGGAAAAATATCAAAATTGGTTAGATAGTAATTATTTTGATAAAGAGACTAAAGAAGAATTAAAGTCTATTAAAGGCCAAGAGAAAGAGATAGAAGAGAGATTTTATACTGATTTAGATTTTGGAACAGGTGGTATGAGAGGTGTTATTGGATCGGGAACTAATCGAGTTAATAAGTACACAATTAGAAAGGCTACCCAAGGGTTAGCTAACTACATAGAGCAAGAAGGGGATCCAGCTAAAGGAGTAGTAATTGCTCATGATAATCGACGGAAATCTCGGGAGTTTGCTATTGAGACTGCTTTGGTATTAGCTGGTAATGGAATCAAAGCTTATTTATTTGCTGATTTACGTCCGACTCCTGAATTATCTTTTGCTGTGCGAGAACTAGATACTACAGCTGGAGTGATGATTACTGCTAGCCATAATCCACCTGAGTACAATGGTTATAAAGTTTACTGGGAGGATGGAGCTCAGGTTGTAGCACCTCATGATGAAGGGATTATCTCAGAAGTAAATGCCATTGATAGTTTTGCCGAAGTAGAAACGATTGCGCGAAGTAAAGCTGAGGAGCAAGGACTATTTGAGATTATTCCTCCTGAATTAGATGATAAATATATTAAGACCTTGAAGGACTTAGCGGTTAATCCAGAAATTATTAAAGAAGCAGCAGCTGATTTTGATATTGTCTATACGCCTTTACACGGGACAGGTAATGTTTCTGTCCAACGGATATTAGAAGAATTAGGATTTAATAATCTACATGTAGTTCCGGAGCAAGAAGAGCCAGATTCAGAGTTTTCTACTGTGGAGTATCCTAATCCTGAGGAACCAGCTGTTTTTGAGTTGGCCCAAGACTTAGCTGAAGAAAAAGATGCTGATTTAATCATGGCTAATGACCCTGATGCAGATAGAGTGGGAATTGCAGTTAAAGATCCTAATGATGAATGGGCCTTTTTAAATGGTAATCAGGTAGGAGTTTTATTAGCTGACTATATTCTTGCGTCTTTAGATCAAATTCCAGATAATGGGGCAATTATTAAAACAATAGTTACTACTGAGATGATTAATCCAATTGTTGATAAATATGATATAGATGTGTTAAATACTTTAACTGGGTTTAAGTATATTGGAGAGAAAATTAAAGAATTTAAAGCTGGTAAGTATAACCAAGAATATATCTTTGGTTTTGAAGAGAGTTATGGTTACTTATATGGTACTCATGCTCGGGATAAAGATGCAGTAGTAGCAACTATGTTGATTGCAGAGATGGCAGCTTATTATGAAACGCAAGGGAGCTCCTTGTACGAAGAGTTAAGGAGAATGTATGAGGAATATGGCTACTATAAAGCTGATTTAGAGGCAATTAGAATGCCTGGTAAAGAAGGCCAAGAAAAGATTAATGCTATGTTAGCTGATTTAAGAGAAAATAGTCCGACTGAAATTAACGGACAACAGGTAGTTGTTAAGAAGGATTATTTAGTAGGTAAGAATTATAACTTAGAAACTGGAGCAGAAAATGGACTTGATCTTCCCGAGTCTAATGTATTACAGTTTGCTTTAGAAGATGATACTTTAGTTACAGTCCGACCATCAGGAACTGAGCCTAAGATCAAGTTTTATTTTTCAGTAACAGCTGATAATGAGCAGGCTACTGAAGAGAAGTTAACAGCAGTTAAAGAAGCAGTTATGAATTTAGTGGAGTAAGTATAAAAGCTAGCTCTTTTTAGAGCTAGCTTTTATTTTTATGAAATTTATTTTTGAATTTCATTTGGAAGCGCTTCTAGCAAAGTAAAATAGGAGGCTGAATTATGGAAGAGAAATGGTGGAAAGAGGCAGTAGTCTATCAAGTTTATCCGAGAAGTTTTAATGATTCAAATGGAGATGGGATTGGAGACTTAAAAGGAGTTCTAGAGAAGGTAGATTACCTAGATAAGTTAGGAATAGATGTTATCTGGTTAAATCCAGTCTATAAGTCTCCTAATGATGATAATGGTTATGATATCAGTGATTACCAAACAATTATGGATGAGTTTGGAACTATGCAGGATTGGGAAGACTTGTTGGCAGCCTTGCATCAGCGCGATATGAAACTAATTATGGATTTAGTAGTTAATCATACATCTGATGAACATAAGTGGTTTGTTGAGTCTCGGAAAGCACAGGATAATCCTTATCGTGATTATTATATCTGGCGACCTGGCCAAGATGGTAAACCACCTAACAACTGGAGGTCTCACTTTAGTGGTTCTGCTTGGAAATATGATCAACAAACTGATGAATATTACTTACATCTATTTAGTGAAAAGCAGCCTGATCTGAACTGGAAGAATCCCCAAGTTAGAGAAGAAGTCTACGAGATGATGACTTGGTGGTTAGAGAAAGGAATTGATGGTTTTCGGATGGATGTAATTAATATGATCTCTAAAGTGGAAGGGTTGCCTGATGGTGAACCTGAAGGGGCAGATGGCTATGCTTCTGGAGCACCTTATTTTCTCAATGGGCCAAGGGTCCATGAGTATTTACAAGAGATGAACCAAGAAGTCTTATCGAATTATGATATTATGACAGTAGGTGAGACTCCTGGGGTGGATCCGCAAGAAGCTTTAGATTATGTAGGTCAGGATCGTGATGAACTTGATATGTTTTTTCAGTTTGAGTTGATGGATATAGATTCCGGCCCAGGTGGCAAATGGGATGTTGTAGACTGGAACTTAACTGAATTTAAAGAGATTATGAGTAAATGGCAGACTGAATTACAAGGTCAAGGATGGAATAGTCTCTATTTAAATAATCATGATCAACCTAGACCAGTATCTCGGTTTGGTGATGATCAAAAGTATAGAGTTGAGTCAGCTAAAATGTTAGCTACTATGAATCATACTCTCCAAGGAACTCCTTATATTTATCAGGGCGAAGAAATTGGCATGACTAATGTAGCTTTTGATTCAATTGCTGATTATGAGGATATAGAAACTTTGAATATGTATCAAGAGAAAGTAGTAGAAGGAGATCAAGATCATAAGCAAGTAATGAAAGCAATTCATGCTAAAAGTAGAGATAATGCTCGAACACCAATGCAGTGGGATGATACTGAACACGCTGGATTTACTACTGGAGAGCCGTGGCTTAAGGTTAATCCTAACTATGAAGAGATTAATGTCCAGAACGCTTTAGCCGACCAAGATTCTATCTTTTATTATTACCAGCAACTGATAGAGTTAAGAGCAGAATATCCTGTCTTTGTGTATGGAAATTATAGTCTGCTGTTAGCAGATGATGAAGAAATTTATGCCTACCTAAGAGAATTAGATGATACAAAACTATTAATAATTTTAAATTTTTCTGCTCAACAGTCAGAGTTTAAGTTGCCTGAGGAGATAGAGTTTACTACGCAAGAGTTACTCATTAGTAATTATGAGGTAACTAAAGGTTCTATTGAGGAGATTAAACTTAATCCTTATGAAGCTAGGGTTTATAAAATAAAGGTGTTGTCCAGTAGATTGATGATCTAATTACTCTCTATAATGAACCAGTTAATATGTTTGTAGCTGGCTTTATTGATAGTCCGACAATGAACTTCTTAAATGCTACAATTGAAGAACAAGGTGATGGAGCTGGTTTTGATTTAGTAATTCCTGAGGACATGTCCCAAGCTATGAAGACGCTACAAACTTACAAAGATAAAGAAATTGTATTTGGAATCCGACCGGAAGATATTATGGATGCTGAGTTATATTGATAGAATGTGCCAATGGCACATTCTATCAATAGTCGTGAGCTATGAGTTATGAGTCATGAGCCAATTCAAAATTATAAATCTACCCCCCCTAAAATCTAGGAATTATATTGGTTTTGATTTTGAGTTTGAAGATTTTGATTTAGCCCACAGCTCACGACACATGACTCACGACTGTGTCACCGCAGGTGACACAATATATCAATAATACTTTACTTGATGAATAGATATTACTAATCTCACATAGGAATTAATAACTTAATTGATTAAGAGGAGGTTCTATCATGGCTACAGAGCAAGAACAAGAGTTATACTTATCTAATAGAGAAGAATTAGAGTTTACTGGGGTAACTGATGTTATTGATTATAATGAACAGGAGATAAATCTAGAAACTAATTTAGGTAGTTTAGTCATTACTGGAGAAGGACTACACATCAAACATTTGGATTTAGAGGAGTTTAAATTGGTGGTCACTGGTAAGATCAATGAATTAAAATACGACCAAGAGTCTAAGACTCATAGCTTTTTCCAGCGGTTATTTAAATGATTAGGAATTAGCAGAAAGCTACTAGGAGGAATCCCATGGTTTCTGTATGGTTGCAATTTGTTACTTTTTTAAATATGATAATAGTAGGTCTATTAATTGGGATTAGTTTTGATTTTTATCGGGTTATGCGCTATAAATGTAGACTACAGAGGATTGGAACAGATATCTTTGATATTATATTTTCTATTTTAGCTACTTTATTGATTAGTTTAGTTTTATTTTATAGTAACAGGGGCCAATTTAGAGTTTATATTTTTTTAGGAGTAGGTAGTGGGTTACTAATTTATTATCGCTTATTAAGTGAGATTGTTACTACAATTATTATTAAGTTGTTAAACCTATTAGGGAGGATTGCTGGTAAGTTACAGAAAATAGTCAGTAATTTATATAGTAAGATCACATCAGTTATTTCTCGACTAAGAAACTGGATTAGGAGTTGGTAGTTTATGCAGACTCAGCAAGAGGAAGTATCTAGAAGCAAAAAAATAGTTATTATTTTAGTTATGTGTCTGTTATTAGTGGTGCCGATTTTGATAATAGTTAATTTTTATCAAGGACATCGTGAATTAGAGCAGATGGATCAAGAAATAGCTACAGTAAAGCAGGAAATTAAACAATTAAAAGAGGATAAGAAAGAATTAAAGGCAGAGATCAAACGGGTTAATTCCGAAGATTTTATAGAGGATATTGCTCGTGAGAAGTTGGGTTTAGTTAAAGAAGGAGAAATGGTTTATATTACAGTAGAAGAAGATAGGAGGCAATAGGTTGAGTTTAAATATAGCCCAGCAGTTAGCTGCTAGATTTGATATAGAGATTGGACAAGTTAAAGCAACTATTAAATTACTGGATGCAGGTAATACCATCCCTTTTATAGCGCGGTATAGAAAAGAAGCAACTGGTCAGTTAGCAGAAGATACACTGCGTAAATTAGCTAAACGTCTTGCTTATTTAAGAAAGTTAGAAGATAAAAAAGAGCAAGTAATTGCTACTATTAAAGAACAAGGACAATTGACAGCTGATTTAAAAGAAGAAATTATTGCTGCTACTAGTTTACAGCAAGTAAAAGACTTATATCGCCCCTTTAAGCCGAAAAGAAAGACCAGGGCCAACAAAGCTAAGGAACAGGGGTTAGCACCTGTAGCTGATTTATTTTTAGCTCAAGAGTTAGAGCAGGGTTCAGTGGCTGATATTTGTGCTGATTATCTTGCTCCCGACCAGGGTTTAGCTAAGTTAGAGGATGTCTTACAAGGGGTTAGGGATATTATTGCCCATAGAATAGCTGATCAACCAGCAAGTAGAAGGTTAGCTAGAGAGGTTGCTTGGCAGCATGGTCAGTTAGTAGTAACTAATAAAGTAGACCAGGTAACTGATTACCAGACTTATTATGATTTTCAGGAGTCAGTTAGTGACTTAGCCCCCTACCAAGTATTAGCTATTAACCGCGGGGCTAAGGAGGATATCCTTCAGGTTAAGGTAGTTACTTTAGATCAGCGAATTATTGCTGGACTAAAGGATAGGTTTATTACTAATGCTGATTCTATCTTTAAGTCGCAACTAGAACTGGCTATTAAAGAAGGCTATAAACGATTATTAGCTCCAGCTATTGCTAGAGAGATCAGAAGTGATCTAACAGCTCAGGCTGAAGAACATGCTATTAATGTCTTTGCTAGAAATGTCAAGAATTTATTATTACAGCCGCCTTTAGAATCCAGGCGAGTGGTGGCTATTGATCCGGCCCTCAGAACTGGTTGTAAGGTTGCTGTGGTAGATGAAACAGGTAAGTTGTTAACAACAGATGTTATTTATCCTCATGCTCCCCAGAAGAAGTGGCAGGCAGCTAAAAATAGTCTAGAGCAGTTAATTAATAAATACCAGAGTGAAGTCATAGCTATTGGTAATGGGACAGCTAGTCGAGCTACAGAAGAATTAGTTTCGGAGTTGATTAGTGAATTAGATTCTCAAGTAGAATATATTATAGTTAATGAAGCAGGAGCTTCTGTCTATTCTGCTTCTCCTTTAGCTAAAGATGAATTCCCTGAGTTAGATGTTTCTTTGCGGGGGGCTGTTTCTATTGGCCGGCGTTTGCAGGATCCGCTAGCAGAGTTAGTTAAGATTGCACCTAAGCATCTAGGAGTCGGTTTATATCAACATGATTTACCACAAGGGAAGTTAGAAGAAGCTTTAGAAGAGACAGTGGAGTCAGTTGTTAATTATGTAGGAGTTAATTTAAATACAGCTTCTAGTGCTCTGCTAGAGTATGTAGCAGGAATAACTTCTTCTGTAGCAGATAAGATTGTAGAGTATAGAGCTAAGCAGGGCCAATTTAGCTCTAGAGAAGAACTTAAAGAAGTTTATGGGATTGGCCCGCAACGATTTAAGCAAGCAGCAGGGTTTTTGCGGATTAAAGGAGGGACTAATCCTTTAGACCAGACTCCTATTCACCCCGAGTCCTATCAAATAGCTAACAAGTTATTAGCCCAAATAGATTGCCAGGTAACTGATTTAAAGGATTTAGATTTAAATAGTCTTGCTGATCAACTGGAGGTAGGGCAGCCTACTTTAGTTGATATTCAACAAGCTTTACTAGCTCCTGATAGAGACCCTAGAGATGAACTACCTCCTCCTATTTTTAAAGAACAAATACTCAAGTTAGCTGATTTAGAACCAGGAATGATTCTGCAAGGTAAGATTAGGAATGTAGTTGATTTTGGAGCCTTTGTTGATATTGGAGTTAAAGAAGATGGCTTAATTCATATTTCAGAGTTGAGTTCTGATTATGTGACTGATCCTTTAGAAGTAGTGGCAGTAGGGGAAATTGTACAGGTTAAAGTATTAGATCTTGATCTAGAACATAACAGAATATCACTCACAATGGTCTATTAAGTTTGACACCCTCAAAAAGATATAGTATAATATAATAAATTACTGTTAATTTAAAAATATAAGGAGGAATTTTTTTAGTATGTCAATCGAGGTCGGAAGTGTTATTACAGGAAAGGTAACTGGAATTACTGATTTTGGAGCGTTTGTTGATTTAGGTGGTGGAGATACTGGATTGGTGCATATTTCTGAAGTTGCTGATACTTATGTAAAGGATATTAATAACTTCTTAGACAGAGGAGAAGAGATCCAGGTTAAAGTAATCTCTATTGATGATGAAGGCAAAATTGGGCTGTCTATTAGGCAGTTAAATGAGGACCAGAAAAAGGAAAAGTTTAAGGAAACTGCTCCTAAGAAGTCTCTTGATGATATGATCAGTGATTTTATGCAAGAAAGTAGCCAACGTCAACAGGATCTAAAGGATAATTTAGAAGATAAAGGTAGCCTTTAGGATATAAAAACTTTTAGGTAGCAAGCACCTGTAATAGGGTGCTTGTTTATATTATGTTAGTTATTTAGGAAGGTGAGATAGTGAATTGTACAGATAATGATTTACAGACAATAGCCAAACAATTAGGGCGTGAACCTAGAAATGTAGTAGAGGTTTCTCAGAGCTGTTCTAGAGACTATCCGCAGGTTATAGTTACAGCGCCTATTTTGGCCCAAGAGGATAAGTTAGGGATCTTTCCTACTACCTTCTGGTTAACTTGTCCCGAATTAAACTATAGAATTGATAAGTTAGAAGCTAAAGGTTGGATTCAGAAGATCCAAGATCGACTCCAGACCGAAGAAGAATTAGCTGCTAAATTGGATCAAGCCCATCAGAGTTATGCTCAGTATAGAATGGATTTATTATCTCCAGCTCGAAAAGAGCGGCTAGCTAAAGATTATCCAGAGCGTTATCGAGTCTTAGAGGAGTCAGGTGTAGGTGGTATTTTAGAGTTTGGTGGGATTAAATGTCTGCATACACATTATGCTCATTATTTAGCAATAGGAGAGAATCCAGTAGGAAAATTAGTAGATCAATTATTAACTGCTGAATTTACTTCTTTATCAGCCACCGAGTGTGTTAATAACTGTCAAGTGGAGGGTTCAAATTGCGATTCGGAGCAATTGACTTAGGAACTAATTCTGTTAGGTTATTAGTAGCTGAAGCAGGAGAAAATGGTTTAGATAGATTAGTTGAGGAGTTAAGAGTACCTAGATTAGGTGCTAAGTTAGATCAGACTGGAATTTTACAACAAGAGGCAATAGAGCGGACTATTGCTGTTTTGGTAGATTATAAAAAAATAATTGCTGACTATAATGCGCAACCGATTATAGTGGCTACTAGTGCAGTACGAGAGGCAGCTAATAGACAGGAATTTCTAAGGGCAGTGCAAGACCAAGTTGGAGAGCAGATCAAGGTAGTATCTGGAACTCAAGAGGCAAGATTAACTTATTTAGGGATTACTGCTGAAGCAGATGATTTAGCTTCTGATGTATTGGCTTTAGATATTGGTGGTGGGAGCACTGAATTTATGTTAGGAGCTAAAGACCAGTTACAGGATTACCAGAGTACTGATTTAGGAGCAGTTAGATTAACTGAAGCTTACGACAATAATTTAAAACAAATCCGCCATCAAGTCCAGACTAAGCTACAAGCAGTTCCTGACTTAGCTTCCTATTCTCAGCTGGTAGGTGTAGGAGGAACAATTACTACTTTAGCTGCTATTAACCATAGTTTGGAGTCCTACGATAGAGATATAATTCAAGGTACTAGATTATCTCAGTCAAATATTAAAGAAATATTAACTAAGTTAAAGAATTTATCACTAGAGGGTAGAAAAGAAGTTAGGGGATTAACTGCTGACCGAGCGGATATTATTTTAGCTGGGATTGTTATTTTATTAGCAGTACTAGATGAAACATCTAGCTTACAAGTTATGGTCAGTGATGCAGGAATTTTAGAAGGAATTATTTATGATAAAATTTCAATTTAGGCTTGACTATTCTAGTTAAATATAATATAATACTAAATGTCGCTTGAGAAGAGAGACTAAAAATTTAATGCCGGGGTGGCGGAATTGGCAGACGCATCGGACTTAAAATCCGGTGGGCCTTAGTGCCCGTGTGGGTTCGAGTCCCACCCCCGGCACCATTTATTCTAAACTAATCTTGACAAACCAAGTTAGATCAGTTATAATATTGATTGGCTAAGGTAGAAATACAATAACGCGGGGTAGAGCAGTTGGTAGCTCGTCGGGCTCATAACCCGGAGGCCACTGGTTCGAATCCAGTCCCCGCAACCATATAAAATAATTAAGAATGTACAATTTTCAATTAACCATGAGGCGGCGTAGCTCAGCTGGCTAGAGCATGCGGTTCATACCCGCAGAGTCGGGGGTTCGATCCCCTCCGCCGCTACCATACATATTAGAAAAGGAGCACTCCTTACAGGGGGGGCTCCTTTTTGTTTTTTGTAGTTTTTGTTTTGCTGTCGAAAAATTAGGAAGGAGAATTGTTCTTTTCCGACAAAATATCTCCCTCATGAAATGTATAATATAGTTATAATTAACATAAAATGTAATTTAGTGATTTAATTTCAAGGGGGGGATAGTAGTGAGAAGTATTGATTTTCCAATTTACCAACGACAGGAAGATTTAGCAGAGCAAGAAGAAGGAACTATGGACAAGCTAAAACAAGAATTATCTTTAGTAAGTTTGAGTTTATTACTAGTTGGATTTGCTTTAGGCAAAGTAACTATTTTAAATGGTCTAATGCCGTTTGGACTTAGTTATTTTGCTATTTTTCTCTACCATAAAGATAAAACCTTTGTTAATTCCTGGAGGTTGTTCTTTATTTTATTAGGAGTGGCTGGGGGGTATGTTATTAAACTGGATTGGTGGGCCTTGAAGTATGTTATTAGTCTTGGATTAATCTTTAGCCTCCAGAAATATCTACTCCGGTTTAAGATAGTAGTTTATTCCTTATTAGCTAGTAGTATTTTTTTAGTTTGCCAGTTGCCTTATTTTTATCTTGAGGCTGGATTAGCTAATTATATTTCTCTAGGAGCTGAGGTTGGAACAATCTTATTGACTATTTTATTAGTACTGAAGATATTGCCTGAGTCGCTAATCTTTCTAGATAATAAAAGTAAGACAGTTAAGCTCTCTATCTCAGTGGGACTAGTATTATTTTTAACTATTATTTCTTTAGTTGGAGAAGAGATAGCTAGGATTAACTTAGTGAGATTAGCTATAGCTTATTTAACAGTTATAACTGCTTTGGCTACTAAACCTACTATAGCTGCAGCAGTTGGAGTTGTAGCTGGATTTATGTATAATATTACTCATTTAAATGCTCTTTCTGTAGCTGGAAATTATGCTTTAGCGGGTTTGATAGCAGGTAACTTTGCTGAACAAAATAAATTAGGAGTTACTTTTGGGTTTATTGTTAGTAACTTATTGTATATTACTTTTATTAGTATTCCTGGCCAGGTAGTGTCTTTATTACAAGAGGCAGTAATTGCTAGTCTAATCTTATTTATAACTCCTCAACAAGTTATTACTGCAGTAAATAGATTATGTACAGGACAAGACCGGGGAGAGAAATTAGAGGATAAAAGGTTACAATCTTTTGTTACTGAGCGGGTAGAACAGTTTTCAGAGATCTTTAATGAATTATCAACTGCTTTTTCAGAGGTTTTACCAGAGGATAGTAATGAGGTAAATGATGTAGGCATTTTTTTAGATTTAATTACTGATAAAGTATGTGTTAAATGTGAACTATGTTCTTCTTGTTGGGAACAGTCGTTTTATACTACTTATCAGTCTTTATTTAAGTTATTAGCTATTGCAGAAAATAAAGGAGAAGTACTGACTAAAGATGTAGAACGGGTCTTGTCTATTAATTGTTCTCATTCAGTTAAGTTGGCTACAGCAATTAATCAGTTTATTAAAATGTATGAATTAAATAATTACTGGGAGAATAAATTATACGAGAATGAAAGAATGTTATTAAATCAGTTGTCAGGTATGTCCCAAGTGGTAGATGATTTAACTGAAGAGTTAACAATTAGTATTCAAGCAGAGGATGAACTGGAAACTGAAGTTCATTCTATATTAACTAATAAAGGATTTGATATTCAACAAATACTGGCTACTAATTATAATAATGAACAACTGGAGTTGACCATTAGAAAGAAGAGCTGTAGTGGTAGTCATAAGTGTGAAAAAAATATAGTGCCGTTATTGAATAGTAAGTTAGATCGTAATTTTGATTTAGTTTGGAGCGAATGTGGGGCTCAACTAAATAAGTCCACTTGCCTGTGTCGTTTGGCTCCAGCTGTAAAATATAAATTACAGACTGGAGTAGCTACAGCTAGTAAAGTTGATAGTATTTCTGGTGATAATTTTACCTTTTTCAAACAAAGAAAAGGCCAATTTGTATCTATTTTAAGTGATGGGATGGGAGTGGGTTCAGAGGCATTCCAGGAGAGTAAAAGTGCAGTTTGTTTATTAGAGAAGATGTTACAAGCTGGTCTAAATTATAAGTTAGCTTTAGAAACTATTAATTCTATTTTAGGTCTTAGGTCTCAGGAGGATAGTTTTGCCACTATTGATCTACTCCAGGTTAATCAGTTAACAGGAGAGGCTGAATTTATTAAAGTAGGGTCAGTTTCTAGTTTTATTAAACGAGGTACGGAAATAAGCATGGTGAAATCTACTACTTTACCAGTAGGTATTTTAAATGAGATTGAGTTAGAATCTAATTCTTTACAGCTAGAGGATAAAGATTTAATTATTATGATGAGTGATGGTGTTTTAGATAGTGAGCAGGAATTAACTATTAAGGAAGAATGGGTTAGACAATTGCTGAAGAATAATCTGATTGATGACCCCCAATCTTTAGCCCAGTATATTTTAGATAAAGCACAAAACAATAAAGATATAGAGGATGATATGACAGTGCTTGTAATTAGGGTAGATAAATGTTAAGATGTAATAAATTAGAGAGTGGTTGATAGATATGTCTTTATTAGATCAAGTAACAACTACAATTGATAACTATGGAATGTTAAATAGTGGCGATCGCTTAGTAGTAGCAGTCTCTGGTGGTCCGGATTCCTTAGCTTTGTTGCATTTATTAACTAGACTACAAGAGGATTATCAATTGAAGTTACATATAGCTCATTTAAATCACCAGTTAAGAGGAGAGGTAGCTGCTCAAGAGGCTCAATTTGTAAAGAAGATAGCTACTAGCTGGCAACTGCCAGTTACAGTGGAAAGTCGTGATGTGCAATCCTTTCAGCAAGAAGCTGGACTTTCTTTAGAGGATGCTGCTCGGAAAGTAAGATATGATTTTCTGTGGGAATTACTTGCAGAACTTAAGTTTGATAAACTAGTTGTAGGTCATCACGCTGATGATCAAGCAGAGACAGTTCTGTTAAAATTCTTGCGAGGAGCTGGTTTACAAGGTTTAGGTGGTATAGTACCTAATAGAAATAAATTAATTAGACCTTTAATAGAGGTTTCTAAACAGGAATTAAAGGATTATTGTGCTCAGTATAACCTTAATCCTTGTAGTGATGAAACTAATCTAGAACCTATTTATCAACGCAATAAAATTAGATTAGAATTATTACCTTTGTTGAAGCAGGATTATAATGCTAATTTAGTGAATACTTTAAATCGGATGGCGCGTATTTTGCGAGCTGAAGAGGATTATTTATCCGACCATGCAACTGATATATTACAGGAGATAACTATTCGGGAAAGCAAAACAGAGTTGATTATCAATCGGAGATCTTTTTTGGAACTACATATTGCGCTCCAACGGCGGATAATTAGAGAAGCTATTCGATATTTACAAGGTGATTGTCAAGATATCTATTATCAACATATCCAGGATATTATAGACTTGACTTCTAACTCAGATACAGGAAAAAAACTAGAGTTGCCAGATGAGTTACTTGTCCGGCTTAATTATAATCAATTAATCTTAGCTACTAAAGAATTAGTAGCTACTAAAGAGGACTTTAACTACCAGCTAACAAGAGGCAAAGTTAAAGTTCCTGAGCTGGATCTAGTTATCTCTAGTAAGGTAGTAGCTAGTGATTATCCCTGGCAAGAGGAATTAGCTGATCCGCAAGTGGGTTGTTTTGATTATGATAGTGTTGGCCCGCAATTTTATGTTAGAACTCGTAAGCCTGGAGATCGGTTTTATCCTTTAGGGATGGAAGGCAGTAAAAAAGTAAAAGACTTTTTTATTGATGAGAAGATACCAGTCTGGCAGAGAGAGCAAATCCCAATTTTAACTACTAAGCAGGGAACTGTCTTTTGGGTAGGAGGATTAAGAGTTGATGATAGATTTAAAATAACCAAGGATACACAACAAATACTTATAATTAAGATAAAGGAGGGGTTATAGTGTTAGAAGATATTGTTGATGAGGTGTTAATAGCAGAAGAAGAATTACAGGACCGGATTAAAGAATTAGGGGCCCAAATAACTGAATATTATGATCAAGATGATGATATAATAATGGTTTGTATTCTCCGGGGTGGCTTTTTATTTATGGCTGATTTAGCTAGAGAGGTTAAGCTACCAGTAGTGCTTGATTTTATGGATGTTACAAGTTATGAAGGAGGCACTACCTCAACAGGAGATGTGCGAATTATTAAGGACTTAGAGGAAAGTATTGAGGGCAAGCATATTTTAATTGCGGAAGATATTATTGATACTGGTTTAACTCTAAAACACGTGATTGAAATGTTAGAAACTAGAAAACCTGCCAGTGTTAATATCTGTACTTTGCTTGATAAGCCTGCTCGACGAACTGAAAAAGAAGTTAAGGTGGATTGGAATGGTTTTGAGATTCCAGATAGATTTGTAGTAGGTTATGGTCTGGATTATCAGGAACAGTATCGGAATATCCCATATATTTTTGTACCGCAGCCGAGTTTATACCAAGAAGAATAATTAATAGGCTCAGTTTGCTATAATTGATAAAGTATGGTATAATATATAATCGCGGGATTATATAAAAATTCAAATCTGGATTTAGTTTTAGGGAGGAGGATTGTTAGTTGAAGAAGTTTTCAAAGAGTATTGGATTTTATTTGATTATTATTGCTATTGGAGTTCTAATAGCTCAATATATTATTGCTCCTAATCAACAACAGCAGCAACTATCTTATAGCCAGTTTATTAATCAAGTTGAGGCTGGTAAGGTACAAGAAGTTACAATTGTAGGTGAAAATTTAATAGAGGGGAAATTAACAAGTGGTCAAGAGTTTGAAATAAATGTTCCTGGCACGATTGAAAAAATAGAAGGTTTGTTACGAGAGAATAATGTAGATATTGAGACTAAACCTGAACCTGAACCTCCATGGTGGACAGGGATATTTGCCTATTTATTACCAACGGTGATCTTAATTGCTGCCTGGATATTTATTATGAATCGAATGCAAGGTGGCGGCAAGAAGATGATGTCTTTTGGAGAAAATAAGGCTCAGTTACATAAAAAAGGGGAGACTGATGTTACCTTTGATGATGTAGCTAATTATGAAGAAGTTAAAGAAGAGTTACAGGAAGTTGTTGAATTCTTAAAAGAGCCAGATAAGTTTTCTAAGTTAGGTGCAGAAGTTCCTAAGGGAGTGCTATTACTAGGGCCACCAGGTACAGGTAAGACATTAATGGCTAGAGCTGTATCTGGAGAAGCAGGAGTTCCCTTCTTCTTTATTAGTGGTTCTGATTTTGTCGAGATGTTTGTTGGTGTTGGTGCTTCTAGAGTTAGAGACTTGTTTGAACAAGGTAAAGAGAATTCTCCATGTATTATATTTATCGATGAATTAGATGCCGTTGGTCGCCAACGTGGTGCTGGTGTGGGTGGCGGAAATGATGAACGTGAGCAAACTTTAAACCAGTTATTAACTGAAATGGACGGTTTTGAGCCCAACCAAGGTATTATTGTTATGGGAGCTACTAACCGTCCTGATGTATTAGATAAAGCTTTATTAAGACCAGGTCGATTTGATAGACAGGTTCCAGTAGGAAAGCCAGACTATAAAGCTAGAAAAGGTATTCTAGAAATTCATATTGAAGAAAAACCGCTAGAGGATGATGTAGAGACTGACGTATTAGCCCGTAGAACTCCTGGGTTTACAGGAGCTGATTTAGAGAATCTAGCTAATGAGGCTGCTATTTTAGCAGCACGTCGTGATAAAGATGAAATTGGCATGAGAGAGTTTGACGATTCTATTGATAGAGTTATTGCCGGTCCTAAGCGAAAGAGTAAAGTAATTAGTGATAAAGAAAAGAATATAGTTTCTTACCATGAATCTGGTCATGCTTTACTAGGTGAATTACTAGAAGAAGCTGACCCAACTCATAAAGTAACTATTATTCCGCGAGGTAGAGCAGGTGGATTTACTATTAATCTACCAGAAGAGGATAAAAGCTTTATTACTAAGGGTGAATTACAGGATAAAGTAGCTTCTTTACTAGGTGGAAGAGTAGCTGAGGAAATCTTTTTAGATGATATTAGTACAGGAGCTCAAAATGATTTAGAACGAGCTACTAAGATTGTTCGGAGAATGGTAACAGATTATGGTATGAGTGATAAACTTGGCCCATTGAGTTTAGGAAAGAAACATAATGAACAAGTATTTTTAGGTAGAGATATTTCTAAAAGTCGCAATTATAGTGAAGAAGTTGCAGCTATGATTGATGATGAAATTAGACAATTAGTAGAGAGTTGTTATCAACGAGCTACAGATGTTTTAAATGAGAATAGTGAGCTAGTAGAAGATATGGTAGCTGCTCTTAAAGAAAAAGAGACTTTAGAAAAAGACGATATTAAAGAGATTATTACTGAGTATAAACCAGATTTTTATGATGATGAGGATGATGAAGAAGATAAAGAGCAAGACCTGGCAGAAGAGTAACTTTTAAACTTAATAAAAGTCATTATGTAACTGGCGAGTCAAGATGGAATTAACCATCAGGGAACATGATGAATAGAAATCAAATGCCGACCGCCTGGGCAGATAGTACTCTAAATTACTATCTGTTCAGGCGGTTTTTTATTTGGACATTTTTTTAGTAATCAAGTATAATTTTAACTAACAAGATCAAAGTATATTTTAGGAGGGATAATAATGAAGAGTGATATTGAGATTGCGCAAGAATGTGAGATGGAACCAATTACAGAAGTTGCTAGTCAATTAGGTTTAGCTGAAGAAGATATTGAGTTATATGGTACTGATAAGGCTAAAGTTAAGTTGGATACTTATAATCGCTTACTAGAGGAAGAAGAGGCAGGAAAATTAATTTTAACTACTGCAATTAATCCTACTCCAGCCGGAGAAGGAAAATCAACTACAACTGTAGGTTTAGGGCAAGCTTTAAATCAGTTGGATAAAAATGTAGCTGTTGCTCTTAGAGAACCTTCTTTAGGACCTTGTATGGGAATTAAAGGTGGCGCAGCAGGAGGCGGATACTCTCAGGTTGTACCAATGGAAGATATTAACCTTCATTTCACAGGAGATATTCATGCTATTGGAGTAGCTCATAATTTATTAGCTGCTACTATTGATAATCATATTAAACAGGGTAATCAACTTAATTTGGATCCTAATCAGGTATTGCTCAAGCGAGTTGTTGATATGAATGATCGTGCTTTAAGAGAGATTGTAGTAGGTATTGGAGATAAAAATGGTCAAACTAGAGAAGATGGTTATATGATTACTGTTGCTTCAGAAGTAATGGCTATCCTTTGTTTAGCTGAAGACATAATTGATCTTAAGGAACGATTAGGAGAAATTATTATTGGTTATAATTATGATGATCAACCTATTACAGTTAAAGAACTAGAAGTGGAAGGAGCTATGGCTGCTTTATTAAAGGATGCACTTAAACCTAATTTAGTGCAAACTTTAGAGAATACACCTGCTTTTATTCACGGAGGTCCTTTTGCTAATATTGCTCATGGTTGTAATAGTATTATGGCAACTAAATTAGCTTTACATTCAGCTGATTATGTAGTAACTGAGGCTGGTTTTGGAGCAGACTTAGGAGCAGAGAAGTTCTTTAACATTAAGTGTCGACATGCTGATTTAGAACCTGATGCAGTGGTATTAGTAGCTACTGCTAGGGCTTTAAAGATGCATGGTGGGGTAGATAAAGATAATTTGGAAGAAGAAAATCTTAATGCTTTAGCTGCTGGCTTAGAGAATTTAGAGAAACACATTGAAAATGTTAATAAGTTTGGGGCTCCATTAGTGGTAGCAATTAATGAATTTGTAACTGATACTGCAGCAGAGATTGAGTTAATTAAAGAACGTTGTCAAGAATTAGGTGTCGAAGTTGCTATTTCTCAAGTATGGGAAAAAGGTGGTCAAGGTGGAATTGACTTAGCTAATAAAGTGCTAAAATTGGTTAAAGAACCAAGTGATTTTGAGTTATTGTATTCTACTGAGGATTCAATTGAGGAAAAGATTGAACAGATAGCGACCGAGATATATGGTGCAGCTGAAGTTAACTTTACTGCTCAAGCTAAAGAGAATATTAAGCAATTAATCACAGCTGGATTTGATGAGTTACCAATTTGTATGGCTAAAACGCCAGCTTCTTTATCTGATGATCCAGCACTGAAAGGGAGACCAATGGGCTTTACAGTAACTGTGAGAGAAGTTAATGTGTCAGCTGGAGCTGGATTTTTAGTAGCTTTAACTGGAGATGTATTAACCATGCCTGGTCTGCCGCAAGAACCTTCTGCTCAAGATATAGATATTGATGCTGAGGGAAAGATTAGTGGTTTATTTTAATCTTTTCTAGGGAGGTAGCTACCTCCCTAGTTATTCACCTATAGATTTAAAGTGTAGTATTATTGATATTTAACTTGCAAATTTAACTTTGAATTAGTATAATTAAGTGAAATTGAATAATATCCGCTTGGATCTATAATAGACTGAGACGGGAATAGTATAGTGGGTTAACTATGCCTACTTATATTTATAGATAACTCCTTTCCTGTCTAGGTTAGGAGTTTTTGTTTTTAGTAAGGGGGTAATAATTTTGCGAAAGAAAGTGATAATTATTGGAGCAGGTCCAATAGGCCAAAGCATGGGATATATATTAGCTCAAAATGATTATCAGATTCTAGGATTTATAAGTAGAAGTTTAGCTTCAGCTAAGAAAGGGGTTAAGCTAATAGGAGAGGGGGTGGCTACTACTGAATATGATGATTTTATTTCAGAGGCTGATTTGATTTTTATTACTACACCTGATCAGAATATTGAACAGGTAGCTCAAGATCTTTTTACTAAAGATTTAGTTTCTAGAGCTAGTTGTCTAGTTCATATGAGTGGAGCTTGTAGTTCTAAAATTTTAGCTAATGATAAAAAGGTAGGGAGGTTATCTCTTCATCCTTTGCAATCTATTGCAGATGTAGAAACTGGAATAGAAAAGCTTCCTAAATCTTTCTTCACTATAGAAGGAAATAAGTTAGGTCTTGAAGTGGGTCAAAAAATTTTAGAGTTTATAAATGCAGATTATCAGATTATTTCCACAAAGGATAAACCAGTCTATCATGCAGCAGCTTGTGTAGCATCTAATTATCTAGTAGCTATTATTAATTTAGCCTTTGATTTAAATGAAGAGATAGGAATTTCAAAGAATAGTTCTAGAGCCGGGTTACTTCCTTTATTAGAGGGAACCCTACATAACATTAAAGAGTTAGGGCCAACTCAAGCCTTAACAGGGCCAATATCTAGAGCTGATAAAGAAACAATTCAGAACCATTTAAATAGTTTAGAGGAAATGTTAACAGAAGATAAATTAGAGTTATACCGAAAGTTAGGTCAGTATACCACTGAGTTGGCTAAAAAGAAAGGTAGCATTACCTCTGACCAGGTTACTGAGCTAAATAATTTATTAATTGGGGGTGAAAGTTGTGAGTAATCAAATTACAGTTAAGACTCTACAGCAGAAAAAAGAGGCTGAAGAGAAGATTACAATGCTGACTGCTTATGATTATCCAATGGCTAAAGCTATAGATGAAGCAGGGATTGATGTAATTTTAGTGGGAGATTCAGTAGGAATGGTGGTCTTAGGTTACGAAGATACATTAGCTGTGACAGTTGAGGATATGATTCATCATAGTAAAGCAGTGACTAGAGGTGCTAATCAATCTTTAGTAGTTACTGATCTTCCTTTTATGGCTTATAAGGTTGAGGATGTTAGTTATGCAGTTAAGAATGCTGGCAGAATTGTTAAAGAAAGTGGAACTCAGGCAGTAAAGTTAGAGGGGGGGAGTGAGATAGTAGAGGAGATAGAGGCAATTACTAAAGCTGGGATTCCAGTAATGGGCCATTTAGGTTTAACTCCTCAATCTGTAAATCAGTTTGGAGGTTTCAAGGTACAAGGAAAGGAAGGTGAGGCTGCTAAAGAATTATTAGCAGATGCTAAAACCTTAGAAGAAGCTGGTGTTTTTGCTTTAGTGCTAGAGTGTATTCCGGCAGAATTAGCTAGCCGAATAACTAATCAATTATCAATTCCTACTATTGGTATTGGAGCAGGTAAAGATTGTAGTGGTCAAGTCTTAGTTACTCAAGATATGCTAGGGGTTTCTTCTGACTTCACTCCTGAATTTGTTAGAGAGTATACAGATTTAAATGAAGAGATTAATCAAGCTTTAAACAAATATAAAGAAGATGTTAAATCCGGAGAATTTCCGAATTCAGCAGAGAGTTTTAGTAACTAGGAGGGATTAAAGTGGAGATTTATACGACAATACCCGAGATAAGAGAATTTGTTAAAACTAAACAGCGAGCAGGACAGAAGATAGGTCTGGTTCCTACAATGGGTTATCTACATCAAGGCCATTTAGCTTTAATGAAAGAGGCTAAACAAGAAAATGATATAGTAATTACTAGTATTTTTGTTAATCCTACTCAATTTGGCCCTGATGAGGATTATGATGAGTATCCGCGAAATTTAGATAGAGATGCAGAGTTAGCAGCTAAAGTAGGAGTTGATGCAATTTTTGCTCCTGAGACCGATGAAATTTATTCTTCTAAAGCTGCTACTACAGTCCAAGTAGAGGGTTTAACTGATAAGTTATGTGGTGCTTGTCGTCCGGGGCATTTTACAGGGGTCTGTACTATAGTTAGTAAACTATTTAATATTATCAACCCTGATCGTGCTTATTTTGGCCAAAAAGATGCTCAACAAGCATTAGTTATTAAGCGGATGGTTAAGGATTTAAACTTTGGTCTTGAGATAGTAACAGTACCTATAGTTAGAGAAGAGGATGGATTAGCTGTTAGTTCTCGGAATAAGTATTTAAATCAAGCAGAACGGACAGCTGCTACAGTACTTTATAATTCTTTAGAGTTAGCTCGACAGTTAATTGAACAAGGAGAAGGAAATGCTGAAGTCGTTAAAAATAAAATGATAGAATTAATTGAAGATGAACCATTAGCTAAGATAGATTATGTAGAATTAGTTGATCAAGATACGCTAGAATCAATTACAGAAATTAATGGTCAAATTTTAATTGCTCTTGCTGTTTATATTGGAGGAACTAGATTAATAGATAACATTATGTTGGAGGTGTAAATAATGATGCGGATGATGCATAAATCAAAACTTCACCAAGCTAAAGTTACTGATGCTAATCTAAATTATGTAGGGAGTATTACTATTGACCAAGAATTAATGGAAGCAGCAGATATCTACCCTAATGAACGAGTTCAAGTGGTTAATAATGATAATGGAGAACGTTTAGAAACTTATGTTATTCCTGGCGAAAGAGGTTCAGGAGTTATTTGTCTTAATGGAGCAGCAGCTAGAAAGGCTAGACCAGGAGATACAGTAATTATTATCTCTTATGCTTTAATGAGTGAGGAAGAAGCTAAGAGTTTAGAACCTGAATTTATATTGGTAGGAGAAAAGAATAATATTAAACAAAAGTTCAAGGGGGGAGAAGAGTGAATTTAACAACAAGACAACTGACGATAACTGGTATTTTAGGTGCTGTTGCTATTGTGTTAAGTATTACTCCTTTAGGCTTTATTCCGGTCCCTACTCCTGCAGGTGCTGCTACAATTATGCATCTTCCAGTAATTATTGGGGCTATTATTGAAGGGCCAACTGTTGGGGCCTTAGTAGGTTTAATCTTTGGGATCACTAGTTTTATAAGAGGTGGGGCTTTTTTTGTTGATCCATTAATAGCTATTGTACCGCGGGTATTAATTGGGATTTTAGCAGCTTATAGTTATAAGTTTATCGGCCAGAGATTAATTGCTGTTAGTACAGCAGCTATAGTAGGTACTGTAACCAATACAGTAGGAGTATTATCTTTAGCAGTAATGAGAGGTTATTTAAATCAGACTGCTGCTTTAGGAATTGCTGTCACTCATGGTTTGCCTGAGGTAGTAGTAGGAACTGTAGTTACAGTAGCACTAACTAAAGTTTTGCAACAGTCTAGTTTACAGATGCAACAAAGCTAAAAAGCCTTTGGCAAAGGCTTTTTAGTTAGCAATCTGTAATTTTTTGTCTGGTTGTTCTTTGAGTTGTAAGGTGTAAGTTTTGGTTTTATTATTTCTTAGGATAGTACAAGTTATTGTGGCTCCAATATTTAACTTAGTTAATTTGTTTTTTAGATCCTGGGGTTGTTTTATTTTTTGCTGATTAAACTGAAGAAGAATATCTCCTCGTTTTAATCCTGCTTTAGCAGCCGGACTATTAGGCGTAATATTAGAGATTAGAGCGCCATAATCTCGGGTAAAATTAAGATGATCTTTTAAATTAGCAGTTAGCTGTTGTAAGTAGATGCCTAACCAAGGCCTAATGATTTTACCGTGTTCTTTTAATTCTTGGACTGAACTTTGAACTTGATTAATAGGGATTGCAAAGCTGATTCCTTGGGCTTTGAAATTAATTGCAGTATTAATGCCTATCACTTTTCCTTGAGTATTAAGCAATGGCCCACCACTATTGCCAGGATTAATAGCTGCATCAGTCTGGATCAGGTGTTGATAAGTTTTAGTTGTATTTTCTTGGTTGAGTTTAAGAAAGCGATTGGTAGCACTAACAATTCCTAGACTAATAGAATAATTCAGATCATAGGGATGCCCAATAGCTAATACTAAATCACCAGTTTGTAGTCTTTCTGAATTACCTAATTGAGCTGTAGGTAATTCGGTAGCATTGATTTTAAGTAATGCTATATCCCAGTGGGAGTCACTACCTATTATTGTAGCAGATTGGGATTTAGTTTTGTTTTTTAGGTTGATCGTGATGTTATCTGCTGGAGTAACTAAGTGTTTACTAGTGATTATATAACCTGTAGAGTCAATAATTACTCCTGCTCCAGTCTGGTTTTCTTGTTGGGGATTCACTCCTGTAACTTTGACTACAGCTGGTAGTGTTTTTTCTATTTCAGAAGCAAAAGTATTTGGTTTAACTTGTGAACTAGCTAAAGTTGGTTGAGCATTGTAACTAATTAATAGTAAACAAATCAGAAATAATATTAAATAGTTTTTATTAATCATGACTGCCTCCTTGATTAATAATTATAGGTGTTATGTAGCTAAAACTCAATATTCTCTTTGTCTTTTGAATCTAAATATTATATAATTAGTTTAGAAAAAAGAAGGTGACAATTTATGAAGCGTAATTTACAGCGTAGAGCACAAGTTTTAGATTTATTATATCGGTTTCAAGGTGATTATTTATCCGGGGAGCGATTGAGCGACCAACTTGGGGTGTCTAGAACGACTATTTGGAAGTATATTAATTATTTTAGAGATGTAGGATACCAAATAGAGTCTTCTTCTAAGTTAGGTTATCAATTATTAGCAGCCCCTGATATTTTATTGCCTGAGGAAATTAGTAGAGGATTAACTACAGACCAAATGGGCCACCAAATCTTTTATTCAGCTCAAATTGATTCGACTAATCGGTTAGCTAAAGAAAAAGCAGAAGCTGGATTTAAAGAGGGAACTGTTGTTGTTGCTGAAGAACAAGTAGGAGGTAAGGGACGGCTAAACCGGAAATTTTGTAGTCCCCCAGGTGGGATTTGGTTATCCTTTATCTTACGCCCAGATATTAAACCAGTTCTAGCTGCTAGAGCTACTTATTTATCATCATTGGCTTTGGTAAAAACAATTAATCAGTTAACTGATTTAGAGGCTTATATTAAATGGCCTAATGATATTTTAATTAATGACAAAAAAATAAGTGGAATTTTAACAGAGCTGGGAGCAGAATTAGACCAGGTTAATTACTTAGTTATTGGTTTAGGGATTAATGCTAATTTTCCGTTGGCTAAACTGCCCGCTGATCTACATAACAAAGTAACAACTATTGCTCATGAATTAGGGGCCAAGATAGATCGAATTTCTTTTATTCAGCAGCTATTAGAAGAGTTAGAAGAGTTAATTCCACAGTTAAAGCAGTTTGATCTATTATTAGCTGAGTGGAAAAAACATGCTTTTACTTTGGGCCAAGAAGTCAAGATTGTAGATGGTTCGCAAGAGTATGTTGGTGTAGCTAATGATATAGCCTTTGATGGAGCGTTAGTAATAGAGACTGAGACTGGCCGGGAGAAAGTTTATTCTGGTGATGTTTCTTTATCTCATCGGAATTTTAATTCTGAAAACTAAGTAGTTGATAGTGATGAATGTATATTTAATAGTTTGTAGTTGGGCTTAAATTTTCTATATTTATTATTTAAGGTTTTGTTTTGAGGTTTTTAACTGTCAATTGTCAATTCTGTAAACTATATTGGGTAAAGGGTGAGAACTTTGATTTTAGCAGTTGATGTAGGTAATACTAATATTGTATTAGGTTTATACGATAAGGAAGAGTTGTTAATTGATTGGCGAGTTTCTACTGATCGTAAAAAGATGCCTGATGAATACGGGGTGTTATTGACTGATTTATTTTCTAGTACTGACCAGGAATTAGCAGATGTAGATGGAGTTATTATTTCTTCAGTAGTGCCCCCGATTATTCATGCTTTAGAAGAAGTAGCAATTAAATATTTAGGAGTTAAGCCGTTAGTTGTTGGCCCGGGAATTAAGACAGGAATTAATATTAAAATGGACAATCCCAAAGAAGTAGGGGCAGATAGAATTGTTAATGCAGTAGCTGTTGATCAGATGTACAATTGCCCCGCCATCATTGTTGATTTTGGGACAGCAACTACTTTTGATGCTTTATCTAGCCAAGGGGATTATTCTGGCGGAGTAATTGCTCCTGGAATTGGTATTTCTACTGATGCACTATTTGATCAAGCCGCTAAATTACCTAATATTGAATTGGAATTTCCTGAGCAGGTAATTGGTAAGAATACTCGTGATGGATTACAATCAGGAATCTTATATGGTTTTGTTAGTCAGGTTGATGGAATAGTAAGACGGATGAAAGAGGAATTTGCATCTACACCACAAGTAATTGCTACTGGAGGATTAGCTGATTTAATTGCCAGTCAGTCAGAAGAAATAGAGATTAACAATCAGTTTTTAACCTTAGAGGGCTTAAGAATTGTTGCTAATATGAATCGGTGATTAAGGTTGAGGTGATATAAAAATGAAGATAGATAATCTAGAGATAGATCCACAAGTTATTCTAGCTCCTATGGCAGGGGTGACTGATTTACCTTATCGGCAAGTGGTAAGGGAAATTGGTGGTTGTGGTCTAGTGTATACAGAGATGGTGAGTGCTAAAGGTTTAGTTTATGGTAATCAAAGAACCGAAAAACTATTACAAATAAAAAAACAAGAACTACCTGTTGCTGTCCAGCTATTTGGTAATCAACCTGAAATTTTAGCTCAAGCAACAAAAAAGGTTAAAGAGGTTAGTCAACCTGATATTATTGATTTGAATGTTGGTTGTCCTACTCCCAAGATAGTAAAGGATGGTTCTGGTTCTGCCTTAATGAAGGAACCACAGTTATTAGGTGAGATTGTTGCTGCTATGACTGGGGCAGTGGAGATACCAATAACTATCAAAATTAGGGCCGGCTGGGATAGTGAGACGATTAATGCTTGCCAAATAGCTAAGATTGCTGCCGAAAATGGAGCGCAAGCTATTGGGGTTCATGGTCGGACTCGAGAGCAGTTTTATGAGGGAAAGGCTGATTGGGAGGTTATAAACCAGGTTAATCAGGCAGTTTCAATTCCAGTTATCGGTAATGGTGATATTTTCAGTCCTCAAGATGCTCAGGAGATGATAGAGCAGACAGATTGTGCTGCCGTAATGGTTGCTCGCGGGGCTCAAGGTAATCCTTGGCTGTGTAAGCGAATAGCCTATTATTTAGAGACAGGCGAGTTATTACCAGCGCCTACTCCTAGAGAAAAGATTGATCAGGCTATAGATCATTTAGAAAGACTAGTAGAATATAAGGGCGAGTATGTAGGAATTAGAGAGATGAGAAAGCATGCTAGTTGGTATCTTAAGGGATTAAGTAATTGTACTACAGTTAAAGATCAAGTTAATCAGGCCCAGAGTAAAGCAGAAATGAAACGAATATTAATTGAATACCAGAATCAATTCAGCTGATACTCAAGTATCAGCTTTTTTCTTTTTGGATATAATAATTTTGGTTAGGTTGTACATATTAGAAGAAAGGAGTGGAAATTATGAAACATGTAGTTAGTATTAGTTTAGGATCTTCGCGGCGTGATCATCAGGTTAGATATAAGTTATTAGGAGAGGAATTTATCTTAGAAAGAATTGGAACAGATGGTGATTTAGAAGAAGCTAGTGATTTATTTAGTCAGCTTGATGGCCAAGTTGATGCTTTTGGCTTAGGAGGAATTGATTTAAATATCTATGCTGGAGCTAAGAAGTATCAATTGCGGACTGCTAAAAAGCTTATTCGCCAAATTGAGAAGACGCCTATTGTAGATGGTAGTGGTCTGAAGAATACATTAGAAAGAAAAGCTATCAAGCAGGTGGCTGAGGAGATCAATCTAACTGATAAAAAAGTTTTAATAGTAAGTGCTCTAGATAGATTTGGGATGGCAGAAGCTATAGCTAAGGAAGATGCTGAGTTAATTATTGGAGATTTGATTTTTGGTTTAGGACTCCCGTGGGCTATTAAGTCTTTATCAACTTTTTATAAGATTGCTAAATTATTGTTACCTGTGATTAGTCAATTACCCTTTAGGTTATTGTATCCAACAGGGGATAAACAGCTCAAGAGAAAGGATAAATTTAGTCAATATTATCGGCAAGCTGATGTTATAGCTGGTGATTTTCATTATATTAAGCGTTACTTACCAGTTGATCTAAAAGGGAAGATAATTATTACTAATACTATAACTGATCAAGATATTAATTTATTACAACAACGAGGGGTAGCTAAGTTGATTACAACTACTCCTGAATTTAAGGGACGTTCCTTTGGGACTAATATACTAGAGGCTGCACTAGTAAGTTTACTGGATAAACCATTAACTGAGATTGAGGTGTCTGATTATTTGAATTTATTGCGCCAGATTGATTTTAGGCCTCGGATTGAGGAATTAAATCAGCGAGATTTATCAGAGGGAGGAATTAGATGAAGCAATTTGGATTTGTTATTCACCCGTTGCAAGCAGCCGATGTAGCTCGTAAATTTCCTGTTGCTAAAGCAGTACCTGATAGGCTAGTAGAAAAGATTATTAAGCTAGCTCCTGCTTTTAAGACCTCTCATATTACAGGAATCAAGTCTCGATTAGATTCCAGAGCAGAAGGTTGGTTTATAACTTGTCCGTTAACTTCTCGGCAGATGTTGGAGTTGCCCACTGAAGAAGTAATAGAGAGGATTATAGCAGCTGGTAGGAAAGCTGAAGAATTAGGGGCTGAGATTGTAGGTTTAGGTGCTTTTACTTCTGTGGTAGGTGATAAAGGGGTTACAGTAGCTAGAGAGTTAGATATTCCTGTTACTACAGGCAATAGTTATACAGTAGCTACTGCTTTAGAAGGAACTAAATTAGCTTGTCGGATGGCCGGAGTAGATATCAAAGACCAAAATGTACTAATTGTAGGGGCTACTGGTTCTATTGGGCAGGCCTGTACTAAGTTATTGGCTGCAGATAGTCAACAATTAATTCTAGCTGCTAGAAAACAGAACAAGTTAGAGGAGTTGGCCCAAGAAGTAACAGCCGGTTATTCGCTGGACGTGAAAACAACTGTTAAGCTGAATAAATATTTACCACAAGCAGATGTTATAATTGCTGCTTCCAGTGCAGTAGATAATTTATTACAAGTGGATTTGCTTAAGTCAGGGGCAATAATTTGTGATGTGGCTAGGCCCCGAGATGTAGGAAAAGAAGTAATTAATAATAGATCTGATGTTTTAGTAATTGATGGTGGTATTGTCAAAGTTCCTGGAGCGGTGAAATTTAATTTGGATTTTGGTTTTCCAGTTGGAACAGCTTATGCTTGTATGGCAGAAACTATGATCTTAGCTTTAGAGGGCAAATATGAAAATTATAGTCTAGGAGCTAATTTAGACTGTGCTCAAATAAAGGAGATTAATAAATTAGCTAAAAAACATGGTTTTTCATTAGCTAGTTTAAGAAGTTTAGACCAAGAGCTAAGTTTACAACAAGTAAATAAAGTTAGAGAGGTCCTTAGTTCCACTTGACAATAGTTAGCAACTAGATTATAATACCTTATTAAAGCTAGAAAGAGAAAGAATGTTAGATTGTTTTCTTGACACCATTTTTTATTTTTGAAATAATAAACATGTTAATTTAAGATCGGTCTCCTGTAATTTAACTTAATCAAGGAGGGGTATTATGAATCAGGAACAAGAAAAGCTTATTATTTCTCAAGAAGGATTGGATAAATTAGAAGAAGAGTTACATTATTTAAGGGGTCCTAAACGAAAAGAGATAGCCCAAAGAATTAAGGAAGCACGCGAACTAGGAGATATTAGTGAAAATTCTGAGTATGATGATGCTAAAGATGAACAAGGCTTTGTAGAAGGAAGAATCAAAGAATTAGAACAGATGATCAAGAAGGCTGAAGTCCTTAATGAAGATGATATTGATACAACTGAAGTAAATATTGGGACTAAGGTTAAAATACTGGATAAAGAATTAGATGAAGAGATAGAATATAAGATTGTTAGTTCAGCAGAAACTAATCCTGATGAAAATAAAATTTCTAATGAGTCTCCAGTAGGTAAAGGCTTATTAGGGAATAAAGTAGGAGACACAGTAGAAATTGAAGTTCCTGCTGGAACTATTGAGTATAAGATTCTAGCAATTAGAAAATAGTAATATGGAGGTATCGTAATGTCAGCTGAAGAAAAAGAATTGAATGATCTTATGTTAGAAAGACGTAATAAGTTAGAAGAACTAGAAGAGCAAGGAGTCGAATTATACGAAAATGACTTTACTAGATCTCATAAGACAGAGGATGTAAAAGCTAATTATAGCCATTTAAGAGAAGAAAGTGTAATGGTTAAGGTAGCAGGTCGAATTATGGCAGTTAGAGATCATGGTAAGTCTAGTTTTGTTGATTTAAAGGATATGTCCGGGGAAGTTCAACTGTATGTTAAAGAGGATAATGTAGGAGCAGAAGCTTATCAGGTCTTTAATGAATTGGATATAGGAGACCAGATTGGAATCGAAGGTCTATTATTTAAGTCTGGAGAAGGCGAGATAACTATTCAGGTAGAAGACTTTAAAGTGTTAGCTAAATCATTACGTCCTCTACCGGAGAAATGGCATGGTTTAAAGGATGTAGAGATGAGATATCGCCAAAGGTATGTAGATTTGATTGTAAATGATGATGTACAGGAGAAATTTGTTTTAAGGAGTAAAATCCTACATAGTATTAGAGAATATCTAGAAGAACAAGATTATCTAGAAGTACAGACTCCTTTAATGCATCAGATAGCTGGAGGAGCTGCTGCTAAACCATTTGTTACCCATCATAATGCTTTAGATACTGATTTATATATGAGAATTGCTCCTGAACTTTATCTAAAAAGGTTACTAGTAGGTGGCTTTGAAAAAGTATTTGAATTAGGTAAGAATATGAGAAATGAAGGATTATCGCGAAAACATAATCCCGAGTTTACTTCTTTGGAAGTTTATCAAGCTTATGCAGACTATAGAGATATGATGGATTTAACAGAAGATTTAATTAGGACAATAACAGAAAATGTATTGGATACTTTAAAGATAGAATATGAGGGCCAAGAGATTGATTTAAGTAATTGGCAGCAAATGACTATGTTAGAAGCTATTAAGCAGCATGCTAACGTAGACTTTAATGAAGTAACTAGTCTGGCAGAAGCTAAATCTTTAGCTGATGAAAAAGATTTAGAATATGAAGATGATATTTCTTTAGGAGAACTGATTAATGAGTTCTTTGAAGAGTTTGTAGAAGAAAAATTAGTTGAACCAACTTTTATTACCCAGTATCCAGTCGAAGTGTCTCCGCTAGCTAGAAGAAATCCTGATAATCCAGATTTTACAGATAGATTTGAGTTATTTATTGCTGGAGATGAGTTAGCTAATGCTTTTTCAGAGTTAAATGACCCTATTGATCAAGAGGAAAGATTTGCAGCTCAGCATGAGCAAAGAGAAGCTGGAGATGATGAAGCTCATATGATGGATGAAGACTTTATTAGAGCTTTAGAATACGGTATGCCCCCAGCTGGAGGATTAGGTATTGGAATTGACAGACTGATTATGTTACTAACTGATTCTTCATCTATTAGAGAAATTATTCTCTTTCCTCATTTACGTCCGGAAAAATAATATTAATTATTCTCAAGGAGGATTTAATCCTCCTTTTTTTGTATTAACTACAATAAATTACAGATTAAATCTCTCTCTGACTAATGTTATAATATATAGTTAAGAGGTGTTATAGTTGCAGAGAAAAACATTTATTTTAGTTCTAATATGTATTTTATTAGCTACTGTATCAGGTTATGCCCAACAATTAAAATTAAAAGATAGTCGATCAACAGCCTCCCCTCAATTTTCTTTAACAACAAAATTAGAATATGATGGTTTTAGGAAAAAAAAATATGTGTTAACTAAATCAAAGTTAAGACTACCATTTAGTAAGCAATCTAATAGAATAAAAGGAATTTATATTAATACTAAAACAATCCGTAATAAAGAAAAAATGAAAAAGTTACTAAAAGTATTAAAGAATAGCCGATTAAATGCTGTTGTGCTTGATATTAAGGATGTAACTGGTAAGACTGCTTTTTTAGAACAAAAATCAGCTAGAAAAGAGCTAAGCAATTTAATAGCTAAGTTTCAACAACAAGGGATTTATGTGATTGGTCGTTTAGCTGTGTTTAAAGATTTAAAACTATCTAAGCAGGATAAATATTCTTTACAGTATAAACTAGAAGATGATTCTACTGTTGTAATTAATAGTAGCAAATGGACTAATCCATATTTTAAAGAAGTCTGGGATCACAATTTACAACTTGCTCGACAGGCAGTTGAGTTAGGGATTAATGAGATTCAATTCGATTATATTCGATTTCCTACTTTAGCTAGTGATAATAATTTAGTGATTAAAAGCCCTCCCGAGTATAGTAAATCAGAAATCATACTTGATTTTTTGCAGTATGCTAATCACCAATTAGCAGACCAAGATGTTTTATTATCGGCTGATGTGTTTGGATTAACAACTACTATTAATGGTGATTTAGGGATTGGACAGGACATTACTAAGATGGTTAAATATCTTGATTATATCTCACCTATGATTTATCCGTCTCATTATAACTCGGGAATTTATGGATTAGACGACCCTAGTGCTAACCCTTACAAATTAATTAGTAGAAGTCTAGCAGATGCTCAAGAGAAGCTAGGCAGTAGTAGTTATAAATTACGACCTTGGTTACAGGATTTTTCTTTCCGGAGTATATATGATAAGAAAAAGATCAAGGCCCAAATTAAAGCAGTTAATGATAGAGAGTTAGATAGTTGGTTATTATGGAATTCTAGTTCTAATTATACGATTGAAGCGTTAATTAATCAGGTACAGGAAGGATGAGTGGAAATGGAATTAACTAATGAACGAGTTATTCCTAAACAGATGAGTCAGGACAATGGACTTTTAATAGAACATATTGCCCGGTATAAATTTGCTAGTAGGTATACTCAAGGCCGGGTATTAGATTTTGCTTGTGGGGTAGGTTATGGGGCAGAAGTTTTATTGGCAATGGGCGAGGGTATCAAGCAGATTGTTGGATTAGATATTGATCGGCAAAGTGTAGAGTACGCCCGCGAACATTATAATTATCCGTGGACAGAATTTAAAGTTGGGAGTGGAACTGATCTAAGGTTGACTGAGAAGATAGGTAAATTTGATACAATAGTCAGTATGGAGACAGTTGAACATATTAAAGATGATTATAAATTTATATCTAATTTACAGAAGTTGTTACGGCCGACTGGCAAATTAATTATCTCTACCCCTTTTGGACAAGGTAGAGAGAGTGAGTGTTCTAATCCTTATCACTATCGGCAGTATACTAAACGAGAATTTGAAAAGTTATTGAGTAGTTTTTCTCAAGTGGAATTATTTTGCCAACGAAATAGTAAGATTGAAAAGCCTAAACCAGATAAGAAATACTACTTAATGGTGGCAGTATGTCAGTTGTAATTTTTTATAATATTCATTGACAAACGACAAATTAAATGTTATGATACTAATTGTCGCGTTAGAGAAAAGAAAGCAAATAAGAAAGTTGAAGTTATTTCTTGACGAAGGATCATTTATTTGTTAAAGTAGTAATTGCGCTTGAGAGAAAGCAGAGAAACAACAAAGAAAAGCAAGAAAGTTCTTGACAGTGACAGGAAGTTATGATAATATAATAAATGTCGCTTGAGAGAGAAAGCATTTTTTCTCAGGACAAGCAAGAAAAA
>NZ_BAAHYI010000015.1:0-61171 GCF_054657635.1 Halanaerobaculum tunisiense
TTAGCTAAAGTACATGAAAAAGTTAAAAATATTAGATTAGATTTTCTTCACAAACTGTCAACTAAGCTAATTCGTGAAAACCAAACAATTTGCTTAGAAACGCTTAAAGTGAAGAATATGCTTAAAAACTCTAAACTAGCTAAAAGTATTTCTGATGCTAGTTGGAGTAAGTTTGTTGAATTGTTAGAATACAAGGCAAAGTGGTATGGTCGAAACTTAATTAAGATAGATACCTTCTTTGCTAGTAGTCAATTATGCAATAGTTGTGGCTACAAAAATGAGAAAGTCAAAGATTTAAAAGTCAGAAAGTGGGAATGTTCTGAGTGTGGAGAAGTTCATGACAGGGACATTAACGCTAGCTTGAACATTTTAAGCGAAGGATTAAAAATAAAGGCAAGTACCACTTAGGATATGTACTGTCGGGCTGACAGGAAGTTACGCTTAGGAGATATGAGTAGTGGTTACACTCTCAGCCTAAGAATCCTCGTGGGCTTGCCCCGAGGAGGGTCAATTGATGGAACCTAAAATAGGAATTCCCCAAGCATTATTATATCATAATTATGGTCCAGCTTGGGAGAAGTTCTTTGCTGAATTAGATTGTAAAGTAGTTAAGTCTAATAAATCAACTAAAAAGATAGTTGACGCTGGAGTAAAATTAGCTAATGATGAAGCTTGCTTGCCAGTTAAGTTATTTTTAGGTCATGTGGAATATCTAAAAGAAAGATCGGATTATATTTTTATTCCTCGAGTAGTTAGTGTTGATTCTCAGGAGTATTTATGTCCTAAGTTTATGGGACTACCTGATATGGTAAGATATAGTGTAGAAGAGCTTCCTCCGCTATTGCATCCTACAGTTAATTTAAGAAGAAGTAAATTAAATTTAGTTAAGCCTGTTTTAAAGTTAGGGACTAGATTAAATAAAAGCTATTGGCAAGTGTTAAAGGCTACGTGGCAGGGTTGGCAGGCCTTAAGAGACCACTATCAGCAATTAAGAGCTAAGAGTCAGCAAGCTGATTATAAGATTGCCATTTTAGGTCATGAGTATATTATCCATGACTCCCATATTAGCATGGGCTTAGTAGATCAGCTAGAAGAGATGGGATTAAATGTAGTTACAGCTGATATGTTACCTGATTCAGCAATTGAAGAAGGATTGTCCTATTTATCAAAAGATATGTTTTGGAGTCTTAGTAAGCGGATGTTAGGAGCAGCTTATCACTTCTTCTTTCGCGAGGATATTGATGGGATTATTCAATTAACTGCCTTTGGTTGTGGTCCTGATTCTCTAGTAGGAGAAATGATTGAAAGAGAAGCTAAAGATAAGAGCGAACAGCCCTTTATGTTTTTAAATTTAGATGAGCATACTGGGGAAGCAGGATTGCGGACTCGGTTAGAAGCTTTTGTAGATATGATTCAGTGGGAGGGGGCTTAAGATGAAGGTTACTTTTCCTCATATGGGGAATATGGATATCGCAGTTAAAACTTTATTTAAGGAATTAGGATTGGATATTATCTCGCCACCTAAAATTACTAAACGGACTCTAGAGCTAGGGGTTAAAAATGCTCCTGAGTTTGCTTGTCTGCCTTTAAAGATTAATATAGGTAACTTTATTGAGGCTATAGAAGAGGGAGCAGATACAATTGTGATGGGTGGGGGAGCTGGCCCTTGTAGATTTGGTTATTATGGTGAAGTGGAGCGAAAGATTTTGGAGGATTTAGGTTATGATTTTGAGATGATTGTTTTAGAACCACCGCAGTTAGGTTGGAAGAATTTTTATGATCAACTAAAGTTTTTACTAGGCAATATATCTTGGTGGAATATAATTAATGCTTGGCGGAAAGGGTGGGCCAAAGCTAAAGCAGTAGATAATTTAAGTCAGTTAATTAATCAGACTAGACCTTATTTAGTGGATCGTAAAGAAGGGACAGAAGTATATAATCAAGCTTTAGAACAAATAGACCAAGCTGTTTCAATTTCAGAAACTGAATCAGTAGTAGAAAAGATAAAGAATAAACTGAATAATTTAAACAGAAGACAAGGTTTTGAACCCTTGCGAGTAGGAATGGTAGGAGAAATTTATGTAGTACTAGAGCCTTTTACTAACTTTCAGTTAGAAAAAAAGTTAGGTGAGCGAGGGATTATAGTGGATAGATCAATTTATCTAACTGATTGGATTGAAGAACATCTCTATTTAGAATTTTTTAAAGACAAAAGTCACCACCAACAAATAAAAGAAGCAGCTCAACCTTATTTGAATCATTTTGTAGGTGGTCATGGTTTAGAATCAGTAGGGGAAACAGTTCTTTACGCTGAGGATGGTTATGATGGAGTAGTTCATTTAGCTCCTTTTACCTGTATGCCAGAAATTATAGCAGACAGTATCTTACCTGCTGTTAGTAAGGATTTAGATCTTCCTGTTTTATCTATTAGTGTTGATGAACAGACAGGAGAAGCAGGGTTTATTACTCGTTTGGAGGCCTTTGCTGACCTGTTGGCCCGGCAAAGAGAAAGTAAACAGGAGGGACAAGTTGTATGAAGCAAGGATATTTAGGTATAGATGTAGGATCAGTAAGTACGAATCTAGTAGTTGTTGACCAGAAGCAAAATTTAGTTGATAAATTATACTTAAGAACAAATGGGCAACCAATTGCAACTATCCAGAAAGGATTAAGCCAGATAGAAGAAAATGATGATTATCAGATTTTAGGGGTAGGAACTACCGGAAGTGCTAGAAAATTAGCTGGGGTAATTGTAGGAGCAGATGTAGTTAAGAATGAAATCACTGCTCATGCTGTAGCTGCTTCTAATGAAGTGCCTGGAGTACAGACAATATTAGAGATCGGGGGCCAAGATTCAAAATTAACTATTCTCCGCGATGGAGTAGTAGTTGATTTTGCGATGAATACTGTTTGTGCTGCTGGTACTGGATCATTTTTGGACCAGCAAGCTAGTCGATTGAATATCCCTATTGATGAATTTGGTGATTTAGCCTTAGAAGCAGAAACACCAGTTAGAATAGCAGGCCGTTGTTCTGTTTTTGCTGAATCAGATATGATTCATAAACAACAACTAGGACATAATCTAGAGGATATTATAGCTGGTTTATCACAAGCTATGGTCAGAAATTATCTTAATAATGTAGGACAAGGTAAAGAGATTTTAGAGTCTATTGTCTTCCAGGGAGGAGTAGCAGCTAATAATGGGATTAAAGCAGCTTTTGAAGAAGAATTAGATGCTGAGGTAATTGTGCCTGAGCATCATGATGTGATGGGAGCTATTGGTTCGGCGTTGTTGGCCCAGGAAGAAGTAGGGGGTAAATCACAGACTCGATTTAAAGGTTTTAGTACTACTGATTTTGATTATCATGCTTCTAGTTTTGAGTGTGATGGCTGTGCTAATCGCTGTGAAATTATAAATATTCACCAAAATGATGAAATAATTGCTCGCTGGGGTTCAAAGTGTTCTAAATGGGAAGCAGTGTAATTGATATATTGTGTCACCAGAGGTGACACAGTCGTCAGTAGATTTATCATGAAGTGGTCGTTAGACCCGAAAGGTGTGCTGTGTGCTATCAGCCAATTCAAAACCTTTAAGTTTAAAATCGAACCCCTTAAAATTACTATGGCTTCAGAGGTTGAACTAGGTTTATAGTTTTGAATTGAAGAATTTGACTTAGCTCACGACACACAGCAGATAGCTGATAGCTGTGGCACGAAAGTGCCACTTTATATCAATATTAAATTAATTCTAATAATAAAAATATTTTTCTCCTCCATAGCAAATGATAAAATAAAGGAGGAAAAGAGATGAATAAAGAAAAATTATTAATTCGGATTGAAGATTTAAGAAAGGAACTACATGAGCTTACAGAGAATGGAGAAGTTAAAGAAGAAGTTTTAGAAAAAAGCCAGCAGCTAGATAAGTTATTAAATAAGTACTATAAATTAATAATGGATAATTAAACTACTTTAGAATTTAATATAAAATAAGACAGCCTGATTAAAGGTTGTCTTATTTTACTTTATAATTATTATTTTACATAAGATCCAATTAATTATTGACAAATGACAGATTATTAACTATAATATAGATGTATAGAACTGACTAGTCAGTTCTATACATCTATATTATTTATAAATAGGAGGGACAACATGAAAAAAATATTAAAAGGGCCGTGGATAGTTATTGCAATAATCAGTCTTATTACTATATTTTTAGCCATCCAAGTACCAAATATAAAAATTAATAATGCTGTTAAAATATTTTTACCTGACAATCATTCAGCAAAAGTTACTAATGAGCAGATGGAAGAAATATATGGAAGTTCGGATATGATAGCTGTAGCTATTAAAAATCAAAGTGGAACTATTTTATCTCAAAAGAATATTACAACAATAAAAAAAATAACAAGTGACCTAGAAGGAATAATTAATGTAGACGAAGTAACCTCACTTACTAATGCAGATTATATTGAAGGAACTGCTGAAGGAATGAAAGTTAATGATTTGGTAAAAGATGTACCTAATAGCGAAGAGGATGTATTAAAATTAAAAAGTAAGCTTATTTCTTGGGACTTATATAAGGATAACCTCTACACAGATGAATTAAATGCTACTCAAATTAGTGTTGATTTGAAATCAGGACTCACAATTGAGGAAAAAGAAAAAAATTATTCTAAGATCAAGGAAAAGTTAAAAAAATATAAAGATAGTAACTTAAGTTTCCATATTGCAGGTAGTCCTGCTATTAATGTATTAATGGGAAATAATATGCAATCTGATTTGAAAAGACTAATTCCGTTTGTGATTGGTGTTGTCTTAGTTTCTTTATATCTTTCTTTTAGGAATTTTGGTGGAGTAGCTTTACCTATGTTGACAGTTTTAATCAGTACAATTTGGACTTTAGGAATCATGGCTTTATTAAATATTCAATTAACAATGGTTTCAACTGTTATTCCAGTCTTATTAGTTGCAGTGGGAAGTGCTTATGGGATTCATATCATTAGTCATTATTATGATGATTTAAGAGAGAAAAATGAGAAAATAACTGAAGATGAACATCGCCAAATGGTTTTAGAAACAATAAGAAAAGTTGGTAAACCAGTTTTATTAGCGGGCTTAACTACTATTGTAGGTTTTGGATCTCTAGGAACAAGTAATATAGTTCCTATTAAAGAATTTGGGATTTTTACAGCAATTGGAGTAGCAACAGCTTTGCTTGTAGCTTTGACTTTAATTCCAGCAATTTTATTAGTTAGACATAAAAATTTGAATTATAGTAAAAATCAAAATAATGATCAGAATCTAATGGATAGGTTAATTCTTGGTTTATATCATTATTTTTCTAAAAAAAGAATTAGAGTTTTAGCTCTAGCTTTAATTATCATTCTTATCTCTAGTTATGGTATTTCTCAGATTGTAATTGATAATGTAATGATTGAAATGTTTAAAGAAGATACTAAAATTAGGCAATCAGATCAATTTATAAATAATAATTTTGCTGGAACAAATATTCTTAATGTCTTAGTAGATGGAAAAGGAAAAGGAAGTTTGACTAATCCAGAAGTTTTAAAACAAATGGGAGAATTAGAAAATTATTTAACTGCTAAATATGATGAAGTAGGTAAGGTTACTTCAGTTACTGATTTTATCAAGCGGATGAATAAAGCAATGAATTATTCAGAAGAGGAGACTACAACCTCAAGAGATAATTCGGCTGAATCTAGTTCTAGTGAGGAGACGACAAGTAGCTTTGCAGAAGATACAACTAACTTTGGGACAGAGACTACTTCTGACTTTAAATCAGATTCTGATTTTGGAACTGAAAATAAAGTTGAGTCCCAACAAGATAAGAATGATAGGGTAGATATAAAGCCTCCTTCAAAAAGTAAACTATCAGAAAAAGAAATGATAGTTTTATTAAATAACGCTATTGTAAAAGCTAAGAAACTAAATTTAACTGGGGAAGAATTAGTTGAAGCTGTAAATGAAGAATTAAATTATAAAGGGGCAGCTTATAATGAAATACCCTATAATTCAGATAAATATGCTGCTGCTAATAGAAAGCAACTAAAAAACCTTATATCTCAATATTTATTAATGTATTCAGGAAGTTTAGATGATTTAATTAATGATCAACTAGAGCCTTCCAAAGCAAGGATGAGTGTGCAAATGACAACCGGAAGTAATATAGTTACTAAGAAAGTTAAAGAAGATATTAAAGAGTATGTGGCTCAAAACTTTCCCCAAGGTTATCATGCTGCAATAGCTGGTCATGCTAATATGTCTTTAGCAGTTAATAACTTAATAGTTTCTAGTCAAATTAGAAGTATTTTAATCTCATTATTAATAGTATTTTTGATAGTAGCTATTAATTATAAGTCACTAATAGCTGGATTTTATGGAATAATTCCTTTAAGTGTCTCTTTATTAATTAACTTTGGCGTGATGGGATTTACAGGAATCAAATTAGATATAGCTACTTCAATGGTAGCTTCTATTGCAATAGGAATTGGAGTTGACTATACTATTCACTTCTTAGCAGGTTATTGTCATGAGCGACAGAAGACAGATGATTTAGATGTGGTTTGCCAAAGAACTTTACTAACTTCTGGGAAAGCAATAATTTTTAATGCTGTTTCAGTTGCAATTGGATTTGCTGTTTTATTATTCTCTAATTTTACTCCCTTAGTTAATTTAGGTTTATTGGTAACATTAACTATGGTAACTGCTTCTTTAGCTTCAATGATTATATTACCAGCTTTATTGAATTTATTTAAGCCTAGATTCATAAGTAAGTCTTCAGTAGCTGATAAAGAATCAAGTGTAAGTTTATAAAAATAAAGGAGGAATGAAGATGAAGAAAAAAACATTAATTTTAGTCTTGGGATTAGTTGTAGTTTTAAGTACTAGTGCATTTGCGATGACTGGAAAAGAGGTTATACAGCGAGTAAGAAATAGAGATGATGGAGAAACAATGCATGCCTTAATGGGGATGGATTTAGTAGACAAAGATGGAGAAGTAAGCCCTAGAACTTTAGAAGTATGGGGCGAAACTTATAATCAAGCAGAAGATTTATCGAGAACGGTTATGGAATTTAGGACTCCTGCTTCTGTGCAAGGGACTAGATACTTACAAATTGAGAATGAAAATCGAGACGATGATAAATGGATTTATTTACCAGGCTTAGGAAGAGTGAGAAGGATTGCTGCTTCACAAGGAGATAGTGCTTTTATGGGCTCTGATTTTACTTATGATGATATGGAAACTAGAGAAGTAAAGGAAGATAAGCATAAATTATTGCGCCAAGAAAAGTTAAAGGAATATGAATGTTATGTAATAGAGTCTGTACCTAAAGATTTAGAAGGTTCTCAGTATGCCAAAAGGATTTCTTGGGTAACAAAGAAACACTTTATTCCAGTTCGAGTAGAAATGTATAGTAAAAAAACAGGAGAAGTACAAAAAGTAATGAAAGTAAAACAAAATATTAAAAAGATTCAAGGAATCTGGACTGTCTTTAGGACTGTCATGATAGATAAGGAGACTGGCCACTCTACTAGATTATATATTAAACGTAGTAATTCAGGAAATCCGTATATTGAATATAATAAACAAATTAATTCAGATAAATTTACAAAGAAATTCTTAAGAACAGGAAGATAAGTAATAGTTAATAGTATATAGTATTTCTTTTATGGTTTTAATTGTAAATTGTAAACTGATATAAAGTGGCATTTTGCCACTTTATATCAATATTACAAAGGGGGTTGATTAAGAATGAAGCGCAGAAGAAGAATACTAACTTTATTTTTAATTGTTTTACTCAGTATGAGTCTACCAGCTACAGTTTTAGCCAATGAAAGTGCTTTTGGAGAATCAAGTAGTTCTAACCAGAGTGCATTTGGTGATGAAAATACAGGATTTGGAATTGATTCTACTGCATTAACTTGGGGCGGAACTTTAAAACTAGATACTAGAGCAATTTTAGATAATGAAAATGAAGATTCGGTAGTTGATTCTACTCCAGATTTAGATTTAGATTTGAATTATCAAAACGATAAGTCTGAAGTGCAGGCTACTTTGAATTTTAATGATTCCACAGAGGATACAGCTAATATTGAAGAAGCATTTATGAGATTATATTATGATAAATTTGATTTAGTAGTAGGTAAAAAGAAAGTAGTCTGGGGTACAGGAGATAAGTTACATGTAGTAGATAATTTAAATGGAGAGGATTTAACTGATTTTGTTAATCCAGAGTATCTAGACCGGCAAATAGGTGAAGAAATGGTCAAAGTAGATTATTATCTAGATAATGGTACACTAGAAGCAGTTTATACGCCAGAGTTTACTCCTGATAAGTTAGCTACAGAAGGTAATTGGGTTACTAATGATGTAAAATTATTTAATCAAGCAGGAGGAATATTAAAGGGTTCAGGAAATTTAGTATTAGCATCTGAATTAAAAGATAAATTAAGTCCTACCTATAATGAAATTGAAGATGGGCAGTTAGGTTTGCGGTATACTACTTCCCAAGCTGGTTATGATTATGGTTTTTCTCTTTATCAGGGGCGGATGAAAGAACCTAGTATGAATATAGAGGCTGTTAAAAGTATTGAAAATGAAGTTGAAAAATTTAAACCTGAATCTACATTATCAAATGACGATATAAGTAAGATTGAGGAAGAGATTGATCAAGAGATTGATCAAATCAATCTACATTATGATCGAGTAACTGTTTTAGGAACAGAGTTTAGTTCTGTGATTGCCGGGATTAATTCTCGAGCTGAATTAGCTTATTATTTAACTGAAGATACGGCTGGAGATAAGCCAACGGTTCATAATAATAAAGTAGCTTGGATTATTGGTGGGGATAGAGATTTACCAGTACATAATGTAAATGTTAATTTACAGGTTAAGAGTGAGTTGATTTTAAATAATGATGAAATTAAAAATGATAATGATATTGATTATAATGAGAATGGAGATTACTTTACTAATCTGGCTTTATTAAAGGTATCAGATAAATTTAAGAATGAAACAATATTACCAGAGGTTTCTGTAGCTTATAATATTGAGAGTGATGATTATATGTTAGATAATGAAGTAGAGTTTAAACTTAAAGATGATACAAGTTTAAAAGTAAATTATAAATTATTTGGAGGCGCTGACGATACTCAATTTGGTCAATTTGCTGATAATGATTACTTATCTGCTACATTCGAGTATGATTTTTAATAAATGAGTGAGGAGCTGAAATTATGCACCCCAAAAAAGAAAGGATTTTCACAGTAGCGGTTGAGAGATTTTCGCAAAAAGGATCTACAAGTACAACTATGAATGAAATTGCTAAAGAAGCAGGAGTGGGAAAAGGAACATTATATCGGTATTTTGATGATAAAGAGGGGTTGATTTCTTCCTTAATAGAAACAGGATTTGAAGAGCTAATTGAACAAGTACAACAAGCTGTGGTTGATTTAACTGATCCAGTAGAGAAGTTAGAGGAAGTAATAGCTATTCAACTTGAGTTTTATAATCAGAATCGTTCTTTTAGTAAGTTTTTAACCCGAGAAATTTGGGGTTATAAGGATAAATTTGAAGAGAATATAAAAAAGATAAGAAGTAACTATACAGTAATTGTGGAAGAAATCATCCAGCAAGGAATCAATAATGGTGATTTTAAAGAGGTAAACGCTGAAACAGCTGCTACCTCTCTAATTGGAATGGTAAATATAACGACTTTACATTGGTTTATGTTTAAAGAATCATTTCCGGTGCAGGAGATTAAAGATGATATTATCAACCTGTATTTTGAAGGTGTAATTGAGAGTTAAGATATTCGCCCTTTAAAATTGAATTAGTTATAGATTTATTGTATAGGTGGGCTATTTAGTCCGCCTATTTGTATTTTTTGAATAAAGAATTGATACTTTAGGACCACATTTATTTAACTGAGGATAAAAATATATTTAGTTTAGAATAAAGGGAAATTGATTATACTAATTATTAATTGTAGTAGTATGAATCAAAGGAGGGGGATTAATGGAAGAGACAAATATAGTTTTAGGAGTTATTGGTTCAGATGTGCATGCAGTAGGAAATAGAATTTTAGAAGAAGCATTTACTGAGGCTGGCTTTAATGTAGTTAATATTGGAGTGTTAGCGTCCCAGGAAGAATTTATCAATGCAGCTATTGAGACGGATGCTGAGGCTATTTTGGTATCTTCGCTCTATGGCCATGGAGAGATGGACTGTAAAGGATTTAAAGCAAAGTGTATAGAGGCTGGTTTAGAAGATGTTCTCTTGTATGTCGGGGGCAACTTGGTAGTAGGTAAACAGGACTGGGCACCTGTTCGAGAAAAATTTTTAGAGATGGGATTTGATCGGGTTTATCCTCCGGGAACAGAGACTGAGCAACCTATTGCTGATCTAAAAGAAGATTTAGGTATTATAGAGAAAGATTAGTGGGGTGAAGTTATGGAATTAGCCTTATTATTGGATATAGGCAGTACTTATACGAAAGGAACTGTTGTTGATCTGGCAGATGTAGAATTAAAAGCTACTGCTAAGGCACTAACAACAGTTCAAGATGATGTCACTATCGGGATCAGTAATGTCCTAGATAAACTAGAGGAAAGCGGGATTGACTTAGCTACCCTGGAATATCGGTTAGCTTGTAGTAGTGCAGCTGGCGGATTAAAGATGGTAGCAATTGGTTTGGTGCCCGAATTAACTGCTGAAGCTGCTAATCGGGCTGCTTTAGGAGCGGGAGCTAAAGTAGCTAATGTATATGCTTATGAATTAACAACTGCTGAGTTACAGGAGATTAGTAGACTAGAGCCTGATGTAATACTGTTAGCAGGAGGAACTAATGGGGGCAATCAGGATATAATTAGCAAGAATGCAACAGCACTGGCCAAATTGGATTTAGCAGCTCCAATTGTAGTAGCGGGCAATAAAGTAGCAGCAGATAAGGTCAGAAATATTCTAGAGAGAGCAGGAAAAGAAGTTTATCTAACTGCTAATGTTATGCCTAAGCTAGAGGAGTTAAATGCTCAACCAGCTCGGAAGACAATTAGACAGGTTTTTTTAGATCAAATCATTCAAGCTAAAGGTTTAGATCAGGCTAAAGAGTATATCGATCAAGTTATTATGCCTACTCCAGCAGCGGTGATGAAAGCAGCTGAATTGCTAGCAGAAGGAACACCACAGCAGGCAGGTTTAGGAGAGTTAATAGTGGCTGATATTGGAGGAGCTACTACTGATCTTCATTCAGTAGCTACTGGTGAACCTACTACAGCTGGAGTTAGTAGGCGTGGTTTGGAGGAGCCATATGTTAAAAGAACTGTAGAAGGCGATCTAGGGATGCGTTATAGTGCACCTTCTTTAGTAGAGGTTATTGGGGTTGAAAAATTATTATCCTATCTACCACAAAAAGTTACTAAAGATAGGTTAGGAGATTATATTAAACAGGTGAGAGCAGATGTAGAGTATCTTCCTAATAATAAGTTAGAACAGAAAATAGATCTAGGAATTGCTAAAGCTGCTATCCACTTAGCAATCCAACGTCATGTAGGGCATATTGAGACAGTGTATAGTCCATTAGGAGAAAATCATGTCCAGTATGGTAAAGATTTAACTGATCTAGAGCTGATTATAGGAACTGGAGGAGTTATAGTACATAATTCGCAACCAGCTGAGATATTAAAGGAAGGGTTATTTACCGACCAGGATCCTACTGTGTTAGCTCCTCAAGAACCAGATTTAATGCTTGATCAGGATTATCTACTAGCAGCAATTGGTTTGTTAGCAGAAAAGGCACCAAATAAAGCTTTTAGGTTAGCTACAAAACATCTGAAGAAATTAGGGAGGGAAGATAATGAAACTAAAAAATGAAAAGTGGGGGTTAGATAAGTTTCAAGAAATTAGAGAAGAGGTATTACAAGAATGGCCTACAGGGCAAGAAGTTAATTTAGAAGACGCGATTGAGTATCAGAAGAGTTTATCAGCAGAACAGGTTATGACCCAACAATTAGCAGAAGCTAAAGAAAAAGGCGATACTCTAATCCAACCTAGAGCTGGGGTAGCCTTAATTGAGGAACATATTGAGTTATTAAAATATCTAACAGAAGAAGGCCAAGCAGATTTACTTCCGACTACTATCGATAGTTATACGCGCCAGAATAATTATCAGGAAGCCGAAGAGGGCATTAAAGAGAGTAGGGAAGAAGGACGGTCAATGTTAAATGGATTTCCAGCAGTTAATCATGGCGTAGAAGGATGTAGACAGGTAATTGAGGCTGTAGATGCTCCAGTCCAAGTTAGACATGGGACTCCCGATGCTAGATTGTTAGCTGAAATTACTCTAGCAGGTGGATTTACTGATTATGAAGGTGGTGGAATTTCTTATAATATTCCTTATGCTAAAGATGTGTCCTTGCGACAGACTATCTGTGATTGGCAGTATGTGGATAGATTAATTGGCCTATATGAAGAACGGGGGATTTCAATTAATCGGGAACCTTTTGGTCCTTTGACAGGTACTTTAGTGCCTCCATCTATATCTCATAGTATAGCTTTAATTGAAGGTCTGTTGGCTGCTGAACAAGGGGTTAGAAACATTACTTTAGGTTATGGTCAGTGTGGTAATTTAGTCCAAGATGTAGCTGCTTTACAAACTTTAGAAGAATTAGCGGAAGAATATTTAGCTGATTATGATGATGTAATGTTAACTACTGTCTTTCATCAGTGGATGGGAGGTTTCCCCCAAGATGAAGCTCAAGCTTTTGGGGTTATTTCCTGGGGAGCAGCTACTGCAGCTTTAGGTGAAGCAACTAAAGTAATTACTAAAACTCCTCATGAAGCACTAGGAGTCCCGACTAAAGAAGCAAATGCTCAAGGATTAAAGTCTACTAAACAACTGATTAATATGCTTCGTAACCAACAGTTGCTATCTAATGAGGAATTAGCCACAGAAAAGGCAATGATTAAACAAGAGACGACTGAGATTCTTGATCGAGTATTTGAGTTAGGGGCTGGGGATTTGGCCCAAGGAACGGTTAGAGCCTTTGAGGCTGGAGTATTGGATGTTCCGTTTGCTCCTAGTAGATATAATGCTAATAATTTACTGCCAGCTCGGGATAATAATGGAGCAGTTAGATATTTGAATTATGGTAATTTGCCTTTTTCTGAAGAAGTGATTGATTTTAATCAAGAAAAGTTAGAAGAGCGAGGAGCAGTTGAAGGTAGAGAGCCTAACTTTCAGATGGTAACCGATGATATTTATGCTATTGGAAAAGGGATGTTAGTAGGACGGCCAAGGAGTTAATCAATTTACAGTTTATAATTTATAGTTTATAGTAAAGAGATCAAATTATATAAAATATCTAGCTTGTAGGTTTAAACTGTAAATTATCAACTATACACTATCAACTAATATTAAGGATGGTGAAAAAATGAAGATCACAGATATAGTTACTTCTCCCGGGTTAACAGGGTTTTATTTTGATGATCAACAAGCAATTAAAGAAGATGCTGAACATGATGGTCTTTCTTATCTAGGGGAACCGCAGACAGAAGGTTTTGCTTCTATCCGCCAAGCTGGTGAATCTATTTCTATCATGTTAGTTTTAGAGGATGGGCAAGTAGCCTATGGAGATTGTGCAGCAGTCCAGTACTCTGGAGCGGGAGGGCGAGATCCTTTATTCTTAGCTGAAGAATTCATTCCGCTAATCAAGCAAGAAATTGCTCCTAGATTGAAAGGGAGAGAACTGACTAGTTTTCGTCAGTTAGCAGAGGAATTTGATACTTTAAAGCTAGATGGTCAACCGCTACATACTGCTCTACGTTATGGACTTACTCAGGCATTATTGTCTGCAGTAGCTAAAGCTAAACAAAAGACTATGACTGAGGTAGTTACAGAAGAGTATGGTTTGGATTTAATTGCCCAACCGATTCCTATCTTTACTCAAACTGGTGATGAGCGTTACTTGAATGTAGATAAAATGACTATTAAACAAGCAGATGTGATCCCTCATGCTTTAATCAATAATGTCCAAGAAAAGTTAGGAACCAATGGGGAAAAATTATTAGAGTATGTAGAATGGCTAAAAGAAAGAGTCCATCAACTGCGCTCTAATGAGGATTATTTACCTGTTTTTCATCTAGATGTGTATGGGACTATCGGTTTAGCTTTTGCTAATGATCCGGTTAGAATGGCTGATTATTTAGAAAAATTAGCAGCAGCTGCTAAACCTCATACCTTGCGAATTGAAGGGCCAATGGACTCTGGCAGTAGAGCTCAGCAGATCGAAGATATGAAAGCACTCAAAAAGGAAGTGGCTGCTAGAGATATAGATGTGGAGTTAGTAGCTGATGAATGGTGTAATACCCTAGAGGATATTAAATTATTTGTTGATCACCAAGCAGCAGATGTAGTCCAGATTAAAACACCTGATTTAGGAGGGATCAATAATACAATTGAAGCAGTCTTATATTGTAAAGAAAAGGGAGTAGGAGCTTATCAAGGAGGAACTTGTAATGAAACAGATCGTTCGGCCCAGGTTTGTGTTCATCTAGCCTTGGCCACTAGACCAGATCAAATGTTGGCTAAGCCAGGTATGGGAGTCGATGAAGGATTAATGATTGTCAATAATGAAATGGAGCGGGTATTGAGTTTAATTCAGGCGCGAATGTAAGTCGTGTGCTGTCTGCTATGAGCGGATGCTTTTTATCACGAAAAGTTTCAGTGAAACTTGTAGGATCAGCTAATTCAAATTATTAATATCAGAATTGGGAATTGTAAATTAAACACTAGTTTTTAATTAATTTTAGTGTTTTTATTAGAGAACAATCAGTGTCCAGTGGTTAAAGTGAGTGAATAATATATAATCTATAATTATTTTAAATGTTGTAGAAAATCTTTAATGGTAGAAAACATTGATTGTTCTCCCTTGAAATCTTTTGGTAACTTTTATAGTTCAATAAAAGTTACTCGGAAAGAAGCTACGAAGTAGCTTTTCCGAAATAGACTTTGAATTTTTATTGCTAACTTTTAAGTTACATTTTCATATTGGGTATCTATTTAATAGATAATCGAACTATAGACAGGAGGGAAGATAAATGAAAGAATTACGAGTATTATCTCCAACTGCAATTTTAGGTTATGGCTTTCCTCAGGATTCTTTTGAGCGAGGGTTGGAGAAGGATCCTGATTTGATTGCAGTGGATGCTGGTTCTATAGATCCTGGCCCTTATTATTTAGGTGCAGGGAAGTCTTTTACAGATAAGACGGCAGTTAAAAGAGATCTGGAGTTGATGATTAAAGCAGGTCAAAAGAGAGAGATTCCGGTTATTGTAGGAACAGCAGGGGGAGCTGGTGGAGCTCCCCACCTAGAGTGGTGTGTTGAAGTAGTACGAGAAATTGCGCAAGAAGAGGAGTTAAGTTTTAAGTTAGCTACTATCCAAGCTGAACAGGACCAGGAGTTTGTGGTGGATAAATTCGAGGCCGGAGATATTTCTCCGTTAGCTCCAGCTGAAGAGATAACTAAAGGAGAATTAAAGGCTAGTACTCGAATTGTAGGTCAGATGGGAGTGGAACCGATTATTAGTGCTTTAGACCAGGAGGCAGAAGTGATTTTAGCAGGTCGAGCTTATGATCCTACTGTTTTTGCAGCTCCTTGTATTAGAGCTGGTTTTCCAGCAGGGTTGGCCCTGCATATGGGTAAAATCATGGAGTGTGCTTCTATTGCAGCTAATCCTGGGAGTGGTAGTGATAGTATGTTTGGGATTTTAAATGAGGATAGCTTTATCTTAGAACCTTTAAATCCTGAGCGAAAATGTACTACTACTTCTGTAGCAGCCCATACTTTGTATGAGAAGACTAATCCACTTCAATTACATGGTCCAGGAGGTGTAATTGATTTATCAGAGGCAGATTTTGAACAATATGATGACAGAAGAGTGAAGGTAACTGGGAGTAAATTTATTGCTGATGAGGAGTATACTATTAAGTTAGAAGGAGCTAAACAGGTAGGTTATCGGACCTTATCAATTGCTGGGACAAGAGATCCAATTATGATTAAGGAATTAGACCAGACAATAGAAGTAGTTAAAGATACCGTTAGAGATAATTTTACTGACTTAGCAGCTGAGGATTATGATTTGTTGTTTAGAGTTTATGGTCGGGATGGAGTAATGGGGGATTTAGAACCAAAACAAGAGGTTGCTGCTCACGAAGTAGGAATCATTATTGAAGTTGTAGCTAAAACACAGAAATTAGCTAATACTATTTGTAGTTTTGCTCGTTCTACAATGTTACATTATGGTTATCCTGGGCGAGTAGCTACTGCTGGAAACTTAGCTTTTCCTTATTCTCCATCTGATTTGAAAGCAGGCGAAGTTTATGAATTTAATCTCCATCACTTAATTGAAGTTGATGATCCTTGCGAATTATTTCCAGTAACAGTAGAGGAAGTGTAGTATTGATATAAAGTGGCACTTTCGTGCCACAGCTATCAGCTATCTGCTATGTGCCGTGTGCTAATTCAAACCCTTCAATTCAAAACCACAGATCCAGTTCAATTCCTTAAAACATAGTAATCTTAAAGGGGTAGATTTTGAATTTAAGTGTTTTGAATTAGCAGATAGCACACAGCACACGACATACGACTGTGTCACCTTTGGTGACACAATATATCAATTAAGCGTAATTTTTAATAATAATTGAGGGTAGGTGAAATAGATGAGTGAAAAAAGAAAGATTACTGAATTAGTAGATGTGATTAGAAGTAAGAATGCTGGCCCTTATGAACTAACATTTGATTTCATCTTTAAAAGTTTTGATATTTATGAGCAGGTAAGGGGTTTAGGAGTGATTAATAAAGATTTAATAGCTAAGTTATATAGTATTGATAGAGAAGATGTTTTATCCCTAATTAATTATGATCCAGCGCAAGCGATTAAGGTTACTATTAAGCGACCTCGTTCCTCAGGAGCAGTTGGTGAAACTGATGTTTATGGAGCCCAACAACATGTTCCCTTATTAAATATAGAAGTACCTATTTAAAGATCTAAGCAGCCAGTTTCCTTTTAAAAGGAAACTGGCTGCTTCTTGTTGGTCAGTTATAAATAGATTCAAAATTTAATACACATAAGTTAAAGAGCAAAAGGAGTGAAAAAAGGTATGCAGATAAATAGACAAAGATTAAAAAGAAATTTAATTGAATTAGGAACAATAGGATACCAAGGGGAGTTATCTGCTGGGTTACCCTATGGAGGTCAAGGAATAAATCGGCCTGCTTTTACCGCTGAGTATGAAAAAGCAAATCAGTATGTAAAAGAATTAATGGAAGAAGTTGGATTAGAAACATATCGAGATTCTGTAGGTAATCTTTTTGGGCGGAGTAGAGGACAGGTGGCTGAAAAATCAATTATTATAGGTTCGCATATTGATACAGTGCCTTCCGGGGGTATGTTTGATGGGGTATTAGGAGTTTTAAGTGCTCTAGAGTGTATACAAAGATTAGTAGAAACTGATTATTATAATCAACATACTCTAGAAGTAGCAGTCTTTATTGGAGAAGAAGGAAATCAAGTGGGAGGAACTTTTGGTAGTAGGTGTTTTTCTGGAAACTTTGAATTAAATGAGAAAAATATTAATTCACTCTCACAAGTTGGAATTAAACCACAAGAAGTAAAAGAAGCAATTAGAAATCCAGCTACAATAAAAAATTATATTGAATTACATGTAGAACAAGGGGCTATGCTGGATAATAAAGAGTTATCTATAGGGGTGGTTAAGGGGATTATAGGGATAGCAAGATATAAGGTGGTTGTCAAGGGAAGGGCCAACCATGCTGGAACTACTCCCATGGATTTAAGAGATGATGCTTTAGTTAAGGCAAGCCATCTAATTACTAAAGTAAATGAAATTATAAACCAGATGGGAGATAATTTAGTAGGAACGGTTGGAGATATTGATGTAGAACCTGGGGCTGTTAATGTGATTCCTGGTAGGGTAGAATTTCCAATTGAATTGAGACATACGGATAAAGATATAATTAAAGAAGTTATAAACAAATTACAAAATGAAGCAAGAGATCTAAATATAACAATTAAACGAACAGTTTATAAAGAAGGAGTTCATTTAGACCAAGCAGTCCAAAATGTGATTCAACAAGTATGTAATAGACTAAATTATGAATATGACTTAATGTTTAGTGGTGCTGGTCATGATGTTAATCCATTATCTAGTGTGGCACCTAGTGGAATGATTTTTGTGCCTAGTCAGGATGGTATTAGTCATTCCTCTGAAGAATGGACTGCTTGGCAGGATGTAGAGAAGGGGGCTAATACTTTGTTACACACTATTAAAGAGTTGGATAAAAAGTAAATCAAGGGGGCGGTTGGATGTCAGAGCCACAAAGAAAGGAAGCAAAGAAAAATAATTCTTTATTTTATAGGTTTTTAGATTTTGTTGAAATGGTAGGTAATCGATTACCTCATCCTTTTACTCTATTTGTTATTTTTACCTTAATTATGATAGTTATTTCTTTTATAACTGGAGTTACAGGGGTTCAAGTAGACCATCCTACCAAAGATACTATAGTAGAAGCTAAAAACTTATTAAGTACCCAAGGAATTCAGTATATGTTACTTAATTTAATCAATAATTTTACTAGCTTTAGACCGCTTGGTTTAGTATTAGGTATGATGCTTGGAATTGGATTAGCCGAAAAAGCTGGTTTGATGTCAGCTTTTATGAAGAAATTTATGTTAGGAGCGCCTAAACGATTGGTTTTAATGGCTATTTTTTTAATAGGTATCTGTGGGAATATAGCTTCTGATGCGGCTGTCATTATTGTTCCTCCTCTAGCAGGAGCTATATTTTATGGAATGGATCGTAATCCTTTAGTAGGAATAGCAGCTGGATATGCTGCAGCATGTGCTGGTTTTACAGCTAATTTGATTATAGCAGGAACTGATGCCTTACTGGCAGGGATTACTGAAGAAGCAGCCCAATCAATGCAACAAGGGATTAGTGTAAATCCTACTGTTAATTATTATTTCATGATTGTTTCCACAGTTATACTTACCTTTATTGGAGCATGGGTGACTAAGAAGTTTGTAGAACCACAAGCAGGAGAATATGTATCTGATGGTAAAGTGGAAGAAAATGATAATTTAGGAATTACAAAATTACAGAATAAAGGATTAAAAAGAGCAGGAATTACTACTTTGATCTATTGGGGATTTATTATTTTAAGTCTTATTCCAGTAAATTCTCCTTTTAGAAATGAAGCAGGTGGATTAATTCCTTCTCCCTTTTTAGATGGAATTGTTCCTTTTATTTTATTTTGGTTTATTGCCATTGGAATTGTTTATGGTATAACAGTAGGAGAAATTGAATCAGATGAAGATATCCCTAAGTTGATGGGAGAATCTATGGAGGATATGGCAGGATATATTGTATTAGTCTTTGCCATTGCTCAATTTATTAGTTATTTTGAATGGACTAATTTAGGAATGATTTTAGCAGTGAAACTAGCCAGTTTATTAAAAATGATGAATGTTACTGGTTTTCCTATGGTAATTGGTGTTATACTTATTAGTACAGTTATTAATATATTTATTGGTAGTGGTTCAGCAAAGTGGGCGTTATTATCGCCAGTATTTGTACCAATGTTTATGATGTTTGATTATTCTCCTGCTTTTGCTCAACTTGCTTATAGAATTGGAGATTCTACAACGAATGCTATTACTCCTTTATTTCCTTATTTTCCGGTAGTTTTAGGTTTTATGAAAAAATATGATGATAGTGCTGGTATAGGAACTGTTATCTCTTATATTATGCCTTATACAATTGTTTTTGGGATTATATGGTTTATACTATTAGCTATCTGGTTTTTCCTTGGTTTACCCCTAGGCCCTGGAACAGGAATTTTTATGTAAATTGTAGCAAAAAAGAGGAGGGAGATAATGAATAAACAGATTAATGATCTAGTAGCAGCAATTAAACCATGGATGATAAATCACAGAAGAGATATTCACCAGTATCCAGAATCTAGTTACCAAGAATCCAGGACGGCTCAAAAGGTAAGTTCTATTTTAAAGGACTTAGGTATAGAAGTAGAAACTGGCTATTGTGATACAGGAGTAGTAGGGATTATTAGAGGAGAAAAACCAGGGGGAACTATTGGGTTAAGATTTGATATGGATGCTTTAGAAATAGAGGAAGAGACTGGATTATCTTTTGCTTCTCAGCAAAAAGGACTAATGCATGCTTGTGGACATGATGGTCATACTGCTATAGGATTAGGAGTAGCCAAAGTTTTAGTCCAGATGAAGGAGCAAATCAAGGGGAATGTGAAGCTAATCTTTCAACCGGCCGAAGAAGATGCTCTTAATGGTGGTGGAGCCCAGTATATGATAGAGGAGGGAGTATTAGAAGAGCCTAAGGTTGATGTTATGGCTGGTCTTCATATTTGGCCTGAATTGGAGTTAGGAACAGTAGGGACTAGAGTAGGGCCTATTATGGCTGCTTCAGATCCTTTTACAATTGATATTCAAGGAAAAGGAGCTCATGCTTCGCTGCCTGACCAGGCAGTTGACCCTATCTTAATAGGTTCAGAAATTGTAAGTAATATCCAGACTATAGTTAGTAAGAATATAGATCCCTTTGAAGAAGCAGTAGTTACAATTGGTAAATTTTGTGGAGGTACTTCTTATAATATCATTCCGGAGAGTACTAGATTAGCGGGAACAGTTCGGACATTTAATGAGCAGGTGAGAAAAAAGGTTTATAATAAATTAACTTCTATTACCGAAAAGACTGCTAAAACATTTGGGGGCCAAGCAAAGTTGAATTATACTTTTGGTTATCCAGCTACAATTAATGATTCTCCAATGGTAGAATTGCTAAAAGAGACAGTAACTGATATTTTAGGGGCCAATAATTATATCCAGGTGGCTAGACCAGCTTCAGGGGGAGAAGACTTTGCCTATTTTGCTCAGGAAGTACCTGCTGTTTATATGTGGTTAGGTTATCAAGAAGATAACAAGGAGCTCCATCCTCCTCATAGCCCTCAATTTGATTTTAATGAGCAAGTTTTGGCTATAGGAGCTAAGTGTTTAGTTAAGTTAGCTTTAAAGTGGGGAGGTAAACATAGTGTTAGATGAAATCGGAGTAGAAATAGAACAGGAAATAATCGAGTATCGGAGAGATTTTCATAAATATGCAGAAGTAGCTTGGACTGAATTTAGAACAGCATCATTGATTGCTAGCGAGTTAAAGAAGTTAGGTTACGAGATTAAGTTAGGACCAGAAGTTATTAAAGACGAGGCTAGAATGGGCCTTCCTAGTCAAGAAGAGTTGGCTAGCCATTATCAGAGAGCTTTACAGCAAGGTGCTGATAAAGAGTTAGTAAAACATTTAAAAGGAGGATATACAGGAGTAGTAGGTATCCTCCAACAAGGCCCAGGGCCAACTATAGGTCTCAGATTTGATATTGATGCAGTAGAAATTCCAGAGGATAAAGTAGCAAACCATCGGCCAGCTGAAGAAAAATTTGCTTCTGTGAATGATAATGTGATGCATGCCTGTGGTCATGATGGGCATATTGCTATTGGGTTAGGAGTAGCTAAAACTATTATAAAATTAAAAGAAAAGTTACAAGGAACAGTTAAGTTGATCTTCCAACCAGGAGAAGAAGGAGTTCGGGGAGCTAAATCAATGGTAAGTGCAGGAGTAGTTGATGATCTAGATTATTTATATGGATTACATATAGGAGTTAAAGCTCAAGAGTCAGGACATCTTATCTGTGGTACAGATGGATTTTTAGCTACTTCTAAGTTTGATGCTTATTTTACAGGGGCTCCTGCTCATGCTGGCGGAGCCCCTGAGCAAGGAAGAAATGCCCTACTAGCTGCAGCTACAGCAGTAACAAACTTATCTGCTATACCAAGACATAGCCAAGGAGTTACCAGAGTTAATGTAGGCCAACTTAAAGCAGGAACAGGACGGAATGTTATCCCAGCTAAGGCCTACTTAGCTATTGAAACAAGAGGAGGCAGTACAAAACTAAATAAGTACATGAAAGAGTATGCTACAGAAATTTTAGAAAATGCAGCTCAGATGCACCAAGTAGCTCTTGATATTAAGCCTATGGGAGAGGCCAAGAGTGGAACAAGTGATCAGGAATTGAGTAAAAGAGTCTATAAGTTGGCCCAGGCAAGTAATGATTTTTCTTTTGTGGCTGATAAAAAGTTGGAGTTAGGAGGAAGTGAAGACTTTAGTTATTTGATGAATCGAGTCCAAGCCAGAGGTGGGCAAGCTACTTTTATGATGCTTGGTAGCGATTTAACAGGGGCTCACCATACAAAGGAGTTTGATTTCAATGAACAAGATTTAAAACGAGGGGTTAAATTATTAGTTAATTTAATATTAGATTCATTAAGCAAATAAGTACAGGCTTGGTGACCTGGATTCAATTTGACTTTTTAAATCATAAATTATATAATTAACGTGTAATTGACATGGCTATTACATTGTTTCTGGTAACTGTTGGTAAGAGGGATTAAAAATTTTTTATCAAATTTATAATAAAGGGGTAGCTGTTATTTTCACAATTAAATATGATAAAAATTCATAAGCTAATTAACCCCATCTTTAATGTAGATAGTTAAAGGTGGGGATTGTTAATTTGAATTTAAAAGGAGGATGATTATGTCTCATCTAAGAAATTGGTTAGGACAAAATGAGTTAAAAAAATGGTTATTAATCGGCTTAGTGATAGTAGCCTTTACTTTCTTATTTACTAGTTTAGGTTTTGCTGAGGGAAAAGAGGCTGCTGAAAACTATGGTATTTTATCTATAGTACCAGCTGTATTAGCTTTATCATTAGCTTTTATAACTCGGCAAGTAGTTCCTTCTTTATTTTTAGGAGTTGTAGCTGGTGGAATTATTAGTGGTAATATAAATATTGTGCAAGAATATTTGATCCCTTCATTAGGCTCGGAAGATTATGCTAAGATATTATTAGTCTACTTATGGTGTTTAGGGGGCTTAATTGGCTTATGGACTAAAACTGGTGGAGCGCAAAAGTTTGCTGCTTGGGCTGGTAAAAAAATGGTACGGGGCAGAAAATCAGCTAAATTCTTTGCTTGGTTGATGGGAGTTTTATTTCACCAAGGAGGAACTATTAGTACTATTTTAGCTGGTTCAACTGTACGGCCTATCTGTGATGAACAAGAAGTTTCCCACGAAGAATTATCCTATATAGTGGATTCTACAGCATCTCCGATAGCTACCTTGATTCCTTTTAATGCTTGGCCTCTTTATATTGCAGGTTTGGTAGCAGGAACTATTCCTATAATTCCTGATCAACAAGCTGGATTAAAGTTTTTCTTTAGAGCAATTCCATTTAACTTTTATGCTTGGATAGCTATTTTATCTACTTTCTTATTATCCTGGGAGAAGATACCTTTTGTTGGTAAGAAAATGAAGAAAGCAATTGATAGAGCTAAGGAAACTGGTAAATTAAATCGAGATGGTGCTGATCCTTTATCGTCGGAAGAATTAACTGATGTTGAAGTGCCAGAAGGTTATATTACTACTTTATGGGACTTTATTGTGCCTATTGGAACTTTACTAGGAGTGGGAGTAATTCCTAAATTTATAATAGATAAGATGTTTATTTCTGAGGCTTTTTTATTAAGTGTTCTTTCAGCTATGATATTAGCAGGGATAAAGGGGATGAGTCTAGATAATATTGTAGAAGGATTTGTAGATGGAGCTAAAGGAGTAACTATTGGAGCTATCATATTAGGTTTAGCCGTTACTTTAGGTAATGTTTCTGAGAGTTTAGGGACAGCAAATTATATTGTAGGAGCAACAGAATCAATAATTGTGCCAGTGCTATTACCAGCTATTTATATGGTATTATCTATGTTTGTAGCTTTTGCTGTTGGTACTTCCTGGGGAACATATGCAGTAATGTTTCCGATTGCTATTCCTTTAGCTTATGCAGTTAATCCTGATCCTATGTTTATTACTATTTGCTTTAGTGCTGTTACTGGAGGTTCAATTTATGGTGATCAATGTTCTCCGATTTCGGATACTACGATTATGTCTTCAATAGCTTGCGGGGCAGATTTGATGGATCATGTTTATACTCAAATTCCTCAAGCTAGTGTAGCTGCGGGGATATCAATGATATTATATACTATTGCTACTGCTATTTTAGTTTAAACCAAGTAAATATTATTACAGGGTACTAGAATTTTCTGGTACCTTTTTTTTATATCAGTTGTCAGTTGTGTGCTATGAGGGGATGCTTTTTATCACGAAAAGTTTCTGTGAAACTTGTAGGATCAGCTAATTCAAAATCTGAATAAATTAGTTAACAAGGGAAAATTCAGAGAAGATTTGTACTATAGATTAAATGTACTTTCGTTACAAGTTGTTCCTTTAAGGGATCGTAGAAAGGATATTCCTTTATTAATTGACTTCTTTTTAAATAAATTTAATAGTAATAATCTAAAGTTAACTAAAGAAGTAGTAATTAGATTATATAATTATAGTTGGCCTGGTAATATTAGAGAATTGAAAAATTGTATAGAGGCTGTAACTGAAACTTGCCAAGAGAAGGTGACAATTAATGATTTACCTTCTTAAATTAAAATCTTATCAATTAGCAGTATTTACTAATTCAACTACATGTAGCTGGATTAGTAGGAGGACTAATTAGTATGATAACTCATTGTGCTAGAAGATAAAAAATCCATAGACAAATTTAACTAGCACAATTCGTTATGATAATGAAGAGATTATAGATGATAAAATTTTAGAGAGATAAAGTCCCTTATTAGTTTTTATTTTTCATTTAAATTATATTTTTTTAATTTATATTGCAAAGTTTGCCTTTTAATTCCTAATTTTCTTGCTGCTTCACTGATATTTCCTGAAGTTTCATTTATGGCTTCTTTAATTAAGTTTTGTTCTAGATTTTCTATAATATTAGGAAGTGGTTTATCTTTATTAATAGTATTTAAATCATTTGTTTTTTCTTTTTTCATATTGAGCATAAAAGTTTTTACATGTTCTTTCTGTATCTTTCCTTTTCTTCCTATAATGTTAATTGCCCCTTCAATTACATGTTCTAGTTGTCTAACATTACCTGGCCAATTATATTCTAGGAAGAGTTCCTTAACTTCTTTAGTAATTCCTTTAATATTATAATTAAATTTTTGATTGAATTTTTTGATGAAATGATCTACTAGTAAAGGAATATCATTTTTTCTTTTTTGAAGAGGAGGTAAATGAAGATTAACTGTAGCGAGTCTATAATATAAATCTTCTCTTAATTCATTATTTTTAAAAGCTTTTAAAGGTTGTTTATTAATTGTAGTTATGATTCTAACATCAACATTAATACCTTTATTACTTCCAATTGGTCTAACTATACCTTCTTGTAGTACCCTTAATAATTTAGCTTGTAATTCTAATCCCATCGAATTGATTTCATCTAGTAATAAAGTCCCTTTATTAGCTTGTTCAAAAAGTCCTTTTCTGTCTACAGCTCCAGTGAAACCACCTTTTTTAGTTCCAAAGAGAATCCCTTCTAATAAATCTTTAGGCAAAGCAGCACAATTTTGTGCAATAAAAGGTTTGTTTTTCCTAGGACTAGCATTATGAATGCTTTGAGCAAATAATTCTTTTCCAGTACCTGTTTGACCAGAGATTAAAACTGAAGAAGAAGTCTTAGAAGCTCTTTTGGCATATTTAATTTTTTCTTCTAAATCCCAATTATTACCAATTATATCTGAAAAAATATAATTGGTTCCATTATTTAAATTTTGCTTATCTTTTTCTTCTTTTGTATTATATAGTTCAGACTGTAGATCAAGTATTTTTTCTGATAATTTTTTTAGTTTAGTAACATCTCTAGCTACTTCTAAAGCTCCAATAAATTGACCATCTAAATTTATAGGTAATGTTCTATTAATAGTAGTAATTTTTTCTCCTTTATAATTAGTATAACTTTGTTTATGTTGAGGAATTGCTTCTTGAGAGTCTAAGGTTTTCATTAGAGTACTACTTTCTTGGTTTAAGGAAGGAAATATGTCTAATAACTTTTCATTAATTACTTTATCTTTTTCTATATTTTCTAATTTAGACATTTTAGAGTTGTAGAAGATAGTTTTCCCTTCTTCATTTACTACATGAATACCCTCATCAATTGAATTTAAAACAGCTTCTAAATTTTTCTTAAGTCTGCGGGTACTGTCTAGTTTTTTAGCTATTTCTTCTGCTTCTTTTACTTCTTGAAAATAAGCTACTACTCCTATTATTTCATTATTATTAAAAATAGGAACTCTATTAGTTAAAATTCTATTATTTTCTAGAGATTGATATTTGTTCAATTGTGGTTGTTTAGTTTCTATAACGTGGTCTATTTTAGTATTTGGGATAACTTCTGTTACTTTTTTACCAATAATATTTTTAGTTTTTATTTCTAATAATTCTAAGGCTAAATCGTTGATTGCTACAATTTTTTTATCTGTATCAACAATAACTATTCCTCCAGGGATTCCTTCTAACAAAGCTTTATTTAATAAATTTGTTTTAGAAACAGTCATTTTTACCTCCTTTGTAGGATATAAAATTATAGTATAAATTTAAATTACTATTCAAATTTATCATATCATAAGTAATTTCAGCTCACAAATTAATCAATGCAAATTATTAAGCAAGTAATACAAATTGTTGTGCATTGTAATAATATTTTTTAATAATGTTTTTTTAATAATAATTTTAAAATTATAAATATACGACATAGGAACATATTTAGAGTTGTTTATGTATAATTATAACTCTTAGTTTTGGAATAGAAATTGCATTATAATTATAGTAGAGGTAAAATTTCAAGTTAAAGATTTGGCTTTGAACTTGACCAAGGTGAAAAGGAAAAAAGTTTTTTAAAGACAGTAAATAAATCTGTTAACATGGTACAATCTGATTATGATAAACAAATAGAGATTAAAAAGTTTTATCCTTATATATCTGATATGAGTTTTTGTGCATTAAAAGCTAAAGATATGGAGTAATGCCTAAAATTCTTTTTAATACTATAGAAGAACTTTTAAAATATTAATATTTTAGATAACATAATGCAAAATAATTATTAATATGCAAAATATCTTGCGTTAATTTTCTTAATTTTTTAATATTTTATTTATTAAAATAGAAAAAACATTAATATAAATTAAATTAATAATTACTTAGAAGTAATAATTGGTTACTATTCAATTTTTTTAAAGGAATCAATATTAATATCTATCTTTGGAATGAAACTTGCATTTCAATAAAGATGAACTAAGATTTATAATAATATAAGTGAGGCATAAGGTTATAAGCAATTATAATCAGCACCTCAGAATATATAATTATATAAGTAAGGTTTAAAGTGAGCTCACTTTTATAACTAGTTAGTTAATTTAACTATCAGGAGGAGGATTAAAGGAAAAATTATTAGAAATAGTTACTGCAACTTCCAACTGGATTTGAGGGCTTCCAATGTTAATTATGTTAGTTGGAGGTGGCATAGTATTAGGAGTTAAATACAGAGAGAAAAACGAAGAAGGGCAATGGGTTGGTGGAGGACCAATGTATTATATAAAAAAAGGATTAGATTGAAAACCATTAGCAATTATGTTTTCCTTTGGATTGATGATAGAGTTAGTTCCAAGTATAATGGTACAAGCAAATTCAGTTGCTGGTTCAGCAAAAGGAACTTTTAATTTATCATCTACAGTTACAAGGATAACTGTGGCTATATTAACAAGTGGGACGTGGTCAGCAGATATAATTGAATGTAGCACCTGAACTTTTAAAATATTCAGTCTTGAGGTTGATTGGTAATAGCGAAAAAAGATATTGATTCTAACGAGGAGGGAAGGTACTGATGGAGGTTAACAATCCGAAAATAGAAGTTGATATAAATAAAATAATATCCAATACAGAAGAAATTGTGAATTTAGCTGGTAATGAAGGTATAGAAATTACAGGTGTAACTAAGGTAGCTTGTGCTGATTTAAAAGTTGCTAAGGCTATGTTAGCTGGTGGAGTTAAAGGATTAGCAGATTCTAGAATTGAAAATTTAAAATATCTACAAGAGAATTTAGATTTAGAAGATATTCAATTAATGATGCTTAGAATTTCAATGCTAAGTGAAGTTAATAAGGTGGTAAAATATGCAGATATAAGTCTTAATTCAGAAGTGAAAGTAATTAAAGCATTAAATGAAGCGGCTATTAAATTTGGAAAAAAACATAAAGTGATTCTTATGGTAGATGTAGGAGATAGAAGAGAAGGAGTTATGCCTGATAAATTATTTTCTACAGTAAAAGAAATACTTGATCTATCTAATATTAAACTAATTGGATTAGGAACTAATTTGGCTTGTTTTGGTGGTGTTTTACCTTCAGATAGGAACATGGAGCTTTTAGTTGATTTACAAGATAAAATTAATCAAAAATTTGGATTAAATTTAAATTATATTTCTGGAGGGAATAGTAGTTCATTGCCAAGACTAAAAAAGGTTGGTTTGCCTGAAGCTATTAGTCAACTTCGTGTAGGTGAGACTATTTTACTTGGAAGTAATGTAATTAATAGAGAGCCATTTCCTAATACCTATCAAGATGCTTTTTTATTAGCAGCTGAAATTATTGAATTAAAGGATAAACCGGCACAGCCTGAAGGCAAAAGAGGACAGAATGCTTTTGGTGAAGAAAATTTGATAAATAAAACTGGAATTAGACAAAGAGCAATATTGGGAATTGGTAGACAAGATATAGCCATTGAAGGATTAACTCCTATAGATGAAAAGATTGAAGTAGAAGGTGGTAGTAGTGACCATTTGATAGTTGATGTAACTAAATCTAACAGAGATTTAAAAGTAGGTGATGTTTTAAAATTTAAATTAAATTATGGAGCTTTATTAAGAGCAATGACCTCGCAATATGTTACTACTACTTATTTATAAATTTGTATCTAAATTAATTTTAAGTTAGTGTATTATCAGTAGGGAGGTGATTTTGATTTCAAAATTATATATATTCAAAAAATGTATAATTAGCACAAGAATATTTGTATAATTTATTTTATAAAATTTTGAAAATTATATATATTCAAAAAATAAGATAGAAAACACAATATTGTTGTTTTATCAATAGATAAGGTAATATTTAATTAATAAAAGGAGCAGTTTTTTAGTTTTGGAACCAAACTTACGCTATTAAGTGGTTGAGGATGTAAGTATTTAAATTAAAAGTGGGGTGGAGAATAAATCTTTAGTAATTATTAAACATAAAATTAAATATTGGGAATTATAAAGAATAGTCTAAAAATTAAACATATAGGGGGATAAAAAAATGAGTAGTAAAAGAGAACCTTTTATTTGGGAAGCTTTGATCTCACTTTTTTCATTAATAGTTTCAATAGGTCTTGCTATTGTTAAATATGAAACAGCTCCACATGTACCTATGCTTTTAGGAGCTTTTGTAGCTGCATTGATGGCATATAGAGCAGGCTATAAATGGGAAGAAATTGAACAAGGGATGATGGATGGTATAAGCAATGCATTACAAGCAGTTATAATTCTTTCCATAATAGGAGTTTTGGTTGGGGTTTGGATATTAAGTGGCGTCGTTCCAACAATGATATATTATGGGTTAAAGATTTTGAGTCCTAAGTTCTTTTTAGTAGCAACAGTTTTAATTTGTTCAATAACTTCTGTGGCTACAGGGAGTTCTTGGGGTACTGCTGGAACTATTGGCGTTGCTTTAATGGGGGTAGGAAAAGGGTTAGGTATGCCGATGCATTTGGTTGCTGGTGCTATATTATCTGGGGCATATTTTGGGGATAAAATGTCTCCGTTATCTGATACTACTAATTTAGCTCCAGCAATGGCAGGTACTGATTTATTTACTCATATTAAACATATGTTCTATACTACTGGATTGAGTTATGTTATAGTTTTGATTATTGAAACGGTTTTAGGGTTTATGTACGGTGGAGAGGCTGTACAAACTATGACTAGAGTGAATGAGATATTAGTAGGACTAAACAATCAGTTTAATATTAGTTTATTACTTTTAATTCCACCAGCAGTAGTTATTACGTTAGCTGTTAAAAAGATACCAGCAATTCCTTCTATTTCAATAGGGATTATTGTTGGGGCCCTTTTAGGAGTGATATTCCAGGGGAATAATTTCGGGCAAATTTTAATTTCTGCTTATAATGGCTATGTTAGTAACACAGGAGTAGAGTCTTTAGATAATCTTTTAACTAATGGTGGTTTTACTAATATGTTATATTCAATTTCAATTGTAATAACAGCAATGATGTTTGGAGGAATTATGGAAAATACAAACCAATTAAAGGTTATAGTATCCAAAATTCTACAGAAAGCTCAATCTGATGGGGCTTTAATTGCAACTACTCTTTTATCAGCAATTGGGATGAATGTAGTTCTTTCTGAACAATATATGTCAGTTGTTGTTACTGGACGAATGTATGCTCAAGCATATGAGGATAGAGGATTACATCCTAAAAATTTATCTCGGGCTTTGGAAGATAGTGGGACTTTAACTGGTGCTCTTGTTCCGTGGAATACATGCGGTGCTTATATGAGTAGTACTTTAGGAATAGCAACTATTGCTTATGCTCCATATGCATTCTTCCTTTGGCTAACCCCTATTATTTCCTTGATTTTTGGGATACTAGGAATAACTATTGATCATATAGATGATGACGAATCTGAAGATGATATAGAGTTAGAAGATTATGAAGAAACAGTTTCTAATTAGGGAGTATTATTTAGAATTAAATTGAAGTTAATAGTTTGTAAATAATAAGAGTCCAATTAATCTTTAGATCAATAATTTAGAAAAATAGTTTGCGAATTACTGCAAATTATTTTTCGTTTTATTCTTAATTTTAGGATTAAAAGAAGATTAACTAGAGCATTAAATAAAAATAAACAGTCAGTCAGGTGCGTAATAATAGGGATAGAGAAAAAAATTTAAAAATGATCTATCTGCTAAGAAATTTGGTATGTAACTTGCATTTAAATATAAGTGATTCGGATGATAAATAACTTAAATAAATTAAGGAGGAATTAAAAATGATTATTGGAGTACCAAAAGAGATTAAGAATAATGAAAACAGAGTGGCAATAACACCTGCCGGGGTAGAAGCCTTAACTAATGAAGGACATAGGGTAGTAATTGAAAAGTCTGCTGGGGTAGGTAGTGGAATTTCAGATGAGGATTATATAGAAGCAGGAGCTAAAATTCTAGAGACTAATGAAGAGGTATTTGAAACAGCAGATATGATTATGAAAGTTAAAGAGCCATTACCGGAAGAATATGACTTATTTAAGGAAGGTCAGATTTTATATACTTATTTACACTTAGCGGCTGAAGAAGAATTAACTGATGCTTTAAGAGAAAAGAATGTTGTTTCTATTGCTTATGAAACAGTTGAATTAGAAGATGGTTCTTTACCATTACTAACTCCTATGAGTGAGGTAGCAGGTAGATTAGCTACTCAAGAAGGAGCTAAGTTTTTAGAAAAGCCAAAAGGAGGAAGAGGAGTATTACTTGGTGGAGTTCCTGGTGTAAGTCCAGCTAAAGTAGTAGTTATTGGTGGAGGAATTGTAGGAGTAAATGCTGCTAAGATGGCACATGGTTTAGGAGCAGATGTAACAATTATGGATGTAGACCCTGCCCAAATGAGATATTTAGATGATATCTTCCATGGAGATGTAAAAACTAGAATGTCTAATAAGTATAATATTTACGAAGAAGTAACAGAAGCAGATTTAGTAGTAGGTGCTGTTTTAATTCCTGGAGCTAAGGCACCTAGCTTAGTTACAGAAGATATGATTAAGGATATGAAAGAAGGAGCAGTAATTACAGATGTAGCTATTGACCAAGGTGGTTGTGTAGAAACTACTTATCCAACAACTCATGATGATCCTGTATTTACTAAGCATGGAGTAGTTCATTACTCAGTAGCGAATATGCCAGGAGCAGTAGCTAGAACTTCTACTTATGCTTTAACAAATGTAACTTTACCTTATGCAATTGATCTTGCTAATAAAGGATATAAAGATGCACTATTAGATGATCCGGCATTATTAAAAGGATTAAATGTTTATGATGGTAAGATAACTTATAAAGCAGTAGCTGAAGCTTTTGATTTAGATCATTATGATGCTGAACAGTTATTAACTAAGTAAGTAAGAGCTTATAAATGAATTTTAAAATATATAGAAGGCGAGAGTTAAATTTAATTTTTGCCTTCTATATATCAATAAGGAGGCAGTTATAAATGGAACCTATAAAAATAGTGATTTGGGGATTTGGTGCTATGGGCAGTGGCATGGCAGAAATGTTGTTAAAAAAAGATGGAGTTAACATAGTAGGTGTCTGTGATTTAGATCCTAATAAAGTGGAAGAGAGTATGTTTGATGTATTAGATGTAGACCAAGGAGATCACCCTGAAGTTATAATTAATGATGATATTGAAGAATTAGTAACAGAAAAAGATGCTGATCTTGCTTTATTAGCTACAGATTCATTTACTAAAGATGCATTTGATAAAATCAAACTTTGTTTAGAGAATAAACTAAATGTGATTTCTACAGCGGAAGAGATGTCTTATCCTCAGGCACAAGAGCCAGAATTAGCAGAAAAGATAGATAACATAGCTAAAGAAAATGGAGTTTCAGTCTTAGGTACAGGAATTAATCCAGGCTTTATTATGGATTTATTAGTTGTATTATTAACTGGGGCTTGTGAGAGTGTAGAGGAGATCGAAGCAGAACGAGTTAATAGCTTGTCTCCATTTGGTCCGGCAGTAATGGAAGAGCAAGGAGTAGGTACTACCACAGAAGAATTTGAAAAAGGTGTTGAAGAAGATACAATAGCTGGTCATGTAGGGTTTGCAGAGTCAATTCAAATGATTGCTGATGCTTTAGGTTGGGAATTAGACGAGCCAATTGAACAGAGTAAAACTCCGATAGTAACTAATGTAGAGCGAGAGACTGAATATATAAAAGTAAAAGCAGGAGATGTAGCAGGAGTAAAGATGTTAGGTAATGGTAAAATGGATGGAGAAGAAAAGATCAAAATGATTCACCCACAACAAATTGAGCCAAAAGAAGAAGATGTAGAAACAGGAGATTATATCAGAATTAAAGGAAACCCTGATATAAATATGTCAATTAATCCAGAAGTACCTGGTGGAATTGGCACAATAGCAATGTGTGTTAACATGATTCCACATACAATCAATGCTCGACCAGGATTAAAGACTATGTTAGACTTACCAGTTCCGAGAGCTATTATGGGAGATATGAGAAATTTATTAGAAAAATAAAAAAAGGAGGAATAGAGTTATGAAACAGATAGAAAAAGGTTCTTGGGTGCAGATTAAACAGACTTTATTAGAAGCAGGAGAAAGAGCTCCCCAAGTACCAGAAGAAACTCAAGAAGTTCCATTGGATTTATGGGTTAAGGGATACTTACAAGAAGATGCTGAAATTGGAGATAAAGTAACAATTGAGACGATTGTAGGAAGAACTTTAGAAGGGGAGTTAGTTGCTGAAAACCCTAGATATGAACATGACTTTGGAAAACCAATACCAGAGTTAATATCAGTTGGTAAAGAATTTCAAGAACTTATTCAAGGAGCTGATAAATAATGGGTGGCATGAGTTATACAGACCTAATGAGTCGTAAAAATGACATAATGAAGCAATCCTTAGGAATAGACTATGATAAATTTGAAACTGAAGGAATTAGTTTTGATTATAATAAAATGATGAAACAAGGTTCTTATCCGTTTGATAAAATACAAGAACTAAAAAGAAAAACTAAAGTTGGTAATACCCCTTTATATGAATTAAAAAATATTAATAAAGCTGTTAAAGCTCTATCTCCTGAAGGAAAAGGAGCTCGAATCTTTCTAAAAGATGAAGCTGCTAGTCCATCTGGAAGTTACAAAGCTCGTCGGGCTTTTGTATCTGTTTATCACGCTCAGCAAGAAGGGTATGAAGGAGTAGCAGCTGCTACAAGTGGTAATTATGGAGCAGCAGTAGCTTCTCAAGCTAATATGAGAGGATTAGAATCTATTATTGTGCAGGAGGTCTTTGATAGTAGAGGATATGGTCAACCAGAAATATTAGAAAAGGCAAGAAAATGTGAAACATATGGATCCGAAGTATTACAGTTAACTGTTGGTCCTGAACTATTTTATACTTTCCTTAATGTTTTAGAAGAGACAGGATATTTTAGTGCTTCTTTATATACGCCATTTGCAATAGCAGGAGTAGAAACCTTAGGTTACGAAATTGCTGAAGACGTAAGAGAAGTTGCTGGTAAAGATCCTGATGCAGTTGTGGTTACTAATGCTGGAGGAGGAAATTTAACTGGAACAGCAAGGGGATTAAAAAAGGCAGGTGCTAATGATACAGAAATAATTGCATCTAGTGTAGATTTAAGTGGTCTGCATATGGCAAGTGATGAGGATTTTAATAAAAAATCATTTACTACAGGACATACTGGATTTGGGATTCCATTTTCTACTTTCCCAGATCGGTCAGATGTGCCAAGAAATGCGGCTCGAGCTTTGAGGTATATGGATAGATATGTAACTGTTTCTCAAGGCGAAGTCTTTTATCTTACTGAAGCTTTGTCTCAATTAGAAGGTATGGAAAGAGGACCTGCTGGGAATACTTCATTAGCTACAGCATTTTCTCTTGCTCAACAGATGGACGAAGATGAAATAGTAGTAGTCCAGGAAACTGAATATACCGGGGCTGGAAAGCATGTTACTGCCCAATTAACATTTGCTAGAGAAGAAAATGGTGTAGAAATTAAGAAAGGTAATCCTAAAGATCAGATACCAGGGGAAAATATAATAATTCCTGAATCTCCTGAACTAATAAATGCAGAAGAAATAGATTTAGAGAAGTTAAAATCTTCCTATATAAAGCATATGATTAATAAGAATGATGTTGAGCAATTAAGTGAAGTTGAAGTAGAATTTTTAGCTGAGGAGATAAAAGCTGATACGGATTTTGTAATTGAAGCTTTAGAAAATTTAGGTTTGGAGGTGTGATTAATGGTAGAAGAAAGAAAGGATGATTTTGAGGAAAGAAGAGAAAAATTAGCTGATTTATCAGATGAGGAACTTCATGATCGATTTTGGAAATTAGCTGAAGAAATAGTTGATCCTTTAGTTGATTTATCAGAGCAGTATACTTCTCCTTCTATTGAACGGTCTGTATTATTAAGAATGGGATTTGACAGTTTAGAAGCTAAAGGAATTATAAATAAAATACAAGATAAAGGACTATTAGGAAAAGGTGCTGGACACGTAATAGTGAAGTTATCTAAAAAAGAAGGATTGGATATTAGAGAAGTAGGATTAGCAATTGCAGATGAAGAGTATGATAAAGAATTAGAAGAGTTGTTTGGAGGTGAAGAAGTATGAGTTTAGAACCAGATGAAAAGTTAGATTTAGAAAAGATACTGGATGGTTTAGAAGATTATCGTCCTAGAAGAAAAGGGTGGACTTGGAGAAAGCAGATTGAAGGTGAAGCAGAGATTGGAGATTTTAAATACAAACAAGTTTCAGAGGAATTAGATAATAGCATTCCTTTACCTGCAGCACGGAGTTTTGATTATATAGATCCACAACCTGATTGTATAATTACCTCTGAAATTGCCTCTGGTCGATTTGAAGATGATATTAGAAGGATGAGAATGGCTGCTTGGCATGGTGCTGATCATTTAATGGTAATTAGAACAGCAGGCCAAAGTCATTATGATGGATTAATTGAAGGTACCCCTGAAGGGGTAGGTGGAGTACCAATTAGTAGAAAACAAGTAAGAGCTACTCGTAAGGCGATAGATATGATTGAAAATGAAGTAGGGCGACCAATTAACTTTCACTCTTATGTAAGTGGGGTTGCTGGGCCAGATATTGGATTAATGTTTGCAGAAGAAGGAGTTAATGGAGCTCATCAAGATCCGCAATATAATGTGTTATATAGAAATGTAAATATGCAACGTTCTTTTGTAGATGCAGCAGTTGCTAAAAAATTGATGGCTAGTGCAGATATGTTACAGATTGATGGAGCTCATAATGCTAATGCAACAGCTATGAAAGCTTGGAAAGTAATGCCTGAGCTATTTGTTCAGCATGCTATTAACTCTATATTTTCAGTTAAGGTAGGAATGCCGAAAGAAAATATTGCACTTTCTACAGTGCCACCAGTAGCGTCTCCATCACCTGATTTGAAAATAAACTTACCATATGCAGTAGCATTAAGAGAATTATTTGGCGAATTTAAGTTCAGAGCACAGCAAAATACAAAATATATTGAGTCATGTACTCGGGAAGCAACAGTAACTCATGTTTTAAATATATTATTATCTCGTTTGACTTCTGCTGATATTCAAAGTACGATTACACCAGATGAAGGACGAAATGTGCCTTGGCATTATAATAATGTTCATGCTGTTAATACAGCTAAACAGGCTTTATTGGGTATGGATGGCTTAAAAGATTTAATAGAAATTAAAAAGGATGGTTATGTAGGAGATAAAGCACGTGAATTAAAAGAACGAGCAATCTTATTTATGGAAGAAATATTAGAAGTAGGAGGTTATTTTGATGCTGTTTCTGAAGGATTCTTTGTTGATTCTGGAGAGTACCCAGCTAGAAATAGTGATGGAATTTCTAGAGATATTGAAGGTGGGGTAGGAGCCGGTACTATTGTGAAACGAGATGAGGATTATATGGCTCCAGTTTGTGAACACTTTGGATATAACAATTTACCTGAGAATATAGATAAAGCATGTGAGTTAGTTAATGAATGTACGTTATGTAATCCAGATAAAATCCGATATATTGATGAATTAGATGAAACAGATAATGTTCATAACCGATTAGAAGAAACGAAGGAATATAGAAAAGATAATTTGATTAAGCCTGAAGTTGAATGGGCTGGAGATGGCTGGGTTAATACTACTTTATTATTACCAGTAGAGGAAAGAGTTGCAGAGGTTGCAGCATTAGAGGTAGCTGAAAATATGGGACTTAAAGACCCAGAAGTTATTCATAAACAACAAATGCATCCTGCAGAGGGGACTTTATTAGAGGTAAAAGGGAAAGTTGACTTTAGTATTGATCCTGATAATTTAGATATTCCAGAGGAAGAAGATTTATTGTCTGATGATGAAATTAGACAAGAAATAGATGATAATCCAATGAAAATAGTAGCTGCAACTGTTGGTGATGATGAACATTCTGTAGGTTTAAGAGAAATAATAGATATTAAACATGGTGGAATTGAGAAGTATGGAATTGAGTGTGAATATTTAGGAACTTCTGTACCAATCAATAAAGTTGTAGATGCTGCAATAGAAATTAATGCTGATGCTATTTTAATTAGTACTATTATTACTCATAATGAAGTTCACAGAACTAATATGAAGAAGTTACATGATTTATGTGTGGAAAAAGGAATTAGAGATGATGTAATTTTAACTGGTGGAGGAACTCAAATAAATAATGATATTGCAGTTGAATGTGGTATGGATGCTGGTTTTGGTAAAGGTACTAAAGGGATTGATGTAGCTAGCTTTTTGATAGAAGAAAGATGGGCAAGAGAAGAAAAGTAAGATTAGGAGGTTAATAAATGATGTCTACAGTAGATTTATTAGTAGCTGAGATTGGAAGTACTACTACTGTAGTCAATGCTTTTGATGGGGTTGGGACACCAACCCCTAATTTTATAGGTCAAGGTCAAGCACCGACTACAGTATTGGATGGTGATGTAACAAAAGGAGTAGAAAAAGCTATTGGAGATTTAGAGAATAATTTAAGTGTGGATGATTTAAATTGGGAAGAGATGTTAGCAACTAGTAGTGCTGCTGGCGGTCTAAAGATGACAGTTCATGGTCTAGTTTATGATATGACTGTAAAAGCTGCTGAAGATGCTGCTCTTGGAGCAGGAGCAGTAATTAAAATGGTGACTGCCGGGAGATTAAAAGAAAGACATCTGAAAAAAATTAGAGATAACCAACCTGATATAATTTTACTTGCAGGAGGAGTAAACTACGGAGAAGAAGAAGTGATTATTCATAATGCAAAAATGTTAACAAAGTTAGAAAGAAGTATACCAGTAATTTATGGGGGCAATAAAGCAATTCAGGAGGAAATCAAAGATATTTTTGCTGATACTCCAATGAAATTAGTAGTAGTAGAAAATGTCTATCCTGAAATAGATCAATTCAATATAGAACCTACTAGGAAAGTTATTCAAAGAGTATTTGAAGAACATATTATTCATGCTCCAGGAATGAATAAGATAGATGAATGGGTTACTGGACCAATTATGCCTACTCCAGGAGCTGTTATGAATGCAGCAAAATTATTAAAAGAAGAAATTAAAGATTTAATAGTATTTGATGTTGGAGGGGCTACTACAGACTTACATTCAGTTACTGAAGGTTCTGAAGAAATAAGTCAAATTTTAACTAGTCCAGAACCTGTAGCTAAAAGAACTGTAGAGGGGGATTTAGGAGTATTTGTCAATGCTGAAAATGTAGTTAAAAGAGTTGGGCAAGAAAAGTTGGAAGAAGAATTAGGTTTTTCAATTGGAGAAATGATGAAAAACAGAAGTCCAATTCCTAAGAGTGAAGAAGAAGAAAAATTGATTGAAAAATTGACTGAAGAAGCAGTAAAGGCTTCTGCTGAACGTCATGCTGGTAATTTAAAAGAAATATATGGCCCATCAGGAAGGACTACAATTGCTAGTGGTAAGGATTTAACGCGGGTGAAGTGGATTATTGGTACTGGTGGAGCCTTGACACAGCTAGAGAATAATCGGAGCCTTTTAGGTAAGATTAGAGTTAAGCAGGCTAAAAAAGAGTTATTACCTACTTTAAATACTCAGGTGCTAATTGATGAAGATTATATTCTTGCTTCCTTAGGAGTGTTAGGTAAGGAGTATCCTGAAACTGCTGTTAATCTGATGAAGCAGAGTCTACAGCTTACAGATGATATGATAGAGGAAGAGGGATCAAAATGAAGATAGAATATCTTGCCGATTATAAAGAATATGTTAGATTAGTTAATGATTGGCAGTTTGAGCAGTGGGGTCGCTATTATGAGGATAGTAGTCGCAAGGAATGGTTGACTAGATTAAAAGATAGATTGAATAAAGAAGAGGTGCCTACTGTTTTAATAGCTTTTAAGGGTGGGGATCCAGTTGGGACTGCTTCTTTACTAAAACACGATATGGGTACATACCGAGATTACTCTCCTTGGTTGGCTGATGTATATGTTAAGCCAGAATATCGAAATCAAGGAATTGGTACTAAATTAATAAAGAGAGCAGTAAAAGAAGCTCGTAGAATAGGGGTTAAGAGGATTTACCTATTTACCCGTGATAAGAAGAGATTATATCTTAATTTAGGTTGGCAGTTACTAGAGACAGTTGAGTACAATAATAAAATAGTAGATATTATGGTTATTGATTTAACTGATTAATTTAAGTAAAGTTTAAAAGAAGTATTGTTTAAAGATTTGATGGTAATTTATTTTATTAAGGAGTGATGCATGTGAGCCGAATAAAAGAAATCAGACCTGCTTGGACAGAAATTGATTTGGATAATATCGGACATAATGTATCTGAATTTAAAAAGAAGTTACCTGAAGAGACATTATTGACCTCAGTGGTTAAAGCGGATGGATATGGACATGGAGCTATTGAAGTTGCTAAGACAGCTTTACAATCTGGAGCAGATAGACTAGCAGTGGCTATTTTAGATGAAGCTATTAAATTAAAAAAAGCTGGGTTTGAGGTGCCTATTTTAGTATTAGGATGGACTCCTCAAGAAGCAGCTGAACAAGTAGTTAAACATAATATTATTACAACTGTTTATAATTATGAAAATGTTTCTAATTTGGCTAAAAAAGCAGTTGAATTAAATAAAAAAGTTAAGGTTCATGTTAAAGTTGATACGGGTATGGGTAGGATTGGTCTTCAGCCTGATGAGGCTATAAATTTTATAAGCAAGATAAAAGAGTTACCTAATTTAATAATAGAAGGGATTTATACACATTTTTCAGTAGCTGATGAAGAAGATAAGACTTATACTTATCAACAATTAAATAAATTTAAAAAAGTTATAAGTGATTTAAAGAAAAAAGGAATAGAAATTCCAATTAAACATTGTGCTAATAGTGCGGCATTTTTAGACATTCCAGAAACTTATTTTGATATGGTTAGAACAGGAATTATAACTTATGGCCTTTGGCCATCTGATGAAGTAAATAAAGAATTAGATTTAAAACCAGGGTTGAGATTAAAAGCTAGAGTGGCTCATGTAAAAGAAGTTCCCCCTGGGACGGATATTAGTTATGGACGAACTTATACAACTAAGAAGAATACAAAAATAGCTACTGTACCATTAGGATATGATGATGGATATTGTAGGTTACTTTCATCTAATAGTTATGTTTTAGTTAATGGAGAGAAGGCCCCAGTAATAGGAAATATATGTATGGACCAATTTATGATAGATGTAAGTGAAGTTGGTGCTGTAAAGGTTGGAGATGAGGTGGTTCTTATTGGAAAAAGCGGAAATGAAGAAATTACAGCAACTGAATTAGCTAATAGAATAGGTACTATTAATTATGAAGTAGTTTGTATGGTAAGTAAAAGAATACCTAGAGTTTATATTAAGAATGAAAAAGTAACTAAAGTAAAAAAACTAATTTAATTCTTTGGCATATGATATAATAGCTTAGGCTGATTAGTTTAAAAGAAATATTTTACTTTTAAGAAAGATCATCAATAACTAAGGTGCTGATTATTTAAGTAGTCAGTATCTTAGTTATTGATTTGAAGGAGGGATAAAATGACAATAACTTATCAATTAGATAATAAACTGTATATTAATTTAACCAATCAATGTAGTAATGATTGTAAGTTTTGTATTAAAAACTTTAAAGATGGTGTTGGTGGTTATAATTTAAGGCTTGATAAAGAACCAACAGCTAAACAGGTAATAGATGAAATAGGAGATGCTGCAGAATATAAGGAAATCGTTTTTTGTGGTTATGGAGAACCATTAATTAGATTAAATAATGTAATTAAAATAAGCCGTTATTTAAAAGATAATTATTCGCCGATTCCTATTAGAATTAATACTAATGGGCAAGCTAATTTAATTCATAATAAAAATGTAGTACCTGAATTAGCGGGAATTATAGATCAAATATCAATTAGTTTAAATGCATCTAATGCTGAAACTTATCAGCAGATTTGTCAATCTAAATTTAAATTAGATGCTTTTCCAGGAGTAGTTAAATTTATAAAAGAGGCTAAAAAATTTATTCCTAAAGTTATTGTTTCTGTAGTTGATTATTCTATAGTTGATGTAGAATCTTGTAGAGAGTTAGCTAAAGATATAGGAGTGAAATTTAGACTTAGACATTTTAAGAAAAATTAAATAAGATAGTATTAGGAGAAGTTAGAGATAATTTTTGCAAAAAAATTGACAGAAGATAATAAGTATGTTATTCTAATTGCGAATTAAATAATTAAAAGATAGAGGTGCAATAGCAATAATGACTTGGAACTAAAGTGAAGTAGCTATTGCCGAAATCTTAAGTATAGCACAAGACTTAAGGTTGGTACTATAAATTAATGGTTATAGTACTGTCACAATTAATGTGAAGAGCTATCTTATATGCTGTATATTAGAAGTTAATGCGGTTATGAGGGAGCTCATAACCGTTTTTTTAATTTTAAATTTAGTAGTTAATTTGAGTAGGGAGAAAGGAGTAGTTATAGTTATGAAATTACAAGGAACAATGAATATTAATCAGATAGGAAATTTAGAAGTAGCTGGTCATGATGTAGTAGATATTGCTGAGGAGTATGGTACGCCTTTATACATTTTAGACGAAGAGGAAATCAGAAATAATTGTCAAGCTTATAGAGAGGCTTTTGAGAAATGGTATCCTAATTCAGAGACTTTATATGCTAGTAAAGCCTTTTTATCAACTGCTATGGCTAGAATTATTAACCAAGAAGGACTAGGTTTGGATGTAGTCTCTGGGGGGGAGTTATATACTGCTTTAGAAGCTGATTTTCCAGTGGAGAAGATTTATTTTCATGGTAACAATAAGACTCCTGATGAAATTGAATTGGCTTTAGATGCCGAAGTTGGCACCTTTGTGGTGGACAACCAATATGAATTAGAATTATTAAATCAGTTAGCTGGTAAGCAAGATATGACCCAGGAGATTTTATTGCGGGTAACTCCAGGGATTGAGGCCCACACTCATAGTTATATCCAGACCGGACAGACTGATTCTAAATTTGGGGTAGGAGTCCAAAATGGTTTAGCCCTAGAAGTTATTAAGCAAGCTAAAGAGTTAGAAAATGTTAAGTTGACTGGTTTACACTGTCATATTGGTTCTCAGATCTTTAAGCTAAAGTCCTTTGGGAAAGCAATTGAGATTATGATGGACTTTGTAGAAGAAGTAAAAGAAGAAACTGGTTTAGTAATGGAGAAGTTAAACTTAGGTGGCGGAATTGGAATTCCTTATACTGCAGAAGAGGATAAACCAAGTATTGACCAGTACGCTGAAATTGTTACTAAGACAATTAGGGAGACTTGCGAGAAATTAGATATGCCCTTGCCGAAGATTATTAATGAACCAGGTCGCTCAATAGTGGGGACTGCAGGTTCTACTATTTATCGGGTTGGTTCGATTAAGGAGATTCCTGAGATCAGAAAGTATGTAGCTGTTGATGGCGGGATGCCTGATAATATTAGACCAGCTCTTTATGATGCCCAGTACGAAGCTACTATAGCTAATAAAGCTGACCAAGATCCAACGGAAGAGGTAACAATCACTGGTAAGTGCTGTGAATCAGGCGATATCTTGATTAAAGATATAAAATTACCAGAGGCTGAACCAGGAGATGTGTTATTAACCTCCTGTACTGGTGCTTATGGTTATTCTATGAGTAGTAATTATAACGGACTACCAAGACCAGGTGTCTTATTATTAGGTGAGGATAGTATAGATTGGATTGTTAAACCAGAAAGCTATCAAGATTTAATTAGTAATGATGTAGTGCCCGAGAGACTTAAGTAATTAGTTTAAGAAGGATTTAATTATAAATTAAGCAAGAGCGCCTTAGAGCGTTCTTGCTTTTTTTTTAAGGTTGTTTGTGGTATAATATAAACCCTGGTAGATTATTAGTTTGAGTGTGAGGAATATGTGTGGTCGATAGCTAATGACTAATTAGTAAATAATATAGAGTGCTAGGTGATATGATGAAATTAATTACAAGTCATCAACGGACTGATTTTGATGGATTAGGGGCTATGGTAGCAGTGCAGAAGTTATACCCTGAGGCTACTATGGTGTTTCCTGGTAAGTTAGCTAATAATGTAAAAGAGTTTATGACTTTATATAAAGATCGGATACCTGTTAAGCATACTAGTGAGTTGGATAAATCTCAGGTATCTAGAATTATTATGGTGGATAATCAGCTACCAGAGAGAACAGGAGATTTAGCTGATTTATTTGCTCAAGAAGAGGTTAAGGTTTTAATCTATGATCACCACGAAGAAGAGGAAGAACAGAATCAGAATCGAATTGTTAAGTCAGTGGGGGCTACTACTACTATTTTAGTTGATAAACTTCTTAGGGCAGAGTTAGAAATTACTTCCTTTGAAGCTACTTTATTTGCTTTAGCGATTTATGAGGATACAGGCAGTTTAATTTATAAGAGTACTACTGCTCTAGATGCTCAAATAGTAGCAGCTCTATTAAACCGGGGAGCTGACTTAGAGATTGTAGAGGAGTATATGGATTATTCCTTAGACCGGAAACAACAGAAATTATTTAATAAACTACTCGATTCTATTCACCAGATTTCAGTTAAAGGGTTAAAGATTGATACTTTCCAGGCTGAGGTTAGTGAGTACATTCCTGATATATCATTGTTGGCCCAGAAGTTAAATGATCTACATAATTGTGATGCTTTGTTTGTTTTAGTTAAGTTTACTGATCAAAATAAGGTATTAGTTATCGGGCGTAGTAATCAGGATAATATTAATGTAGGAGAAATACTAAATCATTTCGGTGGAGGCGGCCATAATCGAGCTGCTTCGGCAACTATGAAGTGTGAAGAGAGATGTGATTTATTAATTTGGGAGCAGGAGGTGCTAAAAGTAGCTCGGGAAAAGATTAATCCTGCTGTTTTAATTAAGGATGTAATGTCCAGTCCAGTCAAGACGATTACTCCCGATACTACTATGGAAGAAGCAGAGGAGATTATGCTTCGCAACGGCTGGTCGGGATTAGTTGTTTGTACAGCTGATGAGTTGGTAGGAATTATTTCTAAACGGGATATAGATAAAGTGCGGAATTATGATTTATTACATGCTCCTGTTAAAGGGTATATGTCTAGGGAAGTAGTTACCATCTCTCCGGAAGCTTCACTTAAGGAAGTCCAGACTGAGATTGTAGAACATGATATTGGTCGGTTACCTGTAGTTGATAAAGCAGATGATTTAGTTGGAATTATTACTAGAAATGATTTACTTAGATTATTTTATGGGACTGATGACTATCTAAAAAATCGCCAGAATTTATATGGCCGCAGTTTAGTCCAGGTCCAAGAAAAGAGGTCTGATGTAACTGCTAAGTTAGCTATAGTTGAGGAAGAAATTATTGACCTTTTAAGACAAGCGGGAGAATTAGCTACAGAGTTGGATTATGAACTTTATATTGTAGGTGGTTTTGTCAGAGACCTATTGTTAAATAGAATTAATCTAGACCTTGATTTGGTAGTAGAAGGAGAAGGAATTGAGTTTGCTAAGGTGTTGGCCCGTGAATTAAAGGGAGATCTTGATTTATACCATAATTTTGGGACAGCAGTAGTTGATTTGGGTGATATTAAACTGGATATTGCTACTACAAGAGTTGAGTATTATCCCTTTACTGCTAGCCTACCTGAGGTAGAGTCTGGTTCTATCCAGCAGGATTTATTTAGAAGAGACTTTACTATTAATGCTTTAGCTATCCAATTAAATCCTGATTCTTTTGGGCAACTAGTCGATTATTTCCAAGGCCAACAGGATCTAGAAGCAGGAGTAATTAGGTTATTACATAATTTTAGTTTTTATGATGATCCAACTCGTATCTTTAGAGCTTTTAGATTTGCTAGTCGGTATGATTACCAGTTTGCTCCAGAAACTGAGGATCTAATTAAGCAATCTATTGAATTAGAGGTTATTGAGGAGTTGAGTCCTAACCGTTTATTTGCTAAATTAAAACATGGTTTAACAGATGAAAATCCAGTTTATTTTCTTGAGTTATTAGCTGATTATAATCTACTTTCCTATTTCGGGCCAGGATTAAAATTTGATAAGTCTAAGAAAGAGCTAGCTTATCGGATAGAAGAGATCTCAGACTGGTTGGCTGATTTAGAGATAACAGTCAAGTTCTCTAGTTGGGTTTTGTATTTGCTTGTCTTAGTGGATGGATTTACTAGAGAACAGATAGAAGAATTTGCTACTAAGTTTAATTTAAGTAGTAATTTAACTGACTATTTATCATTCACTCAGGAAGTAGATAGATTAATAGCTATTTTAAAAGAGGTAGAGCAAAAGAGTGAGATTTATGATCTCTTAGAAGAGCTTGATTTAGAAGAGTTATTATTTATTGTACTAAAAGATCGTAAGGTGCAGTCTAAAATTAGTCTCTTTTTAGAGGAGTTACAATGGGTTAGTCTAGAGATTACAGGCCAGGATATAATTAATTTGGGTTATCAACCTGGGCCCTATTTTAAAGAAGTATTAGCTGAAGTTAAAGCAGCTAAATTAGATGGTAAAGTTGTTGACTACCAAGAAGAGATGGATTTCGTTCAGCAGGCGCTAGCAGAAAGGGGGCTTGAGCAAGATGAATAGTATTGCACAATTAATCCTATTAATTCCTGTTTTATTACTATCATTATCAATGCATGAGTTTGCTCACGGGAAAGTAGCTGATCTATTAGGTGATCCAACGCCAGAGGCTACTGGGCGATTGACTTTAAATCCGTTGGCCCATTTAAGTTTTTTAGGAACTCTTGTTTTATTACTAACTAGAAGATTTGGCTGGGCCAAACCGGTCCAGATCAATCCGAAGTATTTTGATAATAAAAAACGAGGTATGATGTTAGTTGGGTTAGCTGGGCCAATAGCTAATATTTCTTTAGCTATTATCTTTGCTTTTGTTTATAATCATCTAGCGATTTTATATTCCTTTATTAATCCGCAAATAGTGCGGATGTTCTTTCAAATATCAATTGGAGTTAATCTAGGTTTAGCTATTTTTAATTTGATTCCTATTCCCCCACTAGATGGTTCTAAGATTTTAGAAGGGATTTTACCTAGTAGTATGGATCATATTTTAACTGACTTAAAGGCTTATGGTCCTTTCTTTTTAATGTTAGCTTTATTTATGGGCTGGCTAAATTTTATTATTAATCCTATTTTTATGTTTTTATTTAGATTGATCTTGCAGGTATAAAGTGGCAGTAACTAGTCACTCGTTACTGAAGTTACACAATATTTTAGTAATCAAGATTATATTAGTTGTTAATTGAATTATTCAACAAGGTAATTTTGAATTAATATAAGGAGGTATTACAAGTGGCAGAGCAAGGTACTATTCTAAGTGGTTCTCGTCCAACAGGAAAACTACATTTAGGACATCTAATCGGGGTATTAGATAACTGGAAGAAACTGCAAGAAGACTATAATTGTATTTTTGAGGTAGCAGATTGGCATGCACTAACGACTAAATATGATGAAACAGAGAATATTAAACAACATACTAGAGAAATGGTAGCAGACTGGATTGGAGCTGGGATTGACCCAGAAAAGAGTACTTTATTCATCCAGTCCGATGTGCCCGAGATTGCTGAATTACACTTACTATTATCTATGATTGTATCAGTTGGTCGCTTAGAAAGGAACCCAACTTATAAAGAACAGATCCAGGAACTAGGTGAAAGTGATTCTATTCCCTTTGGATTATTAGAATATCCTGTCTTACAGGCAGCTGATATCTTATTTGCTAAAGCAGATGCTGTTCCAGTAGGAGAAGACCAACTACCACATGTTGAGATAACGCGGGATATTGCTCGCCGATTCAACTATTTATACGAGGAAGTCTTTCCGGAACCAGAATCGAAATTAGCTCAAGTGCCGAGACTACCTGGTTTAGATGGTAGAAAAATGAGCAAAAGTTATGGTAATGCCATCTATTTAAGCGATACAGCGGAAGAGATCGGTGATAAAGTTAATGATATGGTAACAGATCCTGATAGAGTTAGATTAAGTGATCCTGGTAATCCAGATGTTTGTTCAGTCTATAGTTTCCAGGAGATCTTCAATGAAGAGGAAGCAGAAGAGATTGCTACTGAATGTAAAAGTGCTGATTTAGGATGTGTTGCTTGTAAGAAGAGATTAGCGGAAGTGTTAACTGATAGATTAGCAGGAATCCGTGAGAAACGAGAAGAATTACTAGCTAATCCAGAAGAGATAGATCAAATCCTAGCTGAAGGAACTGAAAAAGTAAGAAAGAAAGCACAGGAGACAATTAAAGAAGTAAGAGTAGCAATGAATTTAAAATAGGAGTGGAAGAATGAGTTACGAAGTTAAGATTGATGCTTTTGAAGGGCCAATAGATCTACTATTACATCTACTAGACGAGAATGAAGTAGAAATTTATGATATTCAGATTTCTGAAATTACAGAACAGTACTTAGATTATATTGCCCAAATGAAAGAATTGGATTTAGATGTAGCTAGTGAATTTCTGATAATGGCAGCGCGGTTAATGGAGATTAAAGCCCAGACCTTACTGCCGAGTAAAGAACCGACTGAAGATGAAGAGGAAACTAAGACAGATCCTCGCCAGCAATTAGTCGATAGGCTAGTAGAGTATAAAAAGTTTAAGGATCTAGCCTCTAAATTACAGAACTTTGCAGAAGAGCAGCGTAGTTCTTATACCAGAAATGTAGCTCCTTTATTAGGACAGCTAGAATTTGCAGAGACAAACGCACTAGAAGATGTAACATTAGATGAATTTACTAGTGCACTACAAGATGTTTTACAAGCCCAAGCAGCTAGACAAGAAGAAACAGAACTAGAAGATAAGGATCAAGACGAGCAAAAGATCAGCCACTTAGAGGCGGAAGAAGTAACAATTAAAGAACAACAAGGATATATAGTAGAGAGATTACTTAATAATGAGTCGCAAATTAGTTTTAGGCAGGTATTTAGTGATTTAGATTCTAGGTTAGAGATAGTAGTTACTTTTATGGCTCTTCTAGAATTAATAAAACTAAAAGAAGTTAGAATAGAACAACCAACTAACTTTGCTGAAATCAAGATTTATTATACTGGGAGTGGTAGTTAATGGACAAGCAAGAGGCTAAAGCTATAGTAGAATCATTATTATTTATGGCGATTGAGCCATTAGAAGTTACAGCGATAAAAAAAGTAACAAACCTAACTACTAAAGAGATCAAGGATGTAATTAAAGAGATAAAAGCCGAGTATCAAACGCCAGATAAAGGAATTGAGCTGGTAGAAATCAATCAAGGTTTTCAATTCCAGACTAAATCTCAGTACCGCTCCTATATCAAAGAACTCCATCAACCCGCAGAGGATAACAGCTTAAGTCAAGCTGCTCTGGAAACTTTAGCGATTATCACCTATAAACAACCAGTTATTAGATCAGAAGTCGAAGAGATTAGAGGGGTTAACGTAGAAAAAGCACTTAAGACTTTGCAAAAAAGAGGTTTAGTAACAGAACAAGGTCGTAAAGAGACTATTGGGCGACCAATTATTTATGGTACTACGGATAAATTTTTAGAGTATATGGGGCTAAATAGTCTTGATGAATTACCGCCACCGCAATAGTTTAAAGAAACTGAAGTTGAGGAAAGTGAAATAGAAGCAGAATTAGAGAATGAGCCAGATGCTTAATTGCATCTGGTTTTTTAAAAAACATTATATTGGAAAAGTAATCCTTTAGTGCATATAGAATCCATCTAATTTATATCTTATTTACTCAGGTGGATTGAGGGTAGGTGAAGTAGTTAAATTAAAACTTAATAATATTGATAGTGATAGAATGTTAATTCGAGTTAATCAGGGGAAAGGTAGAAAAGATAGAAATACAATACTTTCTAAAGATGGACTTAAGCAATTACGTAAATATTATGAATTATATAATTCAACAGAATGGTTGTTTCCGGGAAGGGATCCTAAATCTCATTTAACTAGAAGAAGTGTCCAGAGAATTTTTAAGAAAGCTTGTCGTAAAGCTGAAATAACTAAAGATGTATCAGTTCACTCTTTAAGACATTCATTTGCTACGCATTTATTAGAGAGAGGAACTGATTTACGTTATATTCAAGAATTATTAGGACATAAAAATTCTAAAACAACAGAAATATATACTCATGTCAGTAGAAATAGTATGAAGAGAATTGAAAGTCCACTAGATAAGTTAATGGAATAAACTTTAATATATATAGAATATTAACGACATACGTCGTAAAGATTCTATATATATCAGTATTAACGACGTATGTCGTTAAAAAGAAGTTATGTGACAGATTTGACAGATGGGTTAATTGTTTTTAGGGAAGAGGAAGGAAGGGGTTGCACCAGAAAATATGACCCGACCAAGAGCTATAGTAGGATTTTTTTTAGAGTGAAAAGATAGAGGAACTATCATAAGTTATTTAGAAAGATTTTGTGTTTTAACAAAATAGGTAGTAAGGTCAGATAGTATATATTATTTAAACTAGATTACTATATTTTTTCAGAAAAGATTTTTTGGGAAAGTCAAAAGAAGTTGTGATATAGAGTTTACAATTCTCCTACTACAGCTCTTTGTAGAACCTTCACTGTTTCCGGGATCGAGATTTAATTGGAATAGAATTTTGAAATTAGTCTGGGTATGATAGGTTAGCAATTAAGATATAGTATTTGCAAGGTTTTTAAGAGAAGAGAGTTGCTGATTTGTATTTAAGGTGAAGTTGAGATATATTTTGCAAGTTACAATTTGTATGCTCTGTCAAAGCCATCACATAACAGCACCTTAGCGACATCTAGTTGCATAGTATATCCCAGATTAACGCACTGACTTATGAAATTCAGGCTGCATTGATGAAGTTTCAATAGAATAGTGGGACGTCGCGAAGCTGCGGGACGTTATACGCAAGTGCGACCAGCCCTTGAAACAATAGGGATAAGCTACATTCCAGGCTGCTTAAGACGAGAGTCTTTTGAGCCATTCATTCTATTTAGAATGACTCTATTTTCCGATGCATTTCTAGTAATGGATTTGTATTGAGCGGAGGAGACAATGTGGAAAGCTCACTAACCCTAAGTTGAGTGACTGCTAGAGTAAATATACCGTAAAGATTAACATATGTGAATTGCTGAAAGCTTCGTCAAACGTGCATAGTGAAATAGGGTTGATACACTGTAACCAAAAGGTATAGGATAGGGTCAGGTAAGTTTTCGTATTGCCTGACAAATAGACTAAAGTCCTCGGAGTAAAGGCAGAATCTAAAGCGGTATGAACTGGCTGGAATGTAGAACTGGGAAACTCCAATAGATTCCTGGTAACAGGTAGGTCAATTATGCTTTGTGATACAATATCTAGGGGAATAGGGAAACTGAAAGAAGCAAATGTCATTCAAGAAGGTGAATGAATAGAGGTTCAAAATTTGCCTTGCTCTGAAAAGAGGCTGACTTTCAAATACGGTTACTTAAGGCAGGAAAGGATTGAAACTTTATGAATATGGCAAGCCAAATAACTCATCATGAGTGGGCGACCATAGACCACGCTGAAGCTAGTAAAACCTGGGAAGTAATTCCTTGGGAACTGATAGAAAGTAAGGTTAATAAACTTCAATCACGGATTGCTAAAGCAATAAGAAAAGGTAAGGATAATCTAGCAAAGAAGTTACAGTATTTATTAACAAACTCATATTATGCAAAGTTATTAGCAGTAAGAAAAGTAACAACTAATCAAGGTAAAGAAACGTCAGGAGTAGATGGGAAAATTTGGTCAACTCCAGCGACAAAATATAAAGCTGCTTTGAAGCTAACAAATGACGAATACAGAGCTAAACCACTCAGAAGAATATATATTGACAAAAGGCTAGACAAGAAAAGACCGTTGGGGATACCAACAATGTATGATAGAGCAATACAGGCACTTTATGCTTTGGCTTTAGATCCAGTATCGGAAACTAAAGCAGATAAAGTATCTTTTGGCTTTAGGAAATATAGAAGTTGTGATGATGCTAAAGAATATCTATTTAAGTTGTTAGGTAGAGAAGTATCAGCTCAATGGATTTTGGAAGCTGATATTAAAGGTTGTTTTGACAATATAAGCCATGAGTGGTTAATGGAAAATATTCCGTTAGAATCTAAAATACTAAATCAATTTCTTAGATCAGGTTATAAATATAACAAGCAACTCTTCCCCACTGAAAAAGGCACTCCTCAAGGCGGTATTATATCTCCGATTTTGGCTAATATGACTTTAGATGGTATGCTAGATTTACTCAAAAGAAACTACTGGACAAACCATCTTGGGACTGTAAATAGAAGATATAACGATGATAAAGTAAACCTAGTAAGATATGCAGATGATTTCGTTGTAACAGCCAAAAGTAAAGAAGTACTGGAAGATATAAAAGAATTAATAGGAGATTTCCTAGATGAGAGAGGACTTGAACTATCTAAACGGAAAACTAAGATAACTCACATCAATCAAGGGTTTGATTTCCTGGGCTGGAATTTTAGAAAATACAGCGGTAAATTGATAATAAAACCTTCCAAAGAATCTTATAAATCAATAACCAGTAAAATAAGAAAGTTAATCAAGGACAACGGAACTATAAAACAGGAAAGATTAATTAAGATATTAAATCCAGTAATCAGAGGTTGGTGTAATTATCATAGTACTGCTTGTTCTAAAGAAACCTATCAACAATTAGATTCAGAAATATTTAAAACTTTATGGAGATGGTCAAAAAGAAGACATCCTAGTAAATCTAAGAAGTGGATAATGAATAGATATTGGATAACTAAAGATAATCGGAATTGGATATTTGCTACAAAAGATAAAGAATTAATTTCTGCAACTGATACAGAGATAACAAGACATTGCCTAATAAAGTTTGCTGCTAATCCCTATTTACCAGAATATAACGATTATTATCTAAAGAGAAATTTAAACTAGATTATTTTTCTACTTATTGCTGCCAATCCAAAGGTTGGTGTTAAGTAGCTTGAGCCGTATGAATTGAAAGGTTCACGTACGGTTCTGATGGGGGAAAGGGGGCGTAAGCCCCTTACCTACCAGACTTGGTCGCAGTAGATTGTCATATTTTGTAGGATTCATAAAGATGGTATTTCAGAATATTAATAGAAAGATAATTTATTAAGTTAAATATAATGGTATTGATGTTATAAAATATTTAGATATAAGTAAGGTGCTGGGGGCAACTGTTGAGTAACTATTTACTATTATAGAAAATTAGAAACTGGTTTAAAATAAAGATATAGGAGGTTGTAAAATGATTATTACTACTACTGAACAAATTACAGGTAATAAAATTAAGGAAAATTTAGGTTTAGTAAGAGGTAATACAATTAGGACTCGTCATTTAGGTAATGATATTTTAGCTGTACTTAGGAATTTGATTGGAGGCGAGGTTAAGGGCTATACGGCAATGATCAGTGATACTAGAGAAGAGGCTTTAAAAAGAATGAAACAGGAGGCTAAAAACTTAGGTGCTGAGGCGGTAATTAATGTGAGATTTAGTACCTCGCAAGTGATGACGGGGGCGTCGGAAATTTTGGCTTATGGTACGGCGGTTAAGCTTGAGTCTAAAACTAAATCTTAATAGAAATGAAAGACGGGATTAATTATGAAAAATTTTAATCTGTCGACTAAGATATATTTTGGCCTGGTTTTGGTTTTAGCTCTATTATCTGCTATTAGTATATATTTACCTCAAGGAAATTTAATTTCTCAACAACAGTTACCAACTTCAAAATCAATTCTAGCTGTGGTTAATTTCTCGATTATGCTTATTATTTATGGAGGTTTAGGTTATATAGGATTAAGATTAGCTAAGAAGATAGGTTTTGCTGAAGTTTGGGATGTAGAGGTTTCTAATAGAGAAAGATTTTTAATTCCTACTTTAATAGGTGTTGGAAATGGTATAATTTTTATTATAGTTGATATCATTTTTAGTAAAATTAATTCTTTTGGTTATCTTCCTCATCCAGTATTTCCAACTTCAGCTGTGGCTTCAGCTACTGCAGGAATAGGGGAAGAAATAGTATTTCGTTTATTTTTTATTTCGTTTTGGGTGTGGCTTATTTCTGATCTGTTGTTAAGGAAAAAATGGGAGACTAAGATATTTTGGATTGTAACTATATTTTCTGGTATTGCTTTTACAGTTAGTCATTTACCGTCAATAATGTTTCTGACAGGAGTTAATTCTATTAGTCAACTATCTTTAAATTTAATAATTGAACTATTTATAATTAATGGATTGCTTTCAGTTTTTGCTGCCTATTATTTTAAAAGATATGGGTTTTTAGCAGCAGTAGGAATTCATTTTTGGGCAGATATAGTTTTTCATGTTTTATGGGGACTAAGATGATAGATAATTATTAAAGGTGATAAAATAGAATAAGAAAGGAGGATGAAATATCATGGTTCAGAAGCAAGAAGATAAAAAACAAATGTGGATGTTAGGATTTTTAGGTTTCTTAGGGTTTTTAGGTTTTCAGGCGTTTAAGATTCATAATCCCAGTCAGTTATTCTTTTTTTCGTTTTTTTCATTTTTTTCTGCTTTTAGACATTATGAGGAGCGGCTTAAATATTTAGGTCTTTTAGGTCTAGTGGGATTGATTGTAGCTATTTTGGGAACTGTAGGAGTTATTAATGTTTAATAATTAAGAATGGGAAATAAAATTTAAAAATGAATTTTAAAGCAGTTTAATTTGAGAAACTAGACTAAACTGCTTTAATAAAGTTTGATTAATAATTGTTTTAATTATCATATGCGGTATAAGAGTTGACCAACTTCACTTAACATGGGGTTAGCGACATCTAAGCTAGGAGAATAGGCAAGAATAGGGATTACATATGTAAGTTTTAGAGGATAGACAAGTTATAGGAGGTTTGAGCTAGACGTCGCGAACCCCAGGGACGTTATCTGAAATTGGTCTTATTATTAGTGTTAGAAGGAGGGAGTTTATGCTTAAACATAATGATTCTGATGATTTACTTCAAGAAGATTGGAGAGACTATATACATAATAAATTAGGGCGTGAACCTTGGGTTTATGTATACTATTCTGATCAAATTGACATTGGGAATTTCGCTTTGTTTTATTGTGCGCTTATAGATAATTCGAAAGTGGAGAAAGTATTAAATAATCCTTCTTGGGATTTACATATTGGTGATGGTAAGCCTGGTTATTCAGTTACCCATAAAAATGGAGAAGAAAATGTTAAGTATCATCGTTTTGGAAGGGATAATGGGATTGAGCCATTAGTACATCATAGGGATTTTCATGGCATTAAAGATGATTATATAGAAATAGCTGAAGAATTTAGGTTATTACATAATCTTTATTACGATAGAGCGAATAATAAATATATAAAAATAAATGATAATGGAGACGAAGAAGATATTATCATCATTAATGAAAACGAAGTTAAAATTAAATTAAAACCCTTAAAACAATTTTTGGCTATAAAAGAGATGCATTTAGCAATATACTTTTCTATTGATAGGCAATCTGAAAAGACAATAGAAGAACTTGGATTAGAAGAAGTTGATGAAAGGATTCAGGAAGATAATATAGTTTATGATTTTTCTGCAGGTCCTCCCCATATGCCTACAGAATGTAACAGCTTTTCTAGATTAATAGGAAAAAAACTTATTTCAGGAATGGAGAAAGAACAATGTGGTATTTGGCCTTATGAAGAAGAAAAAAGTTATGAAAGATTTATTATTGATTATGATGAAAATGGGGAACCATTAGAATATATTTGTAATCCAGATAAACTTTCAAATTATTTTGGGGCTAATAAGGGGGCACCACATTATTTAACACCTGTATTTTTCAAACGTGATGTATTAGCAAAATATTATTCTGATCCAGAAAAGTATAGTGTTGAAGATAACAGTTTGAGATGTAAGGGTTTATGGATATTGAGGATAGATAATAATCATGAAAAGTATATAATAGTGTTCCTTGGAGATTTAGGAAGAGATCTTCCATATAAAGAACAACAATATTGGAAAAGTTTTAATATCCCTCCAGAAGGAGAAATCAGCGAAGTTAATTTTAAGAGAAGTTTTCTTGGGGAATTTGCTGATCCGAAAAAAGATGATTTAGTTTTCAAACAAACTTTTAAAAAGGTTAATAATAAATGGAAAGAAAAATTTGGTTGGTATCTTTTTAAACCGTTAGCAAAAGATGATGAGCACAATTTAAAAGTTGTAAGAATTCCTGTGACTAGTAGCCAACATGAGTTTGACCAACAAGCTTTATCGCTATCTAAAGTATTGATTGATTCTCTGAATGAAAAGAAAATAGGGGAAGAAATTAGCGATAAACTATCTTCTGGGGATAAGGGAATTACAAAATTTGGAAAGTTTTTAGAATCAAAATGACTACCTAATTATCAGAAACATGTTAAATTTTTACGTTCTTTATGGGATTTAAGAAATGGAAGTGGGCATAGGAAAGGAGATAATTATGAAAGAGGGGCACAATATTTTAATTTAAACAATAAAGAATTTTCGGTAGTGTTTGAAGAAATTTTAAAAGAGGCAACTCATCTTTTGAATGATTTAGAAGATTATTTTCTTTAATTAACGACGACCAACTTCAGATAACATGGACTTAACGACATCTGAGCTGCGGGAATAATCGACCGGGATGACTTATATCAGTAGTATATTGTTTTTTAGAAAAAGATAAATTGTATCGGAGGCAAGCTCAGACGTCGCGAATCGCAGGGACGCTAGGTGAAATCCTTTGTTTTATGTTTTGAAACAAATATTTTTTGTTAAAAAATACTGTAATTGTTATAATAGTAATATAGGAATAGACAAGGAAAGCGAGGGATAATTATGGTTAGCAAAAAAGAACTAGAAAATAAATTAAAAGAATTAAAACCTTTATTAGAGAAGCAGTATAAAGTTAAAAAGCTTGGTTATTTTGGTTCTTATGCTAGGAATGAGGCTAATGAAGATAGTGATGTAGATATACTTGTAGAATTTTCTGGTGATGTAGGTTGGGAGTTTTTAGATTTAAAAGATTTTTTAGAAAATAATTTAAATACTGAAGTAGATTTAGTTACAATGAATGCTTTAAAGCCTCAATTAAAAGATGAAATATTAAAAGATGTGATTTATCAATGAGAAGAGACAATTTATTTATAGAAGATATACTGGATGCTATGAATAAAATTTTCAAATATACTGAAGAGATGGATAAAGAAGAATTTAAGAAAAACGAATTAGTAATTGATGCTGTTTTAAGAAATATTGAAATTATAGGTGAAGCATCCAATAAAGTTTCTGATGAAATGAGATCTGATTATCAAGATGTTCCTTGGAGTAAAATGATAGGTTTAAGAAATATAGTTATTCATGATTATTTTGGTGTTGATTTAGATATTATTTGGGAAGTTATTACTGTTAATTTGCCAGAAACTAAACCTAAAATTAAAGAGATATTAAAAGATTATCCATTATAAAAGCGGGGGAACCTGCTTTTTATTTATTATGAGGGTACAGGACTTCGTCTAACATGAGATTAGCGGTGCGTCCTGGTAGATTGCATATTCTAGTGGGGGTTAATCCCATCAGGGTAAAGATTAGCCCCTAGCTTTGTATCGAGTCTTGGAGATATTACAGTAATGTAATATTTTAAGCGTAGACAGAAAGTTAGCAAGGTAGAATCGGCGGATATGGTTTTCACGGAGAGTCTTCTGGAAGACTCGTAGGGAATTGGTTTGTCAGCGGTGAATGGGATTGAGCCTCGAAAATTATGTACCTAATGATGGAGGTCGAAGCCGTCGCTAAGGTGGAAGGCATCAATTAATTATACGAAATGGCAAGTATAATTAAATCCTCCGTGGTCTAAGCCCCTACCTCGCTAAACATTAAGAATATACGGAAACCCAGGGATATCCTATTAGGTCTTTCTGGAAAGAAAGTATGTCCAATGAACCGAAGAGGTGAAGAAGACAAAAGCCAATAGGAAGTCGGGTGATTCCGATGGAGGGAAGGAGTTAATAACAGATGGAACTGCAAGTGAGGGACACATCTTCTGGACTCTGAACCAGAATAAAGATGAGAACAAAACTTACTTGTATAGCATGAATATTCATGTGAAGAGGAACATCTGGGGAGCCGAATGCCTAAATTGGGCACGTTCGGTTCTGAGAGGGGTATACACCAACTATATAAGAAACAAATCAATTATTTTTAAATAAAGTTTCAAGATGAAATTTGAATTAATAATCTTTCTTGTATATAATAAAAAACAAAAATTATTTATTTCAAAGAGGGGATAGTAATTATGAATGATAAAATTAATTATTTAATCAAAGATTATGTAAGTAATTATAAAACTTTAAAAGAAACAGAAACTGATTGGCGCGAACCAGTAATTGGTGTTGCAAATGCTGATGATCCTATGTTTTTAAAACTAAAAGAAATAATCAGTCCTTCCCATGCGTTACCTACTGATTTTATTGATGATGCTAAATCGGTAATAGTATTTTTCTTACCTTTTGAAAAAGAGGTTGTTACAAGTAATGTTAAAGGTAAGCAGAGTTCAAAAAAGTGGGATTATGCTAAAATTGAAACAAACAATCTTATTGTGGACTTAATTGATTATTTGCAGACTGAAATAGAAAAAATGGGTTATAAGGCTACATCATCTAAAGAATTGCCGCCAACTTATAACTATGATGAAGAAGAATTGATAAGTGATTGGTCTCATCGACATGTAGGATATATTACGGGTATGGGAACATTTGGTATTAATAATATGTTTATTACAGACCAAGGAAGTTGTGGGCGGATGGGAAGTATAGTGACAAACTTATCCTTAGACCCTACAGTAAGAGATAATCAGGAAAACTGTTTATATAAATATGATGAAAGATGTAAGGTATGTATTGATAGATGTGTAGTTAATGCTATTTCTATTGAAAATGAAGAGGAATTTATTGATAGAGAAAAATGTTATGAGCATATTTATGATAATCCTCCGGAATATTCTAAAGGACAAGGAGATGCTTGTGGCAAATGTAAGTCTGGAGTTCCGTGTTCTATGACTAATCCAGTTAAAAAATTAATAAAAAAAGATAACTAATTATTGAAAGTTGGTCAGGTGGAATTATTGGGCTCAGAACTAAAAGAGGTGGCCAATATGAAATTAACAGAAATTAAAAGATTAATCCCGGACTGTTGTGCTGTTGCTACAGTAGATATTGATAAATGTTCTAGCGAAGAAAAGGAATCTTTAGAAGAGTATTTACCTTCTGTTAGATCAATTATTGTTTTAGGTCATCATATAAGGAGATCTGTTGAATGGGTTTGGACTACAATAGACTCTGAAAGTGAGGAAAGCACATGTATAGCAGATTTACATACTAAAGATATTAGTAAGAAAATTGATGACTATATTGGAGAAAAGGGGTATCGTTCTAAGATAATTCCTTATCCTGGAGCTAGTGGAGTATTATTTAAAAGTCTTGCTAGTAAAACTAGCTTAGGAGAAATAGGAGACAACTTTTTATTTTTACATCATAAGTGGGGCCCTTGGGTTCATCTAAGAGTATTAGCAACTACTGCTAAACTAAGTAGTAACCAGGAAGAATCTAGGGCTGAAATATGTATTCATTGTGGAAAGTGTATTGCAGCTTGCCCGGAAGATGCTATCAACAAAAATGGTTTTAACAGTCATAACTGTCGCAAGCGACAAGAAGAATTAAATACTAGCCATAGTTGTGAAGTATGTGCAAGAGTTTGTCCTATTGGAACTCCTCCAAAATAATCAAGAATTAGTTAATAAATGGATTAAATGATTAAGAATATTAATCGGAGCTTGCATCCATTCTATATAATAGATATAATAAAGAGAGTAGTAATATAAAGGAGAAGTGAAAATATAATGGAAAAAAAGAAATTTAATGAATTGAATTTATCAGAAGAAATAAATAAAGCAGTTAAGGATATGGGTTTTGAAGAAGCTACCCCAATTCAGACCCAGGCTATCCCTCATCTATTACAGGGTGAAGATGTAATAGGTCAGGCTCGAACAGGTACTGGGAAGACAGCCGCTTTTGGGATTCCTGTGCTGGAGAAAGTAGACCCGCAGGATAATAATGTCCAAGCCTTAATTCTGTGTCCGACAAGAGAATTAGCTATTCAGGTATCAGAGGAGATAGGAAGACTTGGGAAATATAAAAATCAGGTTAAGACGCTACCAGTCTATGGTGGGCAGTCTATCAATCGCCAGATTAAAGCTTTAAAGAAAGGAGTTCAGATTGTAATTGGAACTCCTGGTCGGTTAATGGATCATATGCGCCGCGGAACTCTTCAGCTTGATCAGTTAAAGATGGCTATTTTAGATGAAGCTGATGAAATGTTAAATATGGGTTTTAGAGATGATATAGAGACAATTTTAGATGGAATTGAAGGAGAGAGACAGACGATCTTTTTCTCTGCTACGATGCCTGATTCTATTCTAAAATTAAGGAAGAAGTACCAACAGGATCCGGAAATAGTTAAGGTAGTTCATAAGAAGTTAACTGTACCAAATATTGAACAGGCCTATTTTGAAGTTGCTAAGGGGAATAAATTAGAAGTTTTATCTCGACTAATTGATATGTATGACCCAAAGTTATCCTTAGTATTTTGTAATACTAGAAAGCAGGTAGATGAACTCACTCTACAATTACAAGCTCGAGGTTATTTTGTCGATGGGTTACACGGGGGCTTGAATCAACCCCAAAGAGATAGAGTGATGAATAAATTTAAGACAGGGACTATAGAAATTTTGGTTGCTACTGATGTAGCTGCGCGAGGAATTGATGTCAATGATATAGATATAGTATTTAACTATGATATTCCGCAGGATGAAGAGTACTATGTACATAGGATTGGCAGAACAGGACGTGCTGGTAAACAAGGGAAAGCATTTACTTTTGTAGTTGGAAAAGAGATTTATCAGTTAAAGTCAATCCAGAAGTATACTAAGACTAAGATTAAACGAGAGCCAGTACCTTCAGCTAGTGATGTAGAGCGAGTTAAGATGGATCTGATTTTGGATGAAGCAGCTGATATTATAGAAGGAGATAATTTAGCGCAAGAGGCAGAACTGATTGAGGATTTAATTGAAGAGAATTATATTTCAGTTGATATAGCAGCCGCTTTATTGAAGTTAGTTATGGAAGTCAATGAAGAAAGTGAAGTAGAAGAAGTTGATTATTTCGGTAATACAGGAGCAGAACCAGGGATGGTAAGATTATTTATCAATGCTGGCGAAAATCAACATATAAGTCCTGGTGATATTGTAGGTGCTATTGCAGGTGAGACTAGTATTTCTGGTGACTTAGTTGGTCTAATTGATGTTTATGATAGATATTCCTTTGTAGAAGTTCCTAAAGAGTATGGTAAAGAAGTATTACAGGTAATGAAGAGTACTCAAATAAAAGGTAAATCTATAGACATTGAAACTGCTAATCCTAAATAAAAATAACTAGAATAATTTAATATAGAGTTGATCGAAAAGTTAGGTGCTTAAGCACCTAACTTTTTTTATGTGTGCTCTGTAGATTATGAAAATAGTAGATGAGAATTCTATCCATGCTGTTTTCGTCGTATCGGTGTGTGAAACCAATAGTAACAGGGTGTCTATT
>NZ_BAAHYI010000016.1:0-58746 GCF_054657635.1 Halanaerobaculum tunisiense
AGGGTTAGATTTTGAATTTGAATGTTTTGAATTGGCTGACAGCACACAGCACACGACTGACGACTGTGTCACCTGTGGTGACACAATATATCAATAATGCTTCACTTTCTCAATGAAACTAAAATAATATTTAGGTATAAAAATAGGAGTTGATTTATATATTTTAAACAAGAGTATTGTTTCAGGTAGGAGGGATATTATAATGGATGAAGGGCAAAGAGATGATTTGATTGGGGTTTTAATTATTGGGGTGTTGACACTATTATTGGTATTTGGCCCTATAGATCAAAATAATTATATGAGTGGAATAAAATTTATTGTTAGTTTAATATTTGGAGCTAAAGTAGCTAAAACAGGTATTAATATGTATAGCAAAAAAGTTGACTAAAATGCAAATTTTCTATTATTGATTTTGTTGATAATATTAAAAGTAATGGATTAGCATTTAATTAAGTGACTAATACATAATGATATAATTTAGTGTAATCCTAAAATTAGATTGATAGTCAACTTATTTAGAAGGAGGAAGTAATTATGACACAAAAAGTCGTAGTAGTTGGTGGAGTGGCTGGAGGAGCAAGTGCAGCTGCTAAAGCAAGAAGAGAAGATGAAGATGCAGAAATAATCATTTTTGAAGAAGGGCCATATGCTTCTTTTGCTAATTGTGGTTTACCTTATTATATAGGAGAGACTATTGAGGATAGAGAAGATTTATTTCAGGTACCAGATAGTCGTTTTGAGGGCTGGTTTAATATTGATTTGAGAACTGAACATCAAGTAAGCCAGATAAATCGTGAGAATAAAGAGGTAGAGGTAACTAATAAACAGACAGGAGAAAAATTTACTGAGTCCTATGATAAATTAATCATTGCTACAGGTACTGAAGCTAGTAAACCTCCAGTGCCTGGTGTAGAATCAGATAAAATCTTCACCTTGAAGACTGTACCTGACGCAGATGCGATTATGAAAGAATTAGAAAAGAATCCAACTAGTGTAGCAGTTGTAGGTGGAGGATATATAGGAATAGAGGTTGCTGATGAGTTATTAAAACAAGGATTGAATGTTACCCTGATAGAGATGAGAGATCAAATTATGCCAACGTTAGATAAAGAGATGAGTACCCCTTTGATAAAACATTTAGAAGATTTAGGAATTAATATTTTATTAGAAAGGAAAGTTGGAAAGTTTGAAGAAGGCAATAATTTAAAAGTTACATTACAAAATGGACAAGAGTTGACTGTTGATTTTGCAGTAGTAGCTACTGGAGCTTATCCTAGATTGGATTTAGTTGAAGAGGCTAAGTTAGAAGTTGGTAAAGAGGGAGTGGAGGTTAATGAAGTAATGCAGACAAGTGACCCTAATATTTATGCGGCCGGTGATATAGTAGAAAGTAAACATTTGGTTACAGGACATAAATTTAAAGCTCCATTAGCTGGTCCAGCTAATAAGCAAGGGCGGATAGCAGGAGCTCATGCTGTTGGAAATAAAAATAAAGAATTTACTGGAGTCTTAGGCACTAATATTATTAAGGTTGGAGATTGGACAGCTGGAGGGACAGGACTTAATGAAAAACAATGTCAAAGACAAGATATTGATTATTACACAGTCTATGTACCTAAAAATAACCACGCTGGATATTATCCAGGGGCTGAACAGATAATAATTAAAATTTTAGTTTCTAGAGAAACTGGAAGGTTATTGGGAGGACAAGTGATTGGAAAAGAAGGAGTGGATAAGCGAATTGATATTTTAGCTACTGCTTTAGCTGCGGAAATGACTGTAGAAGATTTAGAAGATTTAGATTTAGCTTATGCTCCCCCTTATTCTTCAGCTAAAGGGCCAACAATTATGGCAGGAATGATAGGAGCTAATGTTTTTCGAGGAGAAATGGAGATAATTACTCCCTACGAGTTATATAATCTATTAGCAACAGGTGATAGTGTACAATTACTTGATGTCAGAACAGAGATGGAGTATGAGACTGGATTTATCAATGATGCTAAATTGATTCCTTTAAGTGAATTACGAAATAGAATTATTGAATTAGATCCAGATAAAAGAACGGTAGTTTATTGTGCTATAGGATATCGTGGTTATTTAGCCTATAAAATATTAAAACAAAATGGATTTGAAAATGTCAAGAATTTGACTGGTGGTATTACTGTTTGGAATTTATTATAATAATATAAAAGATGGAGAATTCTCCATCTTTTATATTAGATTACTAATCAACTATACAGCTGAGGTGAGTTATAAAATGGAAGAGAGAATTATTATACTAAGTCATGGGAGTAAGAAGAAAGAATCAAGTGTAGTTGCACAGAAAATAATAAGTAAAGTACAAAGCAAACTAACTGATAAGAAAATCACAGGAGTTGTACTTAGATTTTCTCAACCAAAGTTAGCTACTGTTGTGGATGAGTTAGTAGCTGAAGGAATAAAGCGGATAGTAATTGTTCCATTATTTTTATTACCGGGTTTTTATACCCAAGAATATATACCTAATAGAATTAAAGAATTTAAAATGAAATATACAAAGGTTGAATTCCTATTGGCAGAAATTATTGGAGCAGATAAGAACCTAGTTAAAATTATAACGGACCAGATTAAAGACATAAGTTAGAATAAATGATACTAGGTAAAGGAAATTTTTGCGTGGTTGGTTACAAAGAGTAGAAATATAATGATTAATTTGCAGGAATACTAGATAGTTATTGAGAATAAATTGATAGTTGGATATTAAGTAACTAATAAACTAGTTAGTAATCAGAAATTAGTGGGGGATTAGATGAAGCAGTTACGGAATAATATTTTATTAGCAGTTAGTTGTAGTCTAGTAGTTATTTTATTACTTACTTTATGTACAATCAATGAAGAAACTTGGCAGTCCCTACAAAAACTAAACAAGATATATATATTAGTTATTATAGCAATTATGCTTTTTGTCTGGTTTATTAATGGCTATAAATTACAGATATTAGCTAAGGGAGTGGATTGTAAAATCCCTTTGTTAGCTGCTATTGAGATAGGATTAGTGGGGAGTTTCTTTGCTAACATTACTCCCTCAGGTATTGGTGGACAACCTATTAAAATAGTTGCTTTGACTAAGTTAGGTATCTCTTCGGGTAAAGCTAGTGCTGTTGTGATTGTAGAATTGATTTTACGGCTGTTATTTTTTACGTTTAGTCTACCTTTAATCTTTATCAAGTTACATAGTTTATTTGTCTCCTATGTTAATCCTAGTGTTTTAATAGGTAGTGTTTCCTTTTTTATGTTAGGTTTATTGGTAATGATTTATTTATTATTATACCATCCACGGTATTTAGTGTTAGCTTGTTTTTGGTTATTAAATAGAAAGATAATCGCTAAATTAATTAATCGGAAGAAGATATTTGCTTGGAAGCGTGAATTAGCTAGAGAAATCCGTATTTTTTATCAAACACTCTGGAGGTATTTACAAGCTGGTAGATGGGAGTTAACTAGTGGTTTATTATTAACTATAGTTTCTTGGTTAGCTCAATTTTCTGTTATTTATTTTATAATTAAAAGTTTACATTTAGAGATAGATTTAGGGTATCTTCTTTTAGTACAATTATTGATTTATATAATTATTATCTTTATTCCAGTGCCTGGAGGTAGTGGGGTGGAAGTTATTTTAGCTAGTTTATTAAGTAATACGCTATCTCTGTCTGAGATAGGGATTATAGTAGCTAGTTGGCGTTTTTTTACTTATTATACTACTTTGTTTTTAGGTGGTGTATTAGCTATTAAAGTTTTTGATTTAGGCCAATAAGTAGTTGATAATTAAAAGTTATAAGGAGGATACTATGTCTGAAGAAGCACAATATACTACTAATGAAGAAATTACTAATGCAATTTTACATGGGATTGGTTTAGGACTAGCAATTGCAGCTTTAGCTATTTTGCTTGTGTTAGCTAGTTATCTAGATAATATCTGGTATATGATTAGTTTTGGTATTTATGGTTCCACACTGGTAATTCTTTATTTATCTTCTACTCTGTATCATAGTTTTCACGCCGGAAAAGTTAAAGATATTTTCCAGATTTTAGATCACACATCTATTTATTTGCTAATAGCTGGCACATATACTCCAATTACGTTAATTACTCTCCAAGGTAGATTAGGGTGGATTATTTTTGGAGTTGTTTGGGCAATAGCAGTAATCGGAACTGGATATGAAGTATTTTGGACTGAGCGATCTAAAATATTTGCTACGTTGTTGTATATAATTATGGGCTGGTTAATTATCTTTGCTATTAAGCCTTTATTAACAACTATGAATCAAACTAGTATTTTCTTTTTAGTAACTGGAGGTATTTTTTATACTGGAGGAACCTTTTTTTATGTCCGGAAAACAATGAAGTATAATCATGCCATCTGGCATATTTTTGTATTGTTAGGAAGTGTATGTCACTTCTTTACAATGCTGTTTTTAGTCTTTAAATAGCTCGTTAGGTTGACAGGGGGCTAGATTAATAATAGAATGCTTAATAAAGGAGGATGGAAATGGAAGATGATGTACTACTCTGTGAGGAATATTGTCCCCACCGGAAGACAATTACTGAGGTGCAAGATAAAGAGTTATCAGCTGCTATAACAGATAGATTAGCAGCTACTTTTAAAGTCTTAAGTGACCCGACGCGGATTAGAATTATTAATGCTTTAGCTAATAAGGAGTTATGTGTCTGTGATATCTCAGAATTATTGGAGATGAGTCAATCTGCTATTTCTCATCAATTACGGAGATTACGAGAGCTTAATTTGGTCAAGTATCGCAAAGAAGGCCGGATTGTTTATTATTCCTTAGATGATGATCATATTTTGAAATTATTCAACCAAGGTCTAGAGCATGTATTAGAGGAGCAGGAATGATTTACTAATTTAGGAGGGATAAAGTTGGGCCAGAAGTTAACAGTAATTGGAGGCAGTGGTTTATATACCCCATTATTATTTGATGCAATTATTGAGGGATCAGAAGAAGTTGAGTTTGATGAGATTTGTTTAAATGGGAGAACAAAATCTAAATTAGAAAAAGTAGGTACGTTATGTCAGAACTTAATTCAACAATCAACTTATGATTTTGAGGTTACATATACAACTGATCGTCAGGAGGCCTTATTAGGGGCTGATATTGTATTATCTCAGATTCGGGTAGGGGGAATGAAGGCTAGAGCCTATGACGAAGAATTTCCGCTAGAGTATGATATTATTGGGGAGGAGACAGTTGGCCCTGGTGGGTTTGCTAATGCATTACGAACTATACCAGTTATGTTGGATTTAGCAAAAGAAATTGAAAAATATGCTCCTGATTCTTTATTAATTAACTTAACAAATCCATGTAGTATAGTACAACAAGCTATTGAAGCAGAGACTGACCTTAATGTAATTGGTGTTTGTGATTTACCAGTAGGTATGATTCAGAAGATGGCTGATTTATTAGGGGTAGAAGAAGATCAGATTGATGTAGAATACCAAGGATTAAATCATTTGGGTTGGTATACTGGAGTTTATGTTGCTGGTGAGGATAGATTAGATGAGTTATTGGCCCAAGTAGAAGAATTAGACTTAGATGTTAATACTGACTTAGTTAAAGATTTAGAAGCAATTCCTCTACCTTATTTAAAATATTATTATCATCATCAACGAGAGGTAGAACAAGCAAAATCTGAGGAAAGACTACGAGCCAAAGAATTATTGGATACGCAAGATAAAATTGCTAATGCTTTAGATGAAGATTTAACAGAAATTCCGGAAGTAATATATCAGCGGGGAGCAATTTGGTATTCTGATGTAATCATTCCGTTAGTGGCTGCTTTAAACCACCAGCAGAAGAGCCAATTTATAGTTAATTTACCTAATCAAGGTTTGATTGATTGGTTGGATGATGAAGTGATTATAGAGGTTCCAGCAGTAGTTAATTCGTCTGGCATTCACCCATTACAAATATCAGAGACTTCCTTAGAGATTAAAAGTATTATTCAGCAATCAGCTGATTATCGTAAATTAGCAACTAGAGCAGCCATTAGCCAAGAGAAAGGAGATATTCTACAAGCTTTAGTGGCCAATCCTCAGGTTTTTGATTATGATATAGCTTATGAAATTTGGGATAATGATTTAGTCGATGAAGTAAAGAAGTAATTTTTTAATTTAAATTGAGGAGGATAAAAAAATGAGATATGAAGGCAAAGTTTATCGACCACCAAGCGAAGCTAGAAGTGTTATTATCCAAACGACAATTGGTTGTTCTCATAACAAATGTACTTTTTGTAACATGTATAATGATAAACAGTTTAGAGTAAGGGATATTGAAGAAGTAATTGAAGATCTTCAACTAGTTAGGGATTCTTATGAGACTGTAAGGCGTATATTTTTAGCAGATGGAAATGCATTATGTCTAAAAATTGAGGATCTAAAAACTATACTAACCAAAATAAATGAATTATTCCCTGAATGCAAAAGAATCGGTACCTATAGTTCACCTCGAGATATTTTAAATAAATCTGTAGCTGACCTCAAATCATTACAAGACTTAGGACTGCAGATTGCCTATTTAGGAATCGAATCGGGTAGTGATAAAATACTAAACAAAGTCAATAAAGGAGTCAGTTCTAAGGAAATGATAGAAGCTGGGAATAAAATTATTGCTGCTGGTATTAAATTATCAGTAACTCTTATCTCCGGGTTAGGAGGAAAAACAAACTGGAAAGAACATGCACAAGAGTCCGCCCGAGTAGTTAATGAAATTAATCCGCATTATTTAGCTCTTTTAACGCTTTTAGTTGACGAAGAAACGGAAATTTATAATCAAATACAAAACGGAGACTTTGAGTTATTAGAACCTCAAGAAGTAATAATAGAAACTAAAAAACTGATTAATAATTTAGAGATTTCAAATTGTATTTTTAGAAGCAACCATGCTTCTAATTATTTATCTTTAGCTGGTACTTTAAATAAAGATAAAAATAAATTATTGAAAAAGTTAAATAATGCAATAGATGAGTCTGAATATAAAGCAGAAAGCTTAAGAGGATTTTAAATAAAAACAATCCTGCCTAAACCATTTTTTGTAATTGCTTTAGTCATTTATGATACTCATTCTTGATGTTAATTATAATTTATGGTAATATAAAATAGAAATCATAAATTTAGAAAGTAGGGTTAAAAGAGAATGACTTTGAAGGAAGCTTTAGAAGAGATAAAGCAGACTGATAGACGAGATTATGAAGCAAGAAATAAAGCAGTTCTTCAAGCTATGTCATCAGCAATTGAAAAAGGATATGATGCAGGAATTAGAATGGATTATACCAAACCTGATTTTCCAGTGGTATATATTGAATTACCTACTGGGCAAGTTAGTTGGCATCTACCAGAACACAAAAAAGAGTGGGATGGTCATTCTACAGAAGAAAAGTATGAACGAATAAATGAATATTTAGATTGTATTTAATAAAATCACCCTTAAGGATGGTTTTATTCTGTAAGAAAAAGTAATTTCAGGTCAGATATAGTAAATATAGAATATAATGTATGAGATAATTTTAATAAAAGAAGGGGGGATTTTATGTTAGTCAAAGATTATGAAGTAAATAAAGTCTATCAAGGGCGCTTAGAAACTGGAGATGATTTACTAACAGAGTTAACTGAGTTGATTAAGAAGGAGGAGATTAAAGCAGGAAAAGTATCTGCTATTGGTGCAGTTAAAGAAGCTACTTTATCCTACTACGATCAAGTGACTCAAGAATATCAAGAAGAATATTTTGAGGAAGCACTAGAGATTGTTAATTTATCAGGTAATATTTCATTAAAAGATGGTCAGCCAATAATTCACGCTCATATTTCTTTAGGAAATGAAGAAGGGAAGTTATATGGAGGCCATTTAGCTAAAGGAACAACTGTTTTTGCTTGTGAATTTGCAATTGAAGAATATAAAGGAGAAGAGTTTAATAGAGGATTACATCAGGAAACTGGTTTGCCTTTATGGAAAGGGTAAGGTTGATATAAAGTCATATGTTAATATATTTTGATAATAATTTATATATGCGGGTATAAAAAACCGTGCATTTTATCTTGCAATTAATAAATATCTATCTAAGTAATAAAACATTTGCATAATAATCAAAATGTTATATAATGATATATTGAAGAACCTAGAGAAGGGAGAATCTACATATGTCACAAGAAGACTATCTACAACATCTATTTGCAGAACGAATTGGTGGACAACAATTTGGTAAAGACAATGATATTTATAAGTTTGAAAAGATCAAACGAGCTAAAAAACAAGCTAAACAAGAAAATCCTAATGTAGAATTAATTGATTTAGGGGTCGGTGAACCTGATTGGATGGCTGATGAGGGAGTAGTAGAGATTTTATATCAAGAAGCCCAAAAACCAGAAAATAGATTCTACGCTGATAATGGTATCCAAGAATTTAAAGATGCTGCCGTTGATTATATGGCTGAAATCTTTGGGGTTACAGATTTAGATAACGAAACTGAAGTAAACCACTCTATTGGTTCTAAACCTGCTTTAGCTATGTTACCAAGTGCTTTTATTAATCCTGGCGATATTACAATCATGACTACTCCAGGTTATCCAGTACTAGGAACTCACACAGAATGGTACCAAGGAGAAGTAGTTGAATTACCTTTACGTAAGGAAAATAACTTTTTACCTGACTTAGATAGTTTAACTGCTGCAGAAAAGGACAAAGCTAAGCTACTTTATTTAAATTATCCTAATAATCCTACAGGAGCTTGCGCTACTCGAGAGTTTTTTAAAGAAGTAGTTGAGTTTGCTAAAGAAAATGAGATTCTAGTTATTCACGATGCTGCCTATGCAGGATTAGTATTTGATGATACAGAACCACTTAGTTTCTTATCCATTCCAGGAGCTAAAGAAGTAGGAATTGAGATCCAATCCTTATCTAAGTCCTTTAATATGACTGGCTGGCGACTAGCCTTTATAGCTGGAAATCAAAAAGCAGTTAAAGCTTTTGCTACTGTTAAAGATAACAATGATTCTGGTCAGTTTAGAGCTATCCAAAAAGCAGGGGTTTATGCTTTAAACCATCCTGAAATTACAGAGAGAACAGCGCAGAAGTATTCTCGCCGTCACGAAATGTTAGCTGAAGCTTTACAAGAAATTGGTTTTGCTGCTCAAAAACCACAAGGATCTTTCTATATGTATGTAGAAATTCCTACCGGAACTAAAGATGGTAGAGAGTTTGAAACTGCAGAAGATTTCTGCCAGTTCTTAATCACAGAGCGGTTAATTTCTGCTGTACCCTGGGATGATGCTGGAAACTTCGTGCGCTTCTCTGTTACCTTTGAAGCTGAAGATAAAGCAGAAGAAAAAGAAATCATTGCTGAGATTAAAAATAGACTATCTGAAGTTGAATTTGTATTTTAGTTAAAGCTAAGGACACGGGAACCCGTGTTCTTTTTTTATGATAGTGTGGAATAAATAGTTATTATTAATCCTTACTGAGCTGAATTATTTGTATAATTTTGCAGGAAATATATTAATTTTGTGGAAGATGATAAAGTAGTCGATGAAGCTACAGAAGAGGACGAGGAATTAACAGAGGGAGTTATTATTTAGTAAGTTAACAAATATATATATACTAAATTGATTTAAGGAGTTGGTGCCATGATCAAGCAAGGTGATTTAGTTCGCTTGCAAGGCCAACTTGATGAATTAACTTACCGAGTTAAGTATATTATTAATGATAGAGCTACAGTGGAAGTAACTAATTTACCTTTAACTACTATTCTCCCTCTCGAGCAGTTAACTAAGATTAAGGAGGAAGATTATGTCTTTAAAAGATAAAGCACTACAATTACATGCAGCTAAACAAGGAAAAATTGAAGTCAATAGTAAAGTAGAAGTGGCAACTGAAGATGATCTTACTTTAGCTTATACTCCTGGAGTAGCTCAACCCTGTACTGAGATTGCTCAGGAGCCCAAGAAGGTTTATGATTATACAGCTAAAGGGAATCTGGTAGCTATTGTATCAGATGGGACAGCAGTTTTAGGTCTAGGCGATATTGGCCCAGAAGCCTCGCTGCCAGTTATGGAAGGTAAAGCAGTATTATTTAAAGAGTTTGCTGGAGTTGATGCTTTTCCAATCTGTCTTGATACTACTGATAGCCAGGAAATTATAGAGACAGTAACTAGATTAGCTCCTACTTTTGGTGGTGTAAATTTAGAAGATATCTCTGCTCCTAGATGTTTAGAGATTGAAGAAAAACTCCAACAGAAATTAGATATACCTGTCTTTCATGATGATCAACATGGAACAGCTATTGTGGTGTTAGCTGGTTTAATCAATGGAGCTAAACAGGTAGGAAAGAAACTGACTGACTTACAAGTTGTAATTAATGGAGCTGGAGCTGCTGGTTTGGCTATTGCTGATTTATTAGTTGAGGTAGGAATTGAAAATATTACTTTAGTAGATAAGTTTGGGGCTTTGTCTCCCGAAGTAGAGGATATGAATTGGGCTCAAGCTAGATTAGCTGCTAAGACTAATCCTGGACAACAGGAAGGTAGTTTAGCAGAGGTGATTCCAGATCAGGATGTCTTTATTGGAGTTTCAGCTCCTGGAGTGTTAACTCAAGAGATGGTAGCTAGTATGGCTACTGATCCTATTATTTTTGCTTTAGCTAATCCTACTCCCGAAATCAATCCAGAGTTGGCCCATGAAGCTGGAGCTAAAGTAGTTGCTACTGGTCGATCTGATTATCCTAATCAGGTTAATAATTTACTTGCTTTTCCTGGGGTTTTTAAAGGTGCTTTGCAGGTGCAAGCTACAGAAGTTACCTCGCAGATGAAGATAGCAGCTAGTCGAGCAATTGCTGATTTAGTCAGTGCGGAAGAATTATCAGCTGAAGCTATTATTCCAGCTGCTTTTAATGAGGAAGTAGTTAATAAGGTAGCTTGGGCGGTAGCTGAAACAGCTATTGATACTGGTTTAGCTGCTAAAGAACTAGATAAAGTAGACCTTAAACAAAAATTCAGATAATAAAATTATTAAAAAGCAAGGACATATGTCCTTGCTTTTTCAGATTTTGAATTAATAAGCTCGTTCTACTTTACCTGCTTTTAGGCAAGAAGTACAGACATTAATTCTTTTAGGACTGCCATCAACCATAGCTTTGACTTTTTGTAGGTTAGGCTTTTGTACTTTTTTAGAACGGTTAGCAACATTTTGTCCTACGCCACCTTCTCTTTTTGCTTTACCTTTACGTTGTACTTGGTTAGCACGATTAGATCCTTTACCGCAGATTTCACAATGTTTAGCCATTATCAGTACCTCCTTAAGTGTATCTTGAAAATTTCAGAAGTAAGTAAACTTCTGGTATCAAGTATGTTTTTATTAGTTTCACTTAAACATTTTAACATAGATAACAAGTGATTAGCAAGGGTGATTTTTATTTTTATGTCTAGAAGCAGGAATTTATGATAATCCATGGAATAATATCCAGAGTGGGAGGTATAAACAATGAAGATTGATAAGGATACCTCTATTGCAGAATTATTGGTTAATTATCCGGCAGCTAAGGACATATTGGAAGACTATGGCTTAGGATGTGCTAAATGCTTAGGTGCTATAACTAATAGTCTTGAATCAGCAGCTAGAGCTAATAATACTAATCTTACAGAATTAATAGAGAGATTACAGCAATTACAAACCAGAAAGGAGGAATAGAATATGTCAAATAGTCAACGGTTGACAAATGATCTAGGAGTAGTTAATATATCAGAGGAGGTAATTTCAATAATAGCTGGTGTATCGGCTATAGAATGTTATGGTTTAGTAGGTATGGCTGGGCAAGGTATCCAAGATGATATCTCGAAGTTATTAGGCAAGAAGGATTTGGATCGGGGTATTGATGTTGAGGTTGTCGAAGAGGGAGTTAAAATTGATTTATATATTATTGTAGAATACGGAGTTAAAATTTCAGAAGTAGCTCATAATGTAATTGATAGAGTCCAGTATACTATAGAAGAAAAAGCAGGAGTTAAATTGAAAGAAATAAATATTAATGTACAGGGAGTGAGGATTGATCATGTCTAATGATTGGTTAGACCAAGAAATGCAAGAGGTCAATGCACTAGAATTTAAGCAAATGTTAATAGCAGCTACTAGAGCTTTAGATGAAGCAGAAACTAAAATTAATGATCTTAATGTCTTTCCAGTACCAGATGGGGATACAGGAAGTAATATGTATGCTACTATTTCTAATGCCCTAGAAGAAGTTGAAGCAGCAGATACAGATTCAGTAGGGAGTATTACTGATGAACTAGCTACTGGTGCTTTAATGGGGGCTAGAGGTAATTCAGGAGTTATTCTTTCTCAATTACTAAAAGGACTATCTGATGGTATTGGTCAGGCTGATCTTTTAACAGCAGATAAGTTAGCTGCCGGATTAGAACAAGCAGCTAATGTAGCTTATCAGGCAGTGATGAAGCCTGTGGAAGGTACTATTTTAACTGTAGCTAAAGATGTAGGTGATAAAGCCCAGGAATTAGCTGGTCAAGCTGACCTGGTAACTTTATTAAGAGAAGTAGTTAAAGAAGCTAAAGCTAGTGTAGCCCGGACTCCAGAATTACTTGCTACTTTACAAGAGGCTGATGTAGTTGATGCTGGAGGTAAGGGGTACCAGATTCTATTAGCAGGCTTGTTACATGGTTTGGTAGCTGATGAGCTAGATTCTGGTTCTGGTTTAGAGGATGTTGAGACAACACAAGAAGTGACTGAGACTAGCCAAGATTATGGTTACTGTACAGAATTTATGATTAATCAACCTACTATTGGAGCAGATGAATTAAGAACTATAATTACTGAGTATGGATCTTCTCTACTAGTAGCGCCAGCGGAGGAAATATTGAAGGTTCATATTCATACTGATCATCCTGGTCAGGCTTTAGAGATTGGCCTGGAGTATGGTGAGTTGACTGATATTAAGATTGATAATATGTCTCGCCAACATAGAGAGCAAATTGAGGCTAGTACAACTAATGAGTCAACTGAAGGTCCAGTAAAATCTGATCAATTAGGAGTTTTAGCAGTAGCAGCTGGAGCAGGATTCCAGGATATCTTTTCTAATTTAGGGGCTGATTATATATTACCAGGTGGCCAATCAATGAATCCTAGCATCGAAGATTTATTAACTGGGATTGAAGAGATTGCTAGTCAGCAGATTATTATTTTGCCAAATAATAAAAATGTTATTTCCACTGCTGAGCAAGTTGGAGAGTTAACTGATAAGGAAATTAGTGTAGTGGCTACCTCTAGTATTCCTGAGGGGATTGCAGCAATGATGGCTTTTGATCAAACAGGAGAGTTAAGTGCTGTTAGTTCAGCTATGAAGGAAGAATTAGAGTTTGTTACAACTGGAGAAGTAACTTATGCTGTACGAGATAGTCAAATTAATGATTTAGATATTACAGAAGGAGATATTTTAGGCTTAGTTGAAGGAAATATTGAACTTGTAACTGATGATTATAACCAGGCTACTTTAGACTTAATTGCTAATATGGTTAGGGCTGAAGATTCGTTACTTACAGTCTATACTGGGGCAGAGGTAGCTGAAGCTGATAAAGAAGACTTACAGACTTCTCTAGAGGAGGAATATCCAGAGTTTGATATTAAAATGTATGATGGTCAGCAACCAATTTATTATTATATTATTTCGGTAGAGTAGGAGCGTGATGGATATTGACTGAGATAGCTGTGGTAACTGATAGTACAGCTGATTTAACTGCAGATCAGTTAGCAGAGTATAATATTACGAGAATTCCTTTAGAAGTTACTGTAGATGGAGAAGATTATCGAGACTGGGTAGATCTTGGGCCGGATCAATTTTTAGATAAATTAGAATCTGCTGACCAAATACCTACTACTTCTCAACCGCCAGTGGGTAGATTTATTGAACAGTATCAAAAGTTAGCGACAGAATATGATGCTATCATTTCATTACATTTATCTAAAGAGTTGAGTGGAACTGTTAATACAGCTCAATTAGCAGCTAATCAGATAGATGAGATCCCTATCAAGGTGGTTGATTCTGAATTAGTAACTATTCCTTTGGGGTTGCTAACCATTGAAACGGCTAAGAAGACTAAGCAAGGTTATATTCTAGAAGAAATTATAGAGTTTATTGATCAGGTCCAAGATAGAATAGAGATTTATTTTACAGTTGATACTTTGGATTATTTAGAAAAAAATGGCCGAATTGGGAAAGCTACTTCTTTTTTAGGGAATCTATTTAATATCCGTCCGTTATTAACGCTTGAAGATGGAGAAGTTACTCCTTGGCAGAAAGTGCGCGGAGAAAAGAGGTTATATAGTAAGTTTAAACAGGTTACGGATGATACGTTAAATAATAAAACAGGTTCTAAATTGATTATTTTGTATGCTAAATATAGAGCTAAAGCAGATCAATTAAAGGAAGTATTGACAGATGAGTTTAGCTGGAAAGAGGTTAAAGTAGCTAAGTTAGGCCCTGTAATTAGTAGTCATATTGGGCCAACTCCTTTTGGAGCTATTATTTATAAATAGAAACTAATTAGGTAAAACTAAAAAAATAACCTAAATTATAAGGAGGGAGGTAGTTGTAGTTATAACTACTGTAAATTTATGAAACAGACTAAAGAAGTGTTTGCTACCTTAATTAAGCCCTTACCTATTGAGATTAAATCTAAAGGATTGAATACTTCTGTGATTGGTGGGTTTGATAAGTACATTTTAAACTGGAGTCAGAAGTTAGCAGAAGTAACTACTCAGCCAGAGGTTACAGAGTTGGCTCAGGATCTAAGAGATGTATTCAGAGATTATGCTCGAACTACTATTAATAATCGCCGCCAAAAATTAACAGAGGCAGTAGAGATTATTAATCAACTAGCTGAAGTTATTAAAGGACATAAAATATTTAAATTAGAGAATAATAAGCTACAACAGTTGTCTCCTCAACAAGTTGTCTCTCCAAGAACGGAATTACCTGATTTTTGGCACCAGTCAGTCCAGTATATTAAAGGGGTTGGCGAGTATAGAGCCCAGAAGTTTGCTAATCTTGAGGTAGAAACAATCCAGGAATTATTGTATTATTTTCCTCGTGATTATAATGACTGGAGTCAGTTAGAACAAATTAGTAATTTAAAATCAGGGATGAAGGTGACAGTCCAAGGTAGAGTAACTGAGATTAATCAATTACAACCTCGGGCAGGACTGAAGATTATTAAGGTAGGAATTACTGAGGGGCAAGGAATATTGTATGGGGTCTGGTTTAATCAAGAGTATATTAAACAGCAGTTTGCTAAAGGAGATAGGATCCTCTTTAGCGGAGAAGTAAAACGAAATTACGGACAGCTAGAAATTAATAACCCTCATTACGAAAAAGTGGGAGGAGATAGTCTACATACTAATCGGATAGTACCTGTCTATCCTACTACTCAAGGCCTTAACCAAAAGAGAATCCGGAAGATTATAAAAGAAGTATTAGATGAGTATAGAAGGGAAGTACCAGAATTTTTACCTACTTTTATATTAAATAAATATCAGTTTCCTAGTCTACAAGAGGCACTAAAGCAGGTTCATTTTCCTGATACACCAGAAAAATTAAAACAAGCTAGAAAAAGGTTTGCTTACGAAGAACTTTTTATTTTACAGTTAGGATTGGCTATCAGAAAGACTAAAGCCCAACAAGAAGTGCCTGGTGTAGAGCATACTAGAAAGAATAAATTAGTTGATCAGTTTCGAGAGTCATTACCTTTTGCGTTAACCTCAGCTCAAACTAGAGCTTGGCAGGATATTAGATCGGATATGGAAGCTAACCTTCAGATGAATCGTCTATTACAGGGGGATGTAGGAGCAGGAAAGACAGTAGTAGCTACTTTGGCTTTACTGAAGACTGTTCAATCAGGTTGGCAGGGAGCATTAATGGCTCCGACTGAGATTTTGGCTGAGCAACATTATTTAGATTTAAAAGAGAATTTAGAGCCTTTAGGAATTAAATTAGGTTTATTAGTAGGTAGCTTAAGTGCTACAGAAAAAAGAGAGTTATTAGCTGATATTACAGCAGGAAAAATTGATATAGTTGTTGGGACTCATGCTTTAATCCAGGAGGAGATTGATTTTGCGCAGTTAGGTTTAGCTATTGTTGATGAACAACATCGTTTTGGGGTTAGACAGCGGGCTACCTTGCAAGAAAAAGGTAATCATCCTGATGTATTAGTTATGACAGCAACTCCTATTCCCCGGACTTTAGCCTTAACAGTCTATGGTGACCTAGATGTATCAGTAATTGATGAATTACCTCCTGGTCGTAAACCAGTAGTTACGGAATGGAGAGGCCAGCAGGCTAGGGATAAGATCTATTCCTTTGTTAACCAGGAAGTTAAAGCAGGTCGCCAAGCCTATATTGTCTGTCCTTTAGTTGAGGATTCAGATAAATTAGATCTTGTCTCAGCAGAAGAGAAGTTTGATAAGCTGCAGGAAGTCTTTACTGATTTAAAGTTAGGATTATTACATGGTCAGCTAAAGGCTGATCAGAAAGAACAGGTGATGGAGGACTTTCGAGTTGGTAAGATAGATATTCTGGTTTCTACTACTGTAATTGAAGTAGGGGTTGATGTTTCGAATGCTACTTTAATGATCATTGAAGATGCCCAACGCTTTGGGTTGGCCCAATTGCATCAGCTTAGAGGCCGAGTTGGGAGAGGTCAGCACCAGTCCTATTGTATTTTGATCTCTGATGTTACTACCTCAGAGAGTAAAGAACGGATGAAGATTATGACTCAATCCAATGATGGGTTTAAGATTGCTGAAGAGGATTTATACCTACGGGGCCCAGGAGAATTCTTTGGTACTCGACAGCACGGAATGCCTGATTTAAAAGTAGCAGATATTTTACGAGATCAGGATTTATTAGAACAAGCAAGAGAAGATGCTTTTGCATTAGCCACAAAAGATCCTCAGCTAAAACAAAAGAAGCATCAATTGTTAAAGAAGTTTCTAACTGAGAGTTTTAGTTATGATCTGGATTTAATTGATATAAGCTAATAAGTAATTAATTAAGCAATAAGGAGTGGTAGTATGAGAATTATTAGTGGTAAGAATAAAGGTAAAAAACTTAAATCTCTTGATCGAAATGATGTTAGACCAACTAGTGATCGCACTAAAGAGGCACTATTTAATATATTAGGTCCTGATGTGGTAGGAGTTAGATTTTTGGATTTATATGCTGGTTTTGGCGGGATTGGGATTGAAGCATTAAGTAGAGGAGCTAAGGAAGCGATATTTATAGAAGAAAATAACGAGATTGCTGCTACTATAAGTGATAATCTTCAAGCAGTGGATTACCAAGAGCAGAGTGAAGTAATTGTCTCGGATGCTCTAGAAGCCATGAGACGATTAAGAGGGACTTTTGAATTGATTTTTATGGATCCCCCTTACCACCAGGAAGAATTATATGAAAGTAGTTTAGAACAGATTAAAGAGTATGATTTATTACATCCTACAGGTATTGTAATAGTCGAACATCATACTCAGGCTGATCTAGATTGGCCGACCTCCTATGAAGTTATTAAGCAGCGTAACTATGGTAATTCAACATTAACTTTATTACAGGGAGCAAAGAACGATGGCTAACGTAGCAGTCTATCCTGGTAGTTTTGATCCTGTGACTAATGGGCACTTAGATATTATTGAAAGATGTAATAATATTTTTGATAGAGTTATTGTAGCAGTTTTTTTTAATCCTAATAAGGATCCTTTATTCACTAGAGAAGAAAGAGTGGAGATGTTAGAGGAAATATTATCCGATTTTGATAATGTTGAGGTGGATGCCTTTGCAGGGCTGTTAACGCAATATTTAAAGCAACATGATGGGGATGTAATTATTAGAGGCTTAAGAGCTGTATCAGATTTTGAGTCAGAGTTTCAAATGGCTTCAATGAATAAGAAATTGGCTCCTGAGCTGGAAACTTTATTTATGATGACTAATACTGAATATGCCTACTTGAGTTCTAGTTCGGTAAAAGAAGTAGCTACTTTTGGCGGCTGTGTTGAGAAATTAATACCTGAAGATATTATTGATAAATTATTTAAGCGTTTAGAAGAAAAAGGGCAATTAGTTGAAGATAAAGATTAAAGGACACAATACTGTGTCCTTTTTTAATTTAGTTTATCTTTTAAGTTACTGATTTTAGTTATTAACTTTTCCCTTAGTCGCGGAAACAGAATATTATTTTCCAGATGAATATGCTGGAATAAGTCAGATTCTAATTCAACCATTTTAATTATAAGTTAATTAAAAACATTATTATATGATATTTCTCGCAAAATTAGCTTTTAAATAACAAACAGGTGGGAAATCCCACCTGTCTACTTTCTAAATCCCTAATTCTTTTCTTTTCTTAATAATATGTTCTTCAATTCCATCAGCTGCTTTTTGCGGATTATTACCTAAAGCAACTTTACCTCCAGTTAAATCTTCTAATTCATCAGTCAATAAATTAACCAATCTTTCTCCTCCAGCAACTGGTGGGGTAGGAGATAGATGAGTGTACAATCCATAAGCAAGAGAGAACATAGCATCAATAGTTGCTTTTTGTTCTAGATATTGAGGAGCAGTGACAGCTACGGGGAGTTGAGCAGTATCAACATCTAAGAAATTAGCAAGTTCAGTCACTAACATTGAGATTCTTCCTGTATCAGTACAAGTACCAAAGCTAAGAACTGGAGGGATGGTAAGTTGGTCACAGACTGCTTGTAATCCATCTCCAGCGTACTTTTTAGCTGCATCTGGAGCTGTTAAACCTGCTACTTCCAGACCATGGTTACCACATCCACCACTAACTATTAGAATATCTCTACTAACTAATTCTTGAGCAAGGTTAACTGTCATATAATCATGAGGACCATTAGCTAGAGTTGTACAGTTAATTAATCCTACAACTCCCTTGATATTTCCTGATTTAATGACATCTACTAAAGGATCGAGTTCTCCTCCTAGAGCTGCTAGTACTGATTCAGTTGAGAATCCAGTAACTGCGGTTTGAATTCTATCGGGTACATGAGGAGTAACTTTCTCTTGGCGCTGAGTAAAGTTTTCAATCCCCATGTCAATTAGCTTCTGGGCAACATTACCTACTTCCGTTGGTTTATAATCATAATTTTCATCAACGTCAGGGATTCTAACTAAATCATTGACGGAGACTAACGTAGCTTGATATTCTTCTTCATAAGGTTTTAAATTAGGTGGGGAACAGTTTTCATCCATAGCAAAGATATCAACTGCACCAGTGGCAAGAACTGGTTCAATTGCTAACCAGTTACCAATTAAACCACGGAAGACATCATCCATTTCAAAACGTTGGAGTAGTTCTTGTCCGGTTTCAATTGATCCAATTACTCGGATACCTTTAGCACCCGCCTCTTTGGCTTTCTGTTGTACTTTCGGGTCACGAGCAGCATAAATAGTTGCTACTCCAGTCCAAGGTTCGTGACCATTAAAGACTATATTAACATAATCTGGATCTAAGATACCCATATCAGTATCAGCTTCATGAGGCTGAGGAGTTCCAAAAAGAATATCTTGCACCATTTCTAACCCTAGTTGTGCTCCGTAAATAGTAGCAATTCCTGCTCGTAGAGCTTTACGGGCCATAGAGAAATGGTCGCCGTCAACATTAGTTAAACAGCTAGCAGTAGCATCCTTGATTTCATGCATTACTCCTGCAGGATAGATGGCTAAATCCTGCCAAACTTTTTTTCTAGGTTCGGGAGCAAAAATTTCCACCATTTCTGGTGGTTCATCATAATTGCTACTGAGTTGATCCATTAAAAAGTCAGCTAATTTGATAGCAACTTGTTCTTTTTGTTGGTTAGTATCAATTCCTACTGCTTCGGCCATCCAGTTTAGTTTTTCTTCGTCTGTAATTCCAAAAGGAGTCTTACCTTGAGCAGTTGATTTGAGAGTCCTAAAAGCATTATAGGCATGGTGAGTGTATGTACTAGTTCCCATGATATTTCTCAGTAACATATCTCGCATGGCCATAGCATCAGGATCTATTCCACAGTCTCCTAATTCTGCTCCAGCTTTTTCAGAAATTCGACAAGGACCATTAGTACATAGCTGGCAGCTAACTCCATCACTACAGAAACCACAACGAATTTTTTCTTGAGCATCAAAACGATCAAAGACATTACTCATTCCATCTTCATGGAGTTTTTCGTACATTTCTTGTACAGTTTCATGAACACTAACATCTCCATCAGTTAATTCTTCAATACCTGGTATTGCGTCTGCCATTTTAAGTCCTCCTTTATTATCTTGTCTCTATTTTATACTGTGGATTAATTAATTGAAATATACATGAGTTTACTAAGTTAAATCTTAAATGCCAGAGTGTAAAGAAAGTATTTTCAGGAGATAAGTATTGAAGTGATATTAGGAAAAAATTCAGTTAATGTTAATATTAATAATGTATCAGTAGATAAATTTAGAGAAAAAATAGAAGATAAAGAGGATTAAGGAGGATATAATGTCCCAAAAATCTCATGTACACTGTACAGTTAATAATTGTCAATGGTGGGAAGAGCCTAATCTTTGTGTAGCGGATAAATTATTGGTAGTTAGTGATGATTTTGCGCAGGAATTGCCTAATGAACAGGATGTAGAAGAGACTAATCAAATTATAGAAGAAAAGGGGTTATCTCCAGTTAGTGATTGCGCACAAAGTTGTTGTAAAACTTTTGTTCCTCGAGATAAGTATGAAGCTGGTAGAGGAGGTACAGAATATAATCAATAGTTATCATTTAGGCTGGGACTATTTAGTGGTCTCAGCCTAATTATTAATAAAGAAGGTGAAAAATAAGGTCAATGTGATGTAAGTCACAGGAAATTTCTTTGTTGTATGGTATTATTTTAGTAAGAGTTAATAATTATTGATTGAGGAGGCGATAGGAATGACCCTCCAGTAGTAGATGAAGAACAGTGGATTGCTTGTGAAGCTTATGTTAATAATTGTCCTGTATCTTGTATTCAGTTAGAGGGCTAGGAGGATTAAAATGGAATTCTATCAACAATTTAGTCAGTATTATGATGCTATCTTTCCTTTTAAGGAAGTTAAGTATAATTTGTTGTCTAGTTGCTTGCCAGAATCAGGAAAGGTTTTGGATGTAGCTACAGGGACAGGAACTTATGCTGTAGCTTTGGCTGAAGCTGGTTATCAAGTAACAGGAATTGATTTAAGTCAGGCTATGATTACAGAGGCCAAACAAAAATTTACTTCTGAAGAGGTAACTGTTGATTTTAAGGTAGCAGATATGAGAGAAGTTGACCAAACATATGAAGCTCGAAATTTTGCTTTGATTAGTTGTATTGGTAATTCATTAGTTCATCTTGAAGGGATAGAAGAGATTAAGAAAGTACTAAATAAATTTTATAAACTTTTAGTCACTGAAGGAAAGTTAGTTTTACAGATTGTAAATTATAATCGAATAGTAGCTAATAAAGTGACTAAATTACCGACAATCAATAATCAAGAAGCAGGAGTTAAATTAACTAGAGATTATGAATTTAAAGAAGGTAAGGTTGATTTTATAACTAATTTAGAGACTCCAGAAGGAGAATTTTTTAATTCAGTCTTACTTTATCCGTTACAAGCAGAAGAATTAAGAGAGGCACTAGCGGAGGCAGGATTTACAGAGCTTAATTTTTATGGTGGTTTTGATCGTAGTGATTATGATTCTGTAACTTCTTTTCCGTTAGTTGTTGTAGCTAATAAATAAGTTTAATCTAGGAGGCTAATAATTATGTCGATGTTATGTTATCAATGTCAAGAAACAGCTGCTGGTCAAGGTTGTACTGTACAAGGGGTTTGTGGAAAGACAGAAACAGTTGCTAATACACAGGATTTATTAATTTATGTACTGAAAGGGCTTGCTGTCTATGGAATGCAAGCTGAAGAATTAGATTTGGATACAGAAGAAGTAGATGAATTTATAATGGAGAGTTTATTCACTACGATTACCAATGCGAATTTTTCTGAAGAAGACATCATTACTCGAGTGAAAGAAGGGTTGAGTAAAAAGGAAGCGCTTAAAGATAGAATAGCAGCTGTTGATCAGGAAGCAGTGACTGATTTATCAGAAGTAGCTACTTGGCAACCAGCTAATGAAGAGGAAATATATAATAAAGCTGAGGAAGTAGGAGTTAAGACAACAGAAAATGAAGATATAAATTCCTTACGAGAATTATTAATCTATGGGGTTAAAGGAATGGCTGCTTATGCTGATCATGCTTATGTACTAGGAGAAAAGAAAGATGATATCTTCTCCTTTATGAAGAAAGCTTTAGCAGCTACTACTGATGATAGCTTATCTGTTGATGATTTAGTCGGGTTAGTCTTAGAGTGTGGTGAAGTTGGAGTAGATACTATGGCTTTACTTGATCAGGCTAACACTGCAGCTTATGGAAACCCAGAACCAACTGAAGTAGAACTAGGAGTTAGAGATAATCCAGCAATCTTAGTTAGTGGACATGATCTGAAGGATTTAGAAGAATTATTAGACCAAACAGAAGGTACAGGAGTGGATGTTTATACCCATGGTGAGATGCTACCAGCTCATTCCTATCCTGCTTTCAAAAAGTATGATCACTTTGTAGGAAATTATGGTGGATCTTGGTGGCGCCAGAAAGAAGAATTTGAGAAATTTAACGGTCCTATCTTAATGACTACTAACTGTATTGTACCACCGAAAGATTCCTATAAGGATCGAATTTATACAACTGGAGTAGTTGGTTTTGCTGGTATAGATCATATTCCAGATCGGAAAGAAGGAGTAGCAAAAGACTTTTCTACTATCATCGAAGATGCTAAGAAATGTGATGCACCTGAAGAATTAGAATCAGGTAGTGTGATGGGCGGTTTTGCTCATCAAGCTGTATCAGAAGTAGCAGATAAAGTTGTGGAAGCAGTTAAAGCAGGGGATATTAGTCGCTTTTTTGTAATGGGAGGTTGTGATGGACGCCATACCGATCGAGATTACTATACTGAATTTGCTAAGTCTTTACCAGAGGATACAGTAATCCTAACAGCAGGTTGTGCTAAGTATCGGTATAATAAGTTAGATCTAGGTGATATTGGTGGGATTCCGAGAGTCTTAGATGCTGGACAGTGTAATGACTCATATTCGTTAGTTGTAATTGCTCAAAAGTTAGCTGCAGCTTTTGATGTAGATGATATTAATGAGTTACCTATTTCCTATAATATTGCTTGGTATGAACAGAAGGCTGTTTTAGTTTTATTAGCTTTACTTTCTTTAGGCGTTAAGAATATTCATTTAGGTCCTAGTCTACCAGCTTTTGTATCTGAAAATGTACTAGATGTATTAGTAGAAGAATTTAATATTAAACCAAATACTACTGTAGAAGAAGACTTAGAAACAATGATGACAGAAGAGTAAACTATTTATCTTTTTATCAGCTCTGCCTAGCAGGTGGGGCTGATTTTAGTTTTTGGAGGTATTATTTGACTAATAGTTTTCAGTTTGGTATTCTTTGGGTATCTCTAAAAGATAAATTGGGGGGATCTAGAATGAAAGAAATAGGAGAAGTTATAGATTGTACAGCAAATAAAGCGATAATTAAGATTCAACGTCACTCAGCTTGTAGTAATTGTAAGAAAGACTGTAATATGGCTGAAAGTCACGAAACAGATGAATTAGTAGTAGAAGTCGATAATAAAGTAGAAGCTACAGTAGGCCAGAAGGTAGAATTAGAGATGGAGGGAATGAATTTAGTTTCAGCAGCTTTATTAGTCTATTTATTTCCTTTAGTTAGTATTGTTGCTGGTTATTTTCTTGGGGACTGGATTATAGAATCTGGAATTGGTGGTTCATTAATATTGGCTTTACTTGCGGTAGGAGTGATTAAAATAGTAGGTGGCAAAGAAAGTTTTGAACCGGAAATAATAGATATTATTGATTAAATTTAGTGAGGTGTTACTGATGGAGGATCGGTTATTAAAACAGAACTCTTATTTTGCAGCTTTGACAGACCAGGAACTGGATAAGATAAAAGAGATCATGTACACTCAACATTATCAGGCAGGTGAGTTTATCTTTTTTGAAGGAGAAGCAGGGGAAGGGTTATTTTTTGTTAAATCTGGGAAAGTAAAGTTGACTAAAATGATAGAGAATGGTAAAGAACAGATTTTGAATATTTTACAATCAGGCGATATGTTTGCTGAAGTTGTATTATTTGATGAAGGTAAATATCCTGCTACAGCAGTGGCTAGTGAAGAGACAGAGGTTGAGGTTATCAGTAAAGAGGATATGGAAAAATTAATGAAGGATTATCCTGAAATTACGATTAAGATTTTAAGGGTGATGAGTAAACGTTTAAGAAGAGCTCAAAAGAGAGTTCGTAATTTAGGTTTAAAGAATACTAAAAGTAGAACAGCAGGTATTTTAGTGTATTTAGCAAAAGAGCACGGTGCTGATAAATATAATAAATTACAGATTAATCTTTCTTTAACTCAACAGGATTTAGCTAGTTTGATTGGATCTTCTCGAGAGACAGTTTCTAGGATTTTAAGTGAATTTAAAGCAGAAGATTTAGTTGCGGTGGCTCGGCAAAGAATTATTATTAAAGATTTAGTCGGTCTGAAAGAATTGACTTAGTTAGAAGGCTGTAGTAGTTTTATAGTTAAGTGAGCGCGATGCTTTTACTCCGAATATCGGAGATAATATTGAAACAAGAATTGGATTACATAATTATGATGATCGAGGATTAATTCTTTAAACTTTAAAGCTTTAGATCTAAAATTTCATTAAAGATGACTAAGCAGTAGTTGAAAATTCAACTACTGCCTGTTTTATCTAAACTTCTTAAGCGGAGATTGACTTTTAAAGACAAGCTGGTTATCGACTGCTACTAGTTGGGCTGACTGACAAATCTCCCAGAAGGCTGATAGAGAGGTTGAATTATCAACTATAATTTCTTCTTGGTTGATTTGTGGTGGTTGGTGATTTAACTGTTGGTGGTTGCTAAAGGCAATGCTGGCCCTAGCAGTTAGAGTTAACTTAGTGGTTGAAAAATTGAAGCTGTCTAATAATTGTAATAGATTTTGTTGTTTAGTATTTAGGTTATTAAGCTGGAGATTATTTGTAATAAAATCAAAGTCTAATTCAGAAGCTACAGCTTGGTGACTTAAGACAGCAATAATCTGGCGTAGAGTATCTTTAGACTGGGGAAAAAGAGAGTCTATTCCGTGTAAGATTTTATAGGAGTAATCTGTTTCTAACCAGTCTGTAAAGTTAGAGGTTAGTTGCCAATTAGTAGTTATTAGCTTGTTAGTTTGACTGTATTGGAGTAAGTAGTCTAGCAATTCAGCAGTTGAAAAAGAGGTAAAATTAATAGGGGATAGATAAGATATTAGTTGTTGTTGTGTAGCATTTGTTTTGATTTGGTTTAAAGTTAGCAGCAGATAATGATAAAAGGTTAAGTCGGCTGGCCGATTGACTGTAATTTGAGTACTAGTTTGGGGATAGGGTTGTAGATCAGGAGTAGTTCTTAATGTAGAAGTTGGTTCTTGATTATTTACTGTGCAATTATCAGTAGGATTATTATTTTTAAGATTATTTGTCAGAACTTCTTTGATATCTTCAGGTAAATAATAAAAGTTATCTTTTTCGTAGATCAGGCCTAATTTTTTTAATCTGTGGTATTCTTGGGTAGTTGTTTTTTTCTTAGCAATAAATTCAGTAGTAATTAATTGTTTAAGCAGGTTAGTTTCTTTAGTACTTAGTTGCTTATTGATTAGTTTTTCTAGATAGGATTTACTAAGTAACTTTTCTTTTAATTTATTTGTAGCCCATAGATGAGAGAAGTCATCCTCATAACAGATTCTATGTCTCTGAGCTAGATTGTTTAGTTGTCGATCAGAGATTGTATTTAAAAAGTCTGTTAGCTTCATTTTTTATCCTCCTTATCCTTAAGTGTTATTCTTAGTAATGATTATGTCTCTAATGGAGATCACATTCATTATATTTGAATATTTTTCCACGAAACTTTGGTAGCTCTAAGACATAAGTATAAACTGATGCTTTAAGGAGGGGTAAAATGGCTGATGATAAATTTGATCTGGAGGATATAGCTGATGTATTAGGAGTTGACCAGGAAGCAATCAGTGATTTAGGGGCTGATGAATTATCTGCAGAAAAGAAAGAATTTTTGGAGTCGGTTTTTAATCTTTATTTGACTGATCAAGAAGCCTTTAATGAGTTTGTCAAGGAAAGTGGTTTAAGTGATTTATTAGCCGAGCTAGATGATATAGAAGGGCCAACTTCTAAGAGTGAGGAAGAATTGACGGCTATTACAAATGAATTAAAAGAGGAGTTAGCGAAAAAAGACTTAGATATTGATTTAGATTTATAGTAGTTTTAAGTTTATATAAAATAGAGCCATTCTACATTTGTAGTAGGATGGCTTTTTGATAATTATTAGGTCTTTAATTAGTGTTATAGAGAAAATATGTAAATTATTATTCAAATTTAAGATTTGAAGCCATTTGTAAAAATTAGATATTAATGAGGAATAAAGATAGAGAAGTAGCAAGCCATCATTGATGATGGCTTGCTATTATTATTTTAATACCATAGTTTATCACATTTTTAACTAAAAAACATATTATATACTGAATTAATTAAAGTTAGCCTAAGTTAATATTTTTAACTTAGGCTAAAATATTTAATTTAAGTTAACATTCTAGGTTAGGAGGTGCTAATTTTGTTTTTAACTGATTTACCAATTGGTGACCAAGGGAAAATTATTAAATTAAAAGCAACTGGAATTAAGAGAAGAAGATTATTAGATTTAGGATTGATTCCAGGCACAATAGTTAGTGCTAAAAGAAGAAGTCCTTCTGGTGATCCAACTGCTTTTATAATTAGAGGTACTACACTGGCCTTAAGAAGTGAAGAAACTGATTTAATTGAAGTAGAAAGATTAACAAATAGAAAGGAGGTAAGTTAATGGGATTAACATCTGATGCAAGTGGTTTAAAGTTATTAAGAAAATCATTTAATTTGGAATTAGAAAAGAATAATCCAATAGTTGCTCTGTGTGGAAATCCCAATACTGGTAAAAGTACAGTTTTTAATGGGTTAACAGGTTTAAAGCAACATACTGGCAATTGGCCAGGTAAGACAGTAACTCAAGCTAAAGGATACTATAATTATAATAATCAAGAGTACACTTTGGTTGATTTACCAGGTACTTATTCTTTATTAACTAATTCTAGTGAGGAAAAGGTAGCTCGTGATTTTATTTGTTTTGCTCAACCAGATGTTACTATTGTAGTAGTTGATGCTACGAATTTAGAAAGAAATCTTAATTTAGTCTTGCAGGTTATGGAGTTAACAGATAATGTAGTTCTTTGTTTGAATTTAATGGATGAAGCCGAGCGAAAAGATATTAAAGTGGATATTAAAGGCTTAAAAGAGGAATTACAAATTCCAGTGATACCTACGGTAGCAATAGATGAGATTGGTTTTAAAGAAATCAAAAATACAGTAGATGAAATTATTAATGATAAGCTTAAAGTTACTCCTAGGGTTATTGAATATTCGCCTAAAATTGAAGAAAAAGTTGATCAATTAGTAGCAGAATTAAAAGCAATTTGGGAGGACCTAGAGTTTGAAATTAATTTGCGTTGGTTAGCTCTAAGGTTATTAGAAGGGGATGAAACTGTTTTGGAATCACTAAATGATTATTATTTTAAACCTTTAGGCGGAGAAAAGATTGATCAATTAGAAAGTGAGGTGCAGTCTAATGAAGTACTCAGAGGTTAAGCGAAAACTAAAAGCAATTAATAATCAAATTACTACAAAACAACATCAAAATTTAAGGGATCAAATGGTAAAAGATATCTATACTAAAGCAGAAGAAGTAGCAACTAAGAATGTTAAAGTAACAAGAGAAGAAACTAGAACCTGGGGCGAAAAAATAGATAGGCTATTAACTTCAAAGTGGTTTGGGTTTCCAATTATGTTGTTGATGTTAGGAGCGGTATTTTGGATTACTATTGTAGGGGCCAACTACCCTTCGGAAATGTTGGCTAATCTTTTATTTGGGATAGAAGGGCAGTTGAGTGAGTTAGTTATGAGCTTAGGAGCTCCAAGTTGGTTACATGGGATTTTGGTTAAAGGAGTTTATCGCACAATGGCCTGGGTTGTTTCAGTTATGCTACCGCCAATGGCTATTTTCTTTCCTTTATTTACTTTATTAGAAGATTTAGGTTATTTACCGCGGGTAGCCTTTAATTTGGATAATTTCTTTAAAAAGGCTGGTGCTCATGGTAAGCAAGCATTGAGTATGAGTATGGGATTTGGTTGTAATGCGGCAGGAGTAATTGCAACTAGAATTATTGATTCACCGCGGGAAAAATTAATAGCTATTTTAACTAATAATTTTGTTCCTTGTAATGGTCGATTTCCTACTTTAATTATGTTAGTTATAATTTTTACGGGGGGAGTCGTAGGAGGAGTCTATAATTCTTTTGTTGCTACTGCAGTAGTAGTAGGGTTAGTTTTAGTAGGTATTACTATAACCTTATTAGTATCTTGGTTGTTATCTCAGACAGTTTTACAAGGAGTTCCTTCTTCATTTACTCTAGAATTACCGCCTTATCGGAAACCACAAATAGGTCAAATTTTAATCCGTTCTTTTTTAGATAGAACATTATTTGTGTTAAGTAGAGCAGTTATTGTAGCAGCACCAGCTGGAGCAGTAGTTTGGATTTTGGCTAATAATACAATTAACGGGGTAAGTATGATCAATTATTTTGCTAATTTGATAGATCCTTTTGCTAGTTTAATCGGCTTAGATGGTTTTATTCTATTAGCTTTTATTTTAGGTCTACCAGCTAATGAGATAGTACTGCCTATTTTGCTAATGAGTTATCTGTCAGCTGGAGCAATGATTGAACCAGGTGGTCTTGAATCACTGCAAGAAATACTAGTTAATAATAATTGGACTTGGGTAACTGCTTTAGCAACTATGTTATTTTCTTTACTCCATTTTCCCTGTGCAACTACTCTGTTAACAATTAAAAGCGAGACCAATAGTCTTAAGTGGACTATTTTTGCTGCGATAATGCCTACAGTGGTAGCAATTATAGTTTGTTTCTTAGTTACGCAAGGAATTAATTTATTTTTATGATTCGAAAGGAGGTTTGCCTCCTTTTTTATTTTTCTTAAATTTAATTAACTCTTGTTGTAATTGAGGTCTTTGTTTTAAAAAATCAACTAGCGAGGTGATAGCTCTAACAGTCTCTCGAGATAAGTAATGTTCCATAGCTTCAGCTTCTTGTTCTTTATTACAATCACTACCAATTATCTGAACAAATTCTTGTAGAGTTTTATTTCTAGTAACTAAAAACTTTCCTAATTCAGCTCCCTTTTTTGTTAATTTGATGCTTTTATAAGGTTGATAATTTAAATATCCTTTGTCAGTGAGTTTTTTAACTGCTTTAGTGACTGAAGGAAGAGAGACATTTAGTTTATCAGCTACATCAGTAGTTCTGACAAATCCGTCTTGATTAGTAAAGCGATAAATTTCTTCTAAATAATCTTCTAGACTAGGAGAAAGCATTTTTTCACTCCTTAAGTGACTTTTGTAATTATTTATGTAAGGGAGAGTAGAATAAGAAGTTAATTCCAACCTTTTAATCCTCTTAAGTTTGCTGTAGCCATGGAAGCTAGTTTTGTAGCGCGAGGCTTTGTAGGAAATCAGGAACAACTTAAGGAATTAATGATGGAGCACTTAACCATCGTGGTTATGCTTTAGTAGATATTTTACAACCTTACAAGACTTAAAATATTTAGTAGACGAATTAAAATAATCTAACCCCGGGCTAATGTAGTTGGTCCGGGGTATTTTTAATTAGCCTGTATAAGATAAACTCCAATTATAAGTAAAATTATTCCTAGAATTCTTAATGGATTAATTGTATGTATTGTATTTCTTAGTATTCCAAAATGATCTAAAAGCATAGCTAGTATCATTTGACCTGCAATAACTAAACTGAACATATTTGCAAAACCAATTTTAGGAGATATGAATGTTGTTGTGAATATATATAATGCTCCAAATAAACCACCTAGCCACATCCACCAATTAGTTTGTTGGCAATTTTGTAGTGAAGGTAAAGTTATAATTCCATTAATGATGTTTAAAATTAAAATTATTCCTAATCCTAAAGATCCTACTATAAAACTAACTAGAGAAGATAAAAGAGGATTATTAACAATAGATCCTAAATTTGAATTTAGTCCTACTTGCATTGTTACTGCTGCACCTGCTATTATTGGTAAGAGATAATAAATGACTTCCATATAAAAACCTCCCTTGTTTATTTAACAATTTAAAATCATTATACCATAGAAGGGAAAGGTTATATAGGATATAAGTAAAAAGAAAGTTTTTATTTAAGATTATTATAAGCTTTACGTGTTTTTTCTTTAACTTGTTGAGGATTATGAATCCACTCTTTCCAATCACTATCAGCAATTAATTGATTTAAGAAATCCCCCCAACGTCCCTTATTAATCTTATTCCAGGGGGGAGTAGAATCTGTGCTTAATAATTCCTGATGACAGGCTTGGAAGTTGGCCCACAGAATAGCTAAAGCTAAGACATTAGGTTGCTCAGATGGATTAGTAGTAGGGTTCGCTTGCTTGTTAGAGCCAACCTGAACTGAGATATCTTCTGAGTCAAGAGGTTCAGAAGAGTTAATTTTAAATCTGCGTTTACAATTAAAAGTCTTAGTCACTTTATTAGACATGATTATCCCTCCCAATATGTAAATTCTTCACTTCTGCTTCTACCATTAAGTTCAATTGAAGAGTTAATATTTGTTCTAGGGAACATGTTGTTGTTTCTTTATCAGTAGTTTCAACATTATCGGAGTTTATTTCCTTATAAGTCGCAATACTACGGTGGCGTACTTCCTCTGGATCATGAATCCAGTTAGCTAGGTTAGGAGTAACAATATTTTGTAAGAATTGTAACCATAGTTTTTGTTCTGAGGTCGATATATCGTCTTCTTCTATTTGCTCCCAAGGTGCTATTTTGCCTTCTGGTAATAAATCTTGTTCATAAGCTTGGAAGTGGGCCCACAGGATAGGTAAAGTTAATGGATTAGATTCAGAATTATTAGCATTAGATGTAGATTGATCATCAGAGCCAACTTGAACCGAAATATCTTCTGAATCAAGTGGTTCAGAAGAATTAACTTTCAATTTCCGTTTACAATTAAAAGTTTTAGTAACCTTATTAGACATAATAATTCCTCCAATTTTAATGACATTGAGTGTAGGTTTAACCTACACTCAGTGTGGTGATATTAGGAATCATCACAGGGCTCACAAGTGATTTTAAGATCTTTACATTCTGCTTCAACTTCTATTTCTAATTCGAGACATAATTCTTGTTTGAAATCGCATGTTTCTTTATCTTTACATTTGCCTTTGGGTTTACATTTCTTACTCATCAGTTGTCCCTCCTTTCTGTTTGTTATATAATATGTAGTTATATTAATTATGTTACTTTTAAAATTAACAGAAAAATGTTACAAGGCATATGATAAAAGAAGAAGAAGGAGGAGGAGATTATTATGGAATGGCAGTTGAGTTTAGATACTATTTTTAATCTGTTAGGTATGTTATCTAGTGTAATTATAGTCTTGGTTAAATTAAAGCCTGGTTTGGATGATTATTTTAGACAGGGCACTCCTATTTTAGCAGAAATAGATGATGTAATTGATGCTATTTTACTAACTTTTCTCAATAATAAGACGATGAATACTATTGATGATTTGCTAGACAAAATAATAGAAGAATTAAAACAAGCGGGATATAAAGTAAATAATAAAGAGAAGAAGAAGATAGAGAATCGATTAAAAGCTAGGTTAAGAAGAGAGAAAGAATTCAAATTAAAATTTAATTCCGATAATAATAGGTATGAAATTAAATATACAACTGATTTTTAAGTAAACCTCCCTTAAGGGAGGTTTTTTATTATGAAGTCATATTTTAATTAATAATAGATTAAGTTTTAATAAAGGCTGTAAAAGGAGGTACTAAAATGAATCATAACCAAATTACATTTCAAAAAAATATCAGGAACCAAACTGGGGAATTTATTGTTGTATTAATTAAATCAGGAGCCAATTGTTGCAAACATAAAGGAGTGTTATGTAATGTTGGAAAGGATTTTTTGGTTTTAATTAATAATGGAGTTAAAATAGAAATTGCACTTGATGCTGTTGTAGCTGTTAAAAGAAAGATTAATGGAACTAAGAGTGAAAATTCAAGTTGTTATTATGATTAAGAAAAGAAGGAGGAGGCAGTTATGGTAGCTAATAATAAAAAATTACCGATGGTTAGTAATGATCCTAATTTAACTGAAGAAGAAATTGATTTTTTAATGCAAAATATTGATGAATTAAAACAAAATGATTCTATGGGAGAAAATGAAGAACAGTTAATTAGTTTTTTAAAGAAACAGCTTAATAAAATGAAGCAGGCTAAGGAAAAAGAACAATTAGAAGGGATTAGGATAAATAGTAACCATCAAGAGGATATAAAAAAGATATTAAAGAAAAGAACAGGAGAATTTATAATAATCAATTTGATGATTGGAGGGGATTGTTGTCAGGTAGAAGGAGTTTTATCTGATATAAATACAGATTTTATTAGTTTGATTAAGCAAGGAGAAGTAATACAAATCAAAATAGAAGCAATAGGGGCTATTATAAAGAAAAATTCCTCTTTGGCTAATGAAGAAACTAGAGTTTCAGCAAATAATACGAAGCAAAAATATAATGATCAATATCATTTAGAAGATGAAAATGATCAAGTTAGTAAACAAGATTCTGAGCTTAAAATTAATAAACAGCAAAAAGCATATACTGAAATCGAAGAATAAAAGGAGAGGGGTTTTACCTCTCCTTTTATCACCTATATTAAAAATCGGATTTTTTAGGTATAACACAGGTACAAAGTAGAATGCATTGGTTGATTTCTTGTTTGTTAATCAGTTGGACAATAGTATCTTCTACTTTGATTTTTATATCACCAAGTTTTAGTTGAACAGGTAATGTAATAAAGGTATAAAAAGGAAAATTGAATTTAGCAGTCTGAATAGTTTGTGTTTTATTCTGTGCTATATAGAACATTTTTTCAATAATTCGGCCTTGAATGATAACTTTAGGACCTTGGGAAGTGTGGGTTGTTTTATAAGAGGTGATTTTAGGATTAATAAGAATTTTAGCTAATTTTTTTATTGTAGTATTTTCTTTAGGCATAGCCATAGTTTTCTCTTTTATAAATTCTTTATAAGTTGTTTTAGGTGGCAGTGACTTTAGATTATCATCCACAGTAACTAATTCAAATGATTTGTCATTTTGTAAGGAATCATTCATTTGATTTAACCTCCCTTCTATTATGATATGTATTCAAAAGAATTCATTTTTTTCTTAAGAAGTTAGATTATCTAATATAGATCTAATCTATATTGCATATATTTAGTATAGAATAAAGGGGGAACTAGAAATGTCAGGGCCAAATTCAGACAAAAAAGATAAAGGTGAAGTATTAAATAATATTCTAGAATCTATTATGTTCCACAAGAAAGCGTTGGCCCATTTTTTAAATATTGAAACTGAAAAGATAAATAAGACTATTGATCTTTTATCTATAAATGAAGTATTAGTTTTTGAACAAGATTTAGCATCTATTATTAAAGATAGTATGAAAATACAGATGTTATTACAATTTAGGTTGGAAAAAATTTTAGTAGAAGATGAAATAAGTGCTGAAGGATTATCTGATTTTCGTAGGGAGACAGTAATAGATATAGTAGATGGAATTATCTTGTTAGAAACAGTTGTAGATAATTTGATTGAAACTGAAACTAATAGATTAAAAAAATTAACTGATGAATATAATTTCCCTCAAGGGAAATTAAATAGATTACAAAAAAGTGTTACTTTAATTATAAAGAATGGGACTAGAATCAAAGATTCTTTAGAATATGAATTAGAGGAGATTAAAAAAATGCTTTAAAGTTAATAAGGAGTGATAGAAATGTCAAGGCCAGAGATCCCCACAAGAGATCGAGATGAAGCACTAGTAGATTTATTAGAGTCTATTGCATTAGAAGAAACAGCCTTAGCTAACTTTATAAATGCTGAAGCTGAAAAGACACAGCGGATTATAGCTGATTGTAATATTACTCCAGACGAAATAATTGATTTTCAAAAAAACATGTCTAAAGTAATGAAGACTGTAATTAAGAAAGAAATGTTATTACAGTTCAAACTTGAAGATGTTTTAGATGCTAAATTAGAAACGAAGGATGATTATAGTTAATTAAACATTTTATATCATTTAACAATAATTGATATAATTGTAATTTAATTTATGTAATATATAGACTTATCTTTCCGTAGGATGTATTAGAAGACTGATAAAGTGATGAAAAATCTATTTAAAAGGGGTTGATAGTGGTGAGTACGCCAGATATACCAGAAGGGGTAGACCAAGAACAGTCACTAACAGATTTATTAGAGTCAATTGCTTTAGAGGAAACTGCATTAGCACATGTTGTTAATGCAGAAGGAGAAAAGATTCAAGCAATTGTCGATTCTTTTGATGATTTTACTCATCAAGAAATACTGGATTTGCAGGATTCAGTGGAAGATACATTAAAGACAACAGTTAAAAAGCAAATGTTATTGCAATTTAAATTAGAAGAAGTTTTAGATTTCAAAGAAGATTTAGAAATAGATGATTGCTAGATAAGTGTATACTTACCTCCATTCTTCAGAATGGAGGTTTTATTGTTTAGTTGTTTATTTAAAAAATATAAGTTTTTTGTCACATATAGATTAATTCAGTTATATTATATATTGAAAGAAAAGAAAGGAGGTAACCAATTAATGAGTACACCGCAGATACCTGACGTTACTCAAGAAGAATCATTAACAGATCTTTTAGAATCAATTGCTCTAGAAGAGACTGCATTAGCACATGTTGAGAATGCAGAAGCAGAAAAGATTCAAGCAATTGTTGGTGATTTTGATAATCTTACTGTGCAACAGATACTGGACTTACAGGATTCAGTAGATGATACTTTAAAGACAACAGTTAAAAAGCAAATGTTATTGCAATTTAAATTAGAAGATGTTTTAGATTCCAAAGAAGACCTAGAAAATTTATAATAGAGATTAATTGAAAGATTAAATTAGAACAGGGGAGAAAAATTTCTCCTGTTTTTTTGAGTAATTATAGTTTTAATAAAAATTATTAACATTTTTGTAATAACTTAATATTATAAACTAGAAAGATTAAAGTTAAAAAATTAAAACTTTAATCTTAATTATTATTATTTAAAGGAAGGTGACTATTAGTGAGCACGCCACAAATACCTGATGTTACTCAAGAAGAATCACTAACAGATTTATTAGAATCAATTGCTTTAGAGGAGACTGCATTAGCGCATGTTGAGAATGCAGAAGCAGAAAAGATTCAAGCAATTGTTGCTGATTTTCCTAATCTTAGTGTAGAAGAAATATTAGACTTACAAGATTCAGTAGATGATACCTTAAAGACAACAGTTAAAAAACAAATGTTATTGCAATTTAAATTAGAAGATGTTTTAGATTTTAAAGAAGATCTAGAAAATTTATAATAAAGATCGATTAAAATATTAAATCAGAACAGGAGAGTAAAAAGACTCTTCTGTTCTTTTTTTTTAGTAATCACAGTTTTAATTAAAAATTATTAACATTTTTGTAATAACTTAATATTATAAACTAGAAAGATTAAAGTTAAAAAATTAAAACTTTAATCTTAATTATTATTTTAAGAAAGGAGGATAATTTTTAATGTCTGAACCAACAATACCAGACGTTGATCAAGATCAATCTTTAGTCGATCTTTTAGAATCAATTGCTCTAGAAGAAACAGCATTGGCCCATGTTGAGAATGCAGAAGGAGAAAAGCTTCAAGCAATTGTTACTGGTCTTCTTAACAATGATCTTACTGTTCAAGAAGTACTGGATTTACAGGATTCAGTAGATGATACCTTAAAGACAACAGTTAAGAAACAAATGTTATTACAATTTAAGTTAGAAGATATTTTAGATTCTTTAGAACCTATACCACCAGTTGATGTGCAAGCTAACACAGGTACAGTTACTGCTGTATTTGATGATACGACTGTTACAGATTCTGATGATGCATTTTTTAATACAGAAACAACAACACAGGAGGTGAATAACTCATGACTACAATTGGAGGTATTGATCTAGGTAATTTAACTGATAACTTATTCTTTTTTGCTGATGCTAATCAAGATGCAAACTGGCAAGGAGCTACTAAAGGGTATGTCGGTGATGTAGCAGTTGATGGTATTCAAGCCGATGAGCGTACTTCAGGAGATGTTCCTTATGCTGGAACAATTTCTACTAATGATAGTACTTTGGATGCTTGGCAACAGATTGTTGATCAAAATCCTCTTCAAGCTTCAGCAGCAACTAATCAAAACACACTTATTAATAATTTAGAAGCTGATCTTATTAGTGCTTTTCAACAGATAAATGCTGAATCTGTTAATTTACCACCAGGTGTAACAGCTCCTGTTTCAGCTACTGACTTGGATGGAGTAGATACTACAAATGGTATTGCTGAAACTTTTGTCATTAATATTACTTCAGGACTTAACTTTTCTAGTAAGATTAATATTACTGGTGATGCTGGAGATGTATTTATTCTTCGCTGGGATACAGATGGAGATCCAACTAATGGTTACCAAGGACAAGTAAAACCACAGAGTGGTGGTGCAATTGTTCCTCAGGGAGATTTAGAACCTGGTAATTTCATCAATGTTGCCGGTGATATAAATGCATCTGGTGGTGGTACTACCCCAGCTCCACCATATCCCCAAGGACCTCGCTTTGATGATGGTCAAGGGGCATTAATTAATGGTGGTGAGGACTTCAGTGGTGGTGGTTTCTTTACTGGTTACTGGTTAACTACTGGAAGCCCTGATAATTTTGATGCAGGAAGTGGTTTATTTTTCGGAGAAACTTCGTCACTTAGTAATGGAATCTTCGTTGGTGGCTGGTATACAATTACCACTCAATTCAGTATGACTTCAGGTACCAGTGGTGTCTATGTATCACCAAATCCTGAAACCCTACAGGCACCTTCAATTGATGTTGAAAAATTAGTTTCAGCTGATGGTGGTGCAACATTCGTTGATGCTGATACACCACCCGGACCTAATATAGTTCAGGGAACAGATCCGGTATTTAGATATGTAGTAACAAATAATGGTAATGAAACTTTAGATAATATAACACTAACTGATAGTGATTTAGGTTCTATAACCATTCCCCAAACTTCACTAGCTCCTGGAGAATCATTTGAAGTAGAAGTGACTGGTACGTGGGCTGCAGGTCAACAAACTAATACAGCTGATGTTGAAGGAACAACTCCAGGTGGAGTTACCGTTACAGATACTGATCCAGCTAATTATTTTGGAACAACTGCTGCAATAGATATTGAGAAGCAAGTTTCAGCTGATGGAGGAGCAACATTTGTAGATGCTGATACACCTACAGGGCCATTTATACCTCAGGGGACTGATCCACAATTTAGATATATTGTAACTAATAATGGAACAGAAACTTTGACAAATATTACAGTAACTGATGATACTTTTGGTAATATTGGTGTTACTGTTAATGAACTTGACCCTGGGGAGAGTACAACATTAACTGTGACGCAACCTTGGGCTGCAGGTCAACAAACTAATATTGCTACAGCCGAAGGAACAACTCCAGGTGGAGATACAGTCACAGATAGCGATCCTGCTAACTATTTTGGTGAATCAAATCCAGCTATTGATATTGAGAAACAAGTTTCAGTTGATGGTGGTGTAACATTTGTAGATGCTGATACACCATCAGGGCCAACTTTACCGCCAGGTGAAGATCCAGTATTTAGATATATTGTAACTAATATTGGTGGAACGCAATTGACAAATATTGAAGTAGTTGATTCTGTATTAGGTCCTATTGCTACTATTCCTAGTTTAGATCCTGGTGATTCTGAAATATTTGAAGTAATTGGATAATAGAATAAAATTATCTTTAAAATGGCGAGGGGATATTTCAATATCCTCTCGCTTAAATTATTTTCAGTATTGGGGAAGGGCAGGAATTAGACAAAAAATGAGAAGAATCCATTGGTTGATTTTTCTTTTATTTATAAGTTGAATTATAGCATCTTCACTTGTGACTTTAACTCTTTTTATTTTTGGGTTTTGGGGTAACTTAATATAATTAGCAAAGGAAAAAGAAAACTCGGAACAATGGATTGCTTGTTCTGGTTTATCAGCTACATAAAATATTTTTTCAGTAATATTTCCTTGGATTACTAGTTGTGAACCTTGAATTGTAGAGATGATCTCATAAGAAGAAATTTCTGGTTGAATAATAATTTTAACTAGTTGTTGAATATCAGGTTTAGTTTTAGAGATAATAAGTTTTTCTTGTGCAGTAAAGTTTTTATATGTAACATTATGTGGAAGAGAACCAAAGTCTTCTGCAACAGTAACTAACTCGTATGATTTATTTTCCATTTTAGACACCTCCTTTAACCTATTATTCAATTAATCTATATTAAGCTATTATAATATAAATTAATAAAAATAATTAATTAGGATAAGAGTGGTTGATTTAATTGATTTTTTTATGGTTTATAGCGTATATATTAAATAAATAGGAGGTGTCCAATGAGTACATTTAATGATAATGATATGGTAGAAATAGTTGGGGTAGCCGAATCATTTCCTAAACTCGATGGAGAGTGTGATTTCTGGACACAATTATCCGTACCAGAAATTGTTTTTATTCCTGAACAAAAACCAAATATTGAACAAATAGCTAAGGTAGCAGTAGAGGTGGAGATCATCTCACAACGGGTGGTAAAAACCCCTACTTCTTATGGTTATAATTTAGGGGGCCAAAAACTAACAGGAAAAAAGCTTATTATAGAAGGAAAGATTAAACAGAAATTATTTTATGTAGCTGATGTAGCAGAGCAGTCTATGCATGTAGCTCATTTTCAAAAGTCATTTTCTACTTTTATTATTATTCCATCAGATATGAACAAACATGCTAAATTTAGAATAGATCCTTATATTGAAGATGTATTTGTGAAGATGAATGATAAAAGAGAAGTATTTAAAAATGTTACTTTATTTTTACATGCTGTTCCAACAAATTGTTATTGTTACTAAGGAATTATTATCCATTTAGATCTCCCGTTAAGGGAGATCTTTTATTATTTGATATAAATCATAATTAATAAATGACACAAATGTAAACATTTAGGAATATATTATAATAAGTTTTAGGAAAGGAGGCAATAAAATGGAAAATGAAATGTTAGTATATAAGGAAGGGGGTGAAGATCAATGGCAGTAATTGGAGGTGTTGACTTAGGGAATTTAACTAATTACTTGTTCTTCTTTGCTGATGCTAATCAAGATGCAAACTGGCAAGGAGCTACTAAAGGATATGTTGGTGATGTAGCAGTTGATGGTATTCAAGCTGATGAGCGTACTTCAGGGGATGTTCCTTATGCTGGAACGATTTCTACTAATGATAATACTTTAGGAGCTTGGCAACAGATTGTTGATCAGAATCTTCTTCAAGCTTCAGCAGCAACTAATCAAAATACACTTATTAGTAATTTAGAAGATGATCTTATTAGTTCCTTTCAGCAGATTAATGCTCTTAGTGTTACAGCTGGCTTTGAAAATGTTTCTTCTACCTCACTAGATGGTTTGAATACTCAAAATGGAACTGACGAAGTTTTCGTTATCAATGTTACTTCAGGACTTAATTTCTCTAGTAAGATTAATATTACCGGTGATGCTGGAGATGTTTTTATTCTTCGCTGGGATACAGATGGTGATCTGACTAATGGCTACCAAGGACAAGTAAAACCACAGAGTGGTGGTGCAATTGTTCCTCAGGGAGATTTGGAACCTGGTAACTTTATTAATGTTGCAGGTGATATAAATGCATCCGGTGGTGGTACTACCCCAGCTCCACCATATCCCCAAGGTCCTCGCTTTGATGATGGTCAGGGCGCATTAATTAATGGTGGTAGTAATTTTGATGGTGGAGGTTTTTTTACTGGTTATTGGTTAACGACAGGTGCCCCTACAAACTTTGATCCAGGTACTGGGCTTTTTACAGGGGAAACCCAATCACTTAGTAATGGTATTTTTGTTGGTGGTTGGTACACACTTACTACTAAATTTAGTATGACTTCAGGTACTAGTGGTGTTTATGTTTCTCCAAATCCTGCTACCCTTGAGGCAAACACACCACCATCTGTAGATAAAACACCACCTAGTGGCTCATTAGTAAGTGGAACAGTACCAATAGAAGTAACAGCTTCAGATGATGAATGTTTAGACCGAGTAGAATTATTTATAGATGGAACATTGGTAGAGACAGTAGTAGACAATGGTTCGGGAGATGATGATCCTGATGCTAATGAAATAAATTTCACTTTTGATTGGGATACTACAACACTCAGTGATGGTGAGCATATAGTATTGGCAAGAGCAATTGATTGTGCTGGTGATCAAACTGATGATGTTAATCAATATATAGTAGATAATACACTTCCAATAGTAAATATAGATAGTCCACCAGATGGCTCAATAGTTAATGATATAACTCCAATAGAGGTATCAAGCACAGATAATGAATGCTTAGACCGAGTAGAATTATATATAGATGGTGATTTAGTATTTACTCAATCAGTAGCTCCTGGAACAGAAACCAACTTTATCTTTGATTGGGATACAACAGCTGTAGCCAATGGACCACATACTATAGAAACAGTAGCAATAGATTGTGCAGGTAATGAAGCGACAGACCAAATTCAGTTAATTGTAGATAATGAACCTCCAGTAGTAAATATAGATAGTCCACCAGATGGCTCAATAGTTAATGATATAACTCCAATAGAGGTATCAAGCACAGATAATGAATGCTTAGACCGAGTAGAATTATATATAGATGGTGATTTAGTATTTACTCAATTAGTAGCTCCTGGAACAGGAACGACTTTTACTTTTGATTGGAATACAACAATTGAAGATGATGGTCCGCATAATATAAAAGCAGTGGCCGTTGATTGTGCTGGTAATGAAGTGACAGATGAGATTCAGTTAATTGTAGATAATGAACTGCCGGAAGTAAGTATAGATAATCCCCCAGATGGTTCTTTTGTGACAGGGACTATTCCAATAGATGTATCAGGTTCAGATAATGAATGCTTAGACCGAGTAGAATTATTTATAGATGGTAATTTAGTACGGACAGAAATAGTAGATCCGCCAGGAGGAACTGAGTTAGATTTTACCTTCAATTGGAATACTCTTGCTTTCTCTAATGGTTCACATCAAGTTAGAGCAGTTGCAACTGATTGTGCTGGTAATACAGCAGAAACTACTAGTACTTTTATTGTAGATAATTTACCATCAGAAGTAGAAATAGTAGATCCACCAGATGAATCAACGATAGAAGGAGAAACATTGCTAGAAATTACTGCAGAAGACAACGAATGTTTAGATCGAGTAGAGTTGTATATTGATGGTAATTTAGTAACAACAAAATCAGTAGTACCTGAAACAGAAACTTCTTTCTTCTTTGATTGGGATACTACTGAATACCTTGAAGGCCCTCATGAAGTAACAGCAATAGCATTTGATTGTGCTGGTAACATTGCTGAAACTACTAACACTTATATTGTTGATAATATACCAGATAATTTTGTAGAAGAGTTAGTTAATGGTGATCTTAAGCTACCTGAAGAAAAGCCTGATATTGAGCAAATTGTAGATTTTGATGTAGAAATTGAAGTTGAAGAAGTATTTCCTTTTGAAACTTTTGCAGAACTTAAGGTTAAGGTAAGAGGAAGAGTTAAAATTGAGATATCTTATGTAGCAGATGTAGCAGATGATAGTCAACCAGTCCATTCTGCTCACTTTACTATACCATTTAGTAGTTTGATTAAAGGAATTAACTTAGGTGCCTGTATTTCTTTATATCCAGTAGTTATTTTAGAACATGTTCAATATCATCAAATAGATGCTAGAACTATTAAAAAAGCGATTGTCTTTCTTGTTGGAGTTCGGACAGAAAATTAATTGATATAAAGTATACTTTATATCAAACTGTGAGTTGTGTGTCATGAGCTAGATCAAAGATTTTAATGTTATTCGTAATAAAAACTATTCTCTCATGACACATGACTTAAAATGTTATTTGAAAGGAGGGAAAAATTAATGAGTAATGGTCCTTTTTGTAGTAAGGAAGAGATGCAAAAAAAAGGTGATGAAAAGTGTCCAGCTCCTAATGATACTGTAGCTTATTCTAATCAAATTGTTTTAGAGGGCCAATGTACGATTCCAGATACTAAACCAGATAAAGAAAAAATCTTTGATATACATCATAGTATTGAAATTCGTAAAGCACAAACTATAAATTCAACAGAAGTAATTGATAATCGAGAAGTAAGAGGGAAAAAAGTTGTAGTAGCTGGATTATTTAATTTAGGAATAGAGTATTCTGCTAAGACACCAGATCAGCGAGTACACTTTTTTCATTGTTCTTTTCCATTTCAAGGGTTGATATTGCGTGAAGTGAATGGTGAAGAACGTCTCCTACCTCGTGATTTTAGCCTAGATGATTATCTAGTCCATGTTTGTGTTGAAGATTTACAGATTGAACAGATTGATGAACGTACTATAAATAGAACAGTGGTTCTAATGATTTGGTTAGAGCCTAAACAGTGAACTTAATTAATAATGAAAATAAGAGTGAAGGGAGGGATAAGAAATGGATTGTCGACAAAACTCATGTACTGGACCTCCTGATATTTCTAAAGAAATAACGATTGACAGTACTCTTATTATTCCAGACCAAAAGCCGTCATTAGAATCTATTTTGGATTATTTTGTAGAATTTGAAATTACCAAAACTGAAATTATTGATACTAATATTACTGTAGGAGATCCACCACAGCAGTTACAAAAAGTAATTGTAATGGGGGAGGCTCAAATATATGTTAAATATGTTGGAGAAACAGAAGCAGGAGATCAGCCAGTCCATGCAGCACATTTTAAAGCTCCTTTTGATACTTTAATTGAATGGCCAGGAGGTCCTCCAGGAGGTACTCCGATTTGTGTCTGTATTAGTAAAGAACATTTTCAGTTGGAACCTCTTGATAACAGATATTTATTTAAGGTTTTAGTTGCTAAGATAGATATATTTGAGAATTAGATTTTTAAAGCAGGGTAACTCCCTGCTTTTTATTTTAGATAAATGATAATAAGTACAATTATAACATTATTTACATATAATTTTTTTAGTTTTCATTCATATAGATTAATTGATGGATAGGAGGAGGGAAAATGAATAGTCTGAATGATTTAGTTGAAGTAGTTGGAGTGGCAGATTCTTTTCCTGAACTTGATGGAGAAGGTGATTATTGGACTCAAATGTCTATTCCTGAAACTTTAACTATCCCACAACAAAAACCTGATATAGAACAGATAGCTAAGGTCGTAGTTAAAGTAAAGATTATGTCCCAGAGAGTTGTTAAAACACCTGTTTCTTGTGGTTGTAATTTAGCTGGGAGTAATCTAACAGGAAAAAAGTTAATTATAGAAGGTTTTTTAAAACAAAAATTACTTTATGTAGCAGATATACCACAACAATCAGTTCATGTGGCTCATTTTAAAGTACCATTTTCTACCTATATTATTGTGCCAGGTGAAACAAGTTTACAGGCTAAATTTAGAGTTGATCCTTATATTGAAGATGTTTTCATTAAACTAGAAACTGCTAGAAGTTTTTTTAAAAATGTTACTTTGTTTTTGCATGCTATACCAACTGATTGCCAATACTGTTAGATTTTGTATGACACAATTTTAATTTTTTGAGAGTATGATAGAAGTGGATAAAAGATAAGGAGGTAAAAGGATGGTAGAGACTTCAAGTGATTTTGTGAAGATTGTAGGTGAATGTGATATTGATAATGTTGATCTCACGCAAGGAAACTTTAATCAAATAGCAGTTCCAGAGACTTTAGAAATACCAGAACAAAAGCCAGATGTTGAGCAAATTTTAAAGGTGATGTTAGAAGGAGAAATAGGTAGCGTAAAGTTAGTGGAGACTCCAGAAGGAGAAAGTGCAAGTGGCATGGAGAAGACTGGTAAAGGTTTAGTAGTAGAGGGAAACCTTCATCAAAAGATAGTTTATGTAGCAGAAACAGATGATGAAGATCAGCCAGTTCATTCTGCAGAATTTAATATTCCTTTCAGTACTTTTATACCAATTAATACATGTTTAATACCAGGAGAAGAAGACCAAATTGATGTAGAGATTTGTATTGAAGATGTTTATGTAGAAATGCTTAATCAACGAGAAATCTTTAAGAACGTAACTATTGTAGTCAATGCAATTGTTCCTAATACAGATCCAACTGTAAATATACTATGGCCTGAAGGTCCTAATGAAGATGGTGCTGAATTTACTGCTGGAGATCAAGTTTCAATAGTGGTTGATGCTTTTGATTGTGAGTGCTTAGATAAGATTGAAATTTATATAGATGGTACTTTAGAGACAACAGAAAATGTGTTTGGAGAGACCAATGTAGAGTTTACTTATTTGTGGACTGCTGAAGCAGGAGATGGTCAAGTAATAGAAGCAAGAGTATTTGATTGTGCTGGAACTGAAATAAGTGATACAGTTACAGTTGATATAGAAGCGAGTACTACAATTGCAAGTGACAGAGAAGAAACTAATGATATAGAATTCTGATAGTATACTTGGGTTAAAAGATTAACTGAAATTTTTGGATTGTGAGTTTATAAAAGTAGTAGTGAAAAAAAAGGAGGTAGAAGAATGGCGTGTACGGTAAGTGATTTTGTTGAAGTAGTAGGACTTTGTGATTTATCTAAGATTGATGTTAGTGAAGGAACTTTTAAACAGATTGCAATTAAAGAAACAGTAGAAGTTCCTGAACAAAAGCCTGACATAGAACAAATTTTAAAGGTCGTAGTTGATGGAGAAATAACTAGAACTAAAGTAATAGAGACTCCTGTAAGAACTGATAGTGAAGGTAATATAGTTCCGTCAACAGGTGGTCAAGAATTAACTGGTAGAAAGCTAATTATAGAAGGTAAAATTAGTGAAAAAGTTGTTTATGTAGGGGATATAGAAAGTGGTAGTCAACCAGTTCATTCGGCTGAATTTGAGGATATTCCATTTAGTACTTTTATTGTTCTGCCTGAGGATACACCATTAGAAACTCGGTTTAATGTTAAGATTTGCTTTGAAGATGTTTTTATAGAGCAATTAAGCCCACGAGAAATCTTTAAAAATTTAATAGTTTTACTTGTTGCTAATGAAAGATAATTTTTTTGTATTATTGTAGAAAAAAAAGGAGGTAGAAGGATGGCGTGTGTATTAAATAATTCTATTGAGATTGAAGGTATTTGTAAAAACTTCCCTAATAATTGTCAGGGAGCATTTACTCAGTTAAAAGTTCCAGAGATTTTAGAAATTCCAGAGCAAAAACCAGATATTGAGCAGGTTTTACAGGTTCTAGTTGAAGGAAAAGTAACTAATTTACGGATAATAGAAACGCCTGAAGAAACATCAGAAGAAGGGCAGGCTTTAACTGGTGAAAAATTGGTTATAGAGGGTAAGATTAGGCAAAAAGTTGTATATGTAGCTGATGTAGAAGATGGTAGCCAACCAGTTCATTCTGCTGAATTTGAAATTCCATTTAGTACTTTTATAGTTGTACCAAAATGTTATGTAGGTACAGTTAAGCCAGGTAAAGAAGATAATATTAATGTGCAAGTCTGTGTAGAAGATGTCTTTATTGAAACAATTGATCCTCGTAAAGTAATTAAGAGTGTTTTACTTTATATTAATGCAATCTTTCCACCAGCAGATGATGAGGATCCGAGTATAGATGAGATAATAACTTCGGTTCCGAATAATTTTACAATTGGTGATAATATTCTAATCCAAACTACTGTTAATGATAATTGTTCTTTAGATAGGGTTGAAATAGTTATTACAGATGATACTGGAGCTGAAGTAGATTCTTTAACAGAATCTGTTCGTGGAGAAACTAACGCTACAGTTACTTTTTTATGGGAAACTGAAGGGTTGACAGCAGGAGACTATACAGCATCAGTAACAGTTTATGATTGTGAAGGAAATGAAGCTAGTGATACTGCTACTATTGCTTTAATATAAGTATAATTTTAGAAGTATGATAAATATGTTCTGATTATCAGAACATATTTATCATTTATTATTATGTAGTATAGTTGAATAGATATAATAATTAGATAAATACAATAATTAATATGTTAGGAATGTTATCAGCAGTAATTATTACTTTAGTTAAACTAAAGCCAGGGTTAGATGACTACTTTCGGAAGGGAACTCCTATTCTAAAAGAAATTGATGATTTAATTGATGCAATATTATTAGAATTTCCTAATAATGATACTTTAAATACGATTAGTGATATCTTAGATAAGATAATTTCTGAGCTAAAAGAAGCAGGGTACAAAATAGATGAAGAACAGAAGAAGAAGATAGAAAATAGATTAAAAGCTAAAATAAGAAGAGAAGGAATTGAAATAGAATTAAATAATGAAACTAATGAATATAGTATTAGATTGAATTAAGTATTTATGCAAAGCCTCCCTTTATATTTATGGAGGCTTTTATTTTAGATAATAAGTACACTTTAAACTTGGTCACTTATGAACAATAAAAAACTATTACAACCAACTAATAGGAATACTTAACCAACCAACTAGTTTAGCTAAATTGATTTTTCTTTGTAAGAACATTTTTTTTACTGTTCTATTATTGAGTCCTTTAACTAATTTATCATATTGAGGATTAGATAATTTGGCTAATAACTTTCTTAACTTAAGCGATGTATAATAGTCTTGCTGAAAGTTTTTAGTTAATTTATTATAATTTTGATTTCTATTAATAGCTTGAGCTACTAAGATACCGCTTTCTATTGAAGTAAACTGACCAAACCCTAAGAAAGGCATAACAAAACCTCCGGCATGTCCTATAATATATGTATTATTAAATTCTTGAGTTTTGCTTTGTCCAATTTCGTATTTATCAATTTGAAAAGTATCTTTAATTCTAAAATCAAAGTTTAGTTGATTTAAGAAATTCTGCCATAGTCGTTTCCAATCTACTATATCATGGGGAGTAGCAATAGCTAATGAAGCTAATTTATGTCCTAAAGGGAGCATATAACCATATCCTTGGGGAGCAAAATTATGATTTAACCACATTTTAACTGTAGTAGCCTCAAACTTTCCTTCAATTGTTGCCCCTATAATTTTAACTGAGACATCTGTCTGGTGCCACTGATTAAGTCTTTTAGTAGTAGCTGGGTCACCAGTAGCTATAATAACCTTATCAAAATTGTTTTTGAGAGTATTGTAGTCAGGTTCAGTATTATAGTTTATATTACTAGTGATTAGTTTACCTAGTTGATTTTCTAGTGAACGTTCATGATTTCCTCGTGAGTTAATATAGCCTATATCTCCTACAATAGTAGCGCTTTCAGTTGGCCCATAAAACTCTATCTTTCTAATAGGTAATGTTGGTTGCAAGGGTAATTCATGATTGAGGCTTAAGTGATAGAATGCATCAGTAACTGGTAAATTGATTAGATGCATCATTGCTTCTCCGTTAACAAATCTAGCGCCTACTTTATGTTCCTTCTCAAATAAAACTGGAGAATATCCTGCTTGTTCTAATTTGTAGGCAGCTGTTAGACCACTAATTCCGGCTCCAATAATAGCAATTCTAATTTTAATTCCTCCTTTTTATAAAGGATTAAAAAAATTATAGAATTGATTACTATAGCTATTTAATCGGGGGACTTGATTTATTAAATTATTAATTGTTTTAGTTAATTGTTGCCAAGAGTTGGCTTCTATTATAATCTGATAAATAGAATAGACAACAGCTAATAAAGAAGAAACTATCAATAAATATAAGATTAGATTAATTAGTTTACTAGTAAAAAAGTCAATTAATTTTAACATATGTATTCTCCTTTTATTAAAGAGATTAGTATTATATATTCTGTAATAGTTAAGTATAAATTATACATTATATTCTGAAATAGATAACCCCTGGGCAGAAGAATCACTCCCAGGGGGAAAGAGTAGTTTTATTATTGTTGTTTTTGTTGTTCAGTTTGTCGTGCTTTATAAGATGGTTCTTCCTGCTCAACATAATTAACTCTATTCTCAAGTTGGTTAGTTACATTCTCTAAATCTTGAGCTAATTGATTATACATCTGTTGAGCTTGTTGGTCATTAGTACTTAAAGCAAAGCTTTCTAAATTACTTTTTGCTCCTTCTACACTAGTTAATGTTTGATGGAGTTGATCACCAACTGTCATATTATTAACTACCTCCTTTGTTATGCTATAAATTAGAATAACCTCTAGCTAAGAAAATATAACAAGTTAAATCAGGTAGATATATAAAGGATTTCCACTTTAATTCTAGAAAAACATAACAGGTATTTGGTAATAATAAACCGAAAGGAGTGGATAAAATGAGTAAAGTAATTATTCTTTTAGCTGATGGTTGTGAAGAAATTGAAGCTATCACTAATATCGATGTTTTAAGACGAGCTAGTGTTGAAGTAGAAACAGTCGCCCTTGATAAGTTAGAAGTAACAGGAGATCACGGAATTACTATTACAGCTGATAAGAATATTGATCAAGTTGATTTAAATCAGGTAACAGGGATTATCTTACCAGGTGGAATGCCAGGAGCTGCTAATTTAAGAGATGATCAACGAGTGATTAATATAGTACGTAAATTAGATCGAAATAATGATTTAATTGCTGCTATTTGTGCTGCTCCAATTGTATTAGAAGAGGCTGGAATATTAAAGGATAGATCTGTTACTAGTTATCCTAGCTTTGCTAGTAATTTACCATCTTGTGATTATCAAGTAGATAGAGTAGTTACTGCTGATAATTTAATTACAGGACGAGGGCCAGGTGTTGCTTTAGAATTTGCTCTTGAAGTTGTTAAGTACTTAGTAAGAGAAGAAAAAGTTAAAAAACTTAAATCAAATATGTTAACTAATTTTTAAAGATTCTAGATAATACCAGACAGTTTAACTATTGTCTGGTATTTTGCTTCTAACTTAATTATATGTTAATATTAGATTAATCTGTAAATTTATAAGGAGGATTATTCTATGAAGCAGACTAAAAAATTAGCGATAAATGGCTTATTAATTGCATTAGTAGCAGTAGCAACTATGGCTATTAAAATTCCAGTACCTGCTACGCAGGGATATATTCATCCTGGTGATAGTATGATTTATTTAGCTGCTATTTTATTTGGGGCAGAAGTAGGTTTAATAGCAGGAGGAGTAGGATCAGCATTAGCAGATCTTTTATTAGGCTATCCTCAATTTGCTATTATAACATTACTAGTTAAAGGCTTAGAAGGTTGGATTATTGGTTATCTAGCTTATAGAGAGAAACCTACAACCTCTTTAAGAGGAAAAGATATTATAGCTGCTTTAGTAGGGGGAAGTTGGATGGTAGCTGGTTATTATTTAGGAGAAGCTGCGTTATATAAAAGTTTTATAGCCCCTTTAGCAGAAATCCCAATGAATATAGGGCAAGCTATCGGAGGAGCTATTATTGCTTTTCCTATTATTTATGCTATTCTAAAGACGGATTTATTAGAATCGATTAAAAGTAATTAAGAAAGGTGATAAATATGCAAGCAGGTAAGATAGGGATCAATCAATTAAAAAAATTAGTATTAGATAAACTTTCTACACAAAAAGAGGAAGTTTTAGTTGGCCCGCAAGTAGGAGAAGATTCGGCTGTACTTGATTTTGGTGAATTTGTAGCTGTAATGTCTACTGACCCTATTACAGGTTTAGAAGAAGGAATGGGCAGTTTAGCAGTTAATGTAGCTTGTAATGATATTGCGGCTAATGGAGCACAACCAATTGGGATTCAACAAGCTTTATTAATTCCTCCTGAGACTACAGAAGAAGAGGTAATAGCTATTGTAGAAGATATTAATCAAGCAACTAAAGAATTGAAAATTGATGTCTTAGGTGGACATACTGAAGTAACTGATATAGTCAACCAGCCTTTAGTATCATGTACTGCTATTGGAAAAACTACTAAAGATAAATTTATTACTTCAGGTGGAGCGCAAATAGGAGATGATATTATAGTTACTAAGTGGACAGGATTAGAAGGTACAGCTATTTTAGCTAGTACTTATAAAGAAGAGTTGATTAATCTAGGAGTTACAGAAAAAGTAATAGAATCAGCTTTAGATTTAGCTAATGATTTAAGTGTAGTTCCTGAAGGACAACTAGGAGCTAAACTAGAAGTTAATGCTATGCATGATGTTACTGAAGGTGGTTTATACGGAGGATTATATGAATTGACAACTACTGCAGAAGTAGGCTTTAGAATTGAAAAAGAGAGATTACCTGTACATAAAACTACTAAAATTATTACTGATGCTTTAGAGGCTAATCCTTACCAATTAATTGGTTCCGGAATGATGCTCTTAACTTCTTCTCAAGGGGATAAATTGGTTAGCAAATTATCTCAAGCAGGAATTAAAGCTACTATTATTGGAAATATTATTTCCGAAAAGAGAGTTGTTAAAACTGCAAAAGAAGATTTAATAATTGATTCTGCTCCTAAAGATGAATTATGGCGGCTACTTAAGGAGGAATAGCTATAAAAGAAGCAATTTGTAAACAGTGTAATAATATTATGAGAAGAGAAATAGAAGCAGGGGAAGAAAATTATTTTTGTAAATACTGTGCTGATTATACTCCCTATCAATTTAAAGAAGCAAAAAAATTTTGTGATAAATGTGGTAAAAAAGTAGAAGTAATTAAAGGTTGTGGTAGTATTAGCTTCTTCTGCAATAATTGTAATGAATTAAGACCTAAAAAGAAAATAGAGACTGAATACTTTGAATAAATGAGCCAGTTAATTCTGGTTCATTTATATTTTTATAAATATAGTCATTTATTATATAGTCACTTATGAACATAAAAATAATAAAGGAATAAATAAAAAAATACATAAATTAAATAATAAACTAAAAGAGGTGATAACAATCACTAATAAAAAATATTTGAAACCAGAAAATTGGAAAGAAATATTAAATAGTTCCCAAACAGTTGATTATCCTATTATTTTTATTCATGGTATTGCTAAAGGAGTAGAGGCTTGGCAACAAATAGCTAATATAATTAGTAATCAAAACTACTATGAAATGAGATACATTGAAGAAGATAAAGTATACCACAATTACTATGGAGAAGAAGTTAAAAGTTGGATTTGGAGTATTTCTTATTATACAATTAATCCTATTGAAGAATCGTTATTTGGTAATTTAGATCTATATGCTCAACGATTAGATAAGATTATTGATTTAATTACTCAGATAACAAATAAAGATAAAGTAATTTTAGTAGCACATAGCATGGGAGGCTTAGTAGCTCGTAGATATATGTCACTAAAACAAGAGAATTGGAACCAAGTCCACAAATTGTTAACTGTAGGGACTCCCCATCAAGGAGTAATTACTTCAGTAGGAATTATAGGACAACTGAAGGATTTATCACAAGATAGCCAGTTTTTGAATCAACTTCAACAAGATTGGACATTATTAAATCAAGATATGAATTATAAAAAGTGGGGGGTTTTAGGGGCAGTTGATACAAATAAATTTTTTAGTAAATTAGATAGTCCCCGAGCTACTGATTCAGGCGGTCCAGGTTTTGTTCGTATTTCTTCAGCCATTCCTTATAAGGAATGGCAAGATGCTATTGCAGAACTAAATCAAGCTAATTATAATACACCTCACTTTGGTTTTAGATTAGCAGTAGAAGCAACTCATATGGATTTACTATTCCATCCTGGAACTTTTAAAGGAATTGAATGGACACTTAGCAAAGGAAAATAGAGGAGAAGACTGTTATCAATACAAATAATTACCTTTGCATTTTTTGAATAAATAAGAGAAAATATATTTAACGATGTAGCAATAACTGAAAAAGGGGTTATAAAATGAAGCTAAATACATTATACTATAAATTAATCACATATTTGCTATTGTTTACAATCATATTTCCTTTTATAGCAGGGGGCATATTAATCATTCCTGCTTATGCTAGTGATGGAGCAAGTACAAATAATTTTTTAGATGCTATCAAAGGCTTATTATCTTTATTCTTTCTTTCTTTTGTAACTGGTCAATCAGATGGAGAAGCTAATCCACCAGATCAAAATGATGTTAGTAATCCTTATCAATCAGCAGCTCAAGAAGCTCCAGTCAGCATTGATCAACCCGACCAAAAAAAAAGATTAAATTTAACAGATCAGGAATTTAAGACATTAGTTAAAGCAATTCATGGTGAAGCACGTGGTGAACCTTTTAAAGGCCAAGTTGCTGTAGCTGCAGTAATTATTAATCGAGTAAAAAGTCCTGAGTTTCCTAATGATATAAATAGTGTTGTTTACCAAAAAATCGGTGGTAGTTATGCTTTTTCAGCAGTTTTAGACGGCCAAATTATTGTAGAACTTTATAAGGTTGATGATAATATCTATGAAGCAGCAAATTATGCATTGAATGGTTGGGACCCTACCAATGGCTCTCTTTATTATTATAATCCTATTACTGCTACATCAAGTTGGATTTTTGAAAATACAACTAAAGTTCAAGAGATCGGTAATCATGTTTTTGCTGAGTTAAAGTAACCAGGACACATTAATGTGTCCTCTTTTTCTTTTTTTGATTAATTTTTAATTTTAAACAGGATAATAATAAATTATAAGGAATTATACCATGATAGAAAGGTGGTGAAATTATCAAACAAACACAATGGATTACTCGAACAGGTATTTTAGCTGCTTTAACTTTAGTAGTCCAAATGATAGGATTACCTATTTTTATTACAGGCCCATTAGTAAATATGTTTTTATTTTTAGCTACTAGTGTAGTAGGGGTTACAAGTGGTGTTTTAGTAGGTGGTTTAACTCCTTGGATAGCTTTAGTTAGAGGAATTTTACCCGCTCCTTTAGCTCCTATGACACCATATATTATAGCAGGTAATATTAGTTTAGTAGTTGTTTATTATTTAGCTAAACGAACTAATAATTATTTAGCAATTGCTGGAGCAGCAGGATTCAAGTATTTAGTTTTAGCTTATGCTGTTAAATCCTTTGTCCAAGTACCAGATAAAATTGCTAAAGTAATGCAAATTCCACAATTATTAACTTCTTTAGCTGGCGGACTATTAGCTATCTACTTAATTAAATTAATTAAAAAAGCGGATATAGATATATGAAATAAAAGGAGAGACTAAAATGTCCTATTTATTAGCAGTAATAACTGGAGTATTATTAGCCATTCCCTTCCAATTTCCTAAGTGGGCTTTAATTAGTTGGCTAGGATTAATTCCTTTCTGTTATGGATTAGAGGATGAAACACCTTACAAAGCTTTTAGGTTAGGTTGGTTAATGGGGAGTATCTTTTTATTAATTAGCGGTAAGTGGTTATTTTATCCGTTAATTAATTTTAGCGGTTATCCTTGGTTTATCTGTTTGTTATTACTTGTAATAGCACTCTCAATTATTGGGCTTTATTTTGGTTTATTTGCCTGGATAACTAAAATATTAGAAAAGAATTTAAGTATCTCTTTAGTAATTATACTTCCTTTGACTTGGACGGGAATGGAATATATAAGAACTTTATTTTCTTTTCAGTATTTATTTGGCTTTTTAAGTTATAGTCAAAGTGCTATTCCGGAATTGATCCAATTAGCTCAGTATGGTGGCCTTTATCTTGTTAGCTATTTAATTGCATTAGTTAATGTTATATTATACTTAGGTTTAAAAAAAGAAAAAAATGAAAACAAACTAACTTATATTTTAACAGCAATTTTAATTGTTGGTTTAATCTTTAGTTATGGCAATTTAGAATTAAATCAAGAAACAAAGGTGATAGATGAATTGCAATTAGGATTAATTCAACCTAATATCCCACAAAAAATGAAATTAGATGCAAGTAAAGAGGGCCAAATAATCAATAAGATCAACAACTTAACCAACCAACAAATGAAACAAGAGAAGGGTTTAGATTTATTGATTTGGCCGGAAACAGCCATTTTAAGAAATTATGATCCTCAAGAGAAATTTCCCTTTTATTTTGTTAAATCAATTCCTTTACTAGTTGGAGGATTTATAGAGAAAGATGGAGACTATCTAAATAGTGCTTTATTAGTGGAGGAAGATAATACTATTAGTAAATACTATAGTAAGAATAGATTAGTTCCTTGGGGAGAGTATGTACCCTATCCTAATCTACTATCTGATTTTATTACTAGTAATTTAAATCATTTAACTCCGGGAACTAAATTAAAAGATTTTGAATTAGATAATATCAGTTGGATTAATCCTATCTGTTCTGAGATTTTAAATCCCTTTTATATTCATAAATTATATCAAAATAATGACCTAATAATTAATATCTCTAATGAGGCTTGGTTCCAAGAAAGTAAAGCACCTTGGCAGATGTTACAAGCAGCTATTTTTAGAGCAGTCGAATATCAAGTGCCACTTATTAAGGTTAGTAATACAGGAATTAGTGGTCTAATAAATGACCAAGGAGAGGTGATTACTAGAACTGATTTATTTACTACAACTAGTTTATATCTTGACTTAAAAATTCCTGCTCGCTCTCCAACTATCTACCAGAGATTTGGTTACTTATTTGGGAGAGCAGTATTAATTAGTTTAGCTTTATTGCTTTTAAGAGCTTATCTAAATATAAATAGGAGTAGCTGATATCAGCTACTCCTATGATATGTAATTAAGTTAATTCTTTAGCTTTTTGTTGATTGATGATTTCCGGAGTAGATTCTTCCTGATCCTTGCTGAATAAATTAGTTATTACCCCTACCCCTAAAAGAAGCAAAGTAACAACATCAGCAATTATAATAATCCAGATTGTTATCTGACCTAAAGTTAATTCCATTAAATTTTCAAAGCCTAATACTTGCAAACCACTTTGACTATTAAAAGAAGAAATAAAGATTAATAGAGCAGCTACGTAAATAAAGCTATTTGATAAAAATCTAAATAATGATTTAGTAAAAATTTGTTTCTCTTTATCAGTAAAGAAATTTTTAAGTAGAATAATAGCTTCTATAATAACTACTACCATAAAAGAAATAGAAATAATTAATTCAGGATCCATTTTATCACTCCTTATTAGTTACCATTATTTTAACATATCAATTAAGTTAAAATCAATTATTTATTTGTTAAAGTTGATAATAAATAGTTATTTTGCTATAATTAATTGTAAGGCAACTTAATAGTTTAACTAGGGGAGTTCTAATTAGAACTGAGAAAGAGTTATTAACTCTTGACCCTTTGAACCTGATCTGGTTAAGGCCAGCGGAGGGAAGTTATGTTTGTTATTAAAGCAGACACAACTCCTAGCTGGGGGTTGTGTCTTTTTGTTTTAGAATAAGTTTTTATGTTCCAGTAAATAATAAAGGAGGAATAATTAATGCAGAAGTTAGAAATTAGAAAATTGACTGAAATGGGGATTGGTTTAGCTTTAGCAGTTATTTTAAATTATCTTAAGTTATATCAAATGCCCCAAGGGGGTTCTATTTCCTTAGAGATGATTCCTATTGTCTTTATTGCTTTACGCTGGAGCTTAAGAGATGGAGTCTTATTAGGGGCCGGTTATGGATTATTACAGACTATGCTAGGAGGATTTGTTGTTCATTGGGCCCAATTGATTCTAGATTATCCGGTAGCTTATGCTTTATTAGGTTTAGCAGGGGTAGTTGGTCAGATAGATTCTGATAAAAGTTTAGCAAATAATTGGTGGTTAGTTAGTGGGGGAGTCTTACTGGGAGGAAGTTTAAGATTTTTATCTCATTTTATTGCAGGAGCTATCTTTTTTGGAGAATACGCTCCTGAAGGACAAAGTGTTTGGCTTTATTCTGCAATCTATAATAGCAGTTATCTAATTCCTGAAACTATTATTACAATAGTTGTTATGTTAATTTTGATTAAATCATTAACTAATAATTCGGCTTTTGAATTAGGGAGTAATTAGTAATGAAACGAGTAATTGCTATAGTGAATGGAGCTTTAACTGGAGAAAAGGAGTTCTATCAGAATTATATCCAAGCGGAAGATAAAGTTGTCTGTGCAGATGGAGGGGCCAACTATGCTCATGAATTAGGACTAACCCCTGATCTTATAATAGGTGATTTAGATTCTATTACTCAAGAAATAAAACAAAAGTATCAAACTTTAGGAGTAGAGTTTAAAAAGTTTACAGTAGAAAAGGATAAAACTGATACCCAATTACTATTAGAAGAGTTAATTATTAAGGGATATAAAAAAATAATTGTCTTAGCAGCAGTAGGGAACAGACTAGATCATACACTAGCTAATCTTTATCTATTAGAAAAATTATCAACACCAACAGTGGAGATTAAGTTTGTTACCAGTCAACAAACTACTGAATTAATCACTAATCAGAAAATAATCACAGATCAAATAGGAGCTACTGTATCGCTACTACCACTTACTAAACAAGTTCAAGGAGTTACTTTGAAGGGGTTTAAGTATCCTTTAACCGAGACTACTTTAACTAGAGGTTCTAGTTTAACTATTAGTAATACTATCCAAGCTAAAAATGCTAAAATAAGTTTAAAACAAGGGAAAGTATTAGTTATAATCAATCACTAAACTTTATTTTTAATTACTGATATGTTAAACTACCGAATATAGGAGGTAGATTTAATTGGATAGAGAAGAATGTATTCTAACACCTGCTAATAGTTGTACTGATTGTGGTGAGTGTTTAATCTGTGATTTAGATGAGAGTAAGGAATGTGATAATTGTATGGAATGTATTGAAAATGATGCTGAATTTACAGCAATTGAGATTGATGACGTATTATATGAATAATAAAAATTGGCTCTTAAGAGCCAATTTTTTTATTTTTTATTATAATCAAGCTTTATTTTACCTATCTTAATAATAAATCAACTAAGGAGTGGTAAAATGGAGCAGATTAAAATAGGAATTATTGGAACAGGTCTAGCTTGGCAACGACTACATTGGCCAGCTTATCAAAAACTAACAGATAAGTACGAAATTGTAGCTTGTTGTGATGTAGAACTAGATTTAGCTAAAAAAGCTACCCAACTAGTAGGGATTAGTCAAGAACAAGCCTATCAAGACTATAAAACAATGATTCAACAAGAGGATCTGGATGCAGTGGATATTATGGTGCCTATTTCCCAAAACTTTGCCGTTTCTGAAGATGTAGCTAAAATGGGAGTCAATATAATCTGTGAAAAACCATTAGCTACTAATCTAGAAGAAGCCAGAGAATATACTAAATTCAGTGAGGAATATGATATTGAAGTTATAATAGCAGAGAACTTTCGCTATAATGAAGAAAATAATATCCTAAGAGATTTAGTAGCAAATAAAAAAATAGGAGAAGTTATTTACTTTATTAGTAACTTTATTGTTGATTTTCCTCAAGAAGCTCGCGGAGATACTTTTGGAGCTAAAGAGTGGCGTCAACATCCTGCTTTTCCTGGAGGCAGATTATTAGATGGGGCACTACATAACTTAGCTGGATTCCGTAAGGTTTTTGGCCCGCTAGATAGTTTACATGCTTTTGGCAAATCACAAGATGATGATTATGTTCCTTATCTATCTACTAGTGTTAACTTGAAATTTAAAAATGGTATTGTTGGTCAGTTCTCTTACTTTCCTAGTGGTAAGGAAATGCAAAGACCTTTAGTAGGTACTAGAATCTTTGGTCAGCAAGGAATGATTTATTTAGAAGAGAGACAGTGTGGAGTAATTAATATTGCCTATAATGATGGAAGTACAGAGAAAATAAAATATAAACCTAAGCAAGGATTTTATAATGAATTACTTAACTTTTATCATGGGTTAACTGGTCAACGAGAAATTGCTTCACCTCCAGAAGTTGAATTAGGTGATGTAAAAACAGTATTATCTATTCTGGAATCGGTAGAGGAAGATAAAGTAGTAAAGGTAGAATAATGGTAGCTGATGTAGTAGCAGATAAAGAAAGGAAATAGTTACACTAATTACTTTTGTTGCTGTAATAAATTATTGATATAATATAAATACTAATATCTATAATAGGAAGGGGATTGAAATGCTCAATAAATTACATGACTTTCTCAAAAATCTCGGCAGATTAAAACAACAAGATAAAATATCTACTATGCCAGAAGATGAAATAAAATGTGAATCTGATTATCTTAAAGCATTAAGAAGTATGCAACAGACTCCAGTTACAAAAGAGAATTCTCCCCAGCAACAAACTAATAATTAAATGATTAAAGCCCTGGCAAATTGCCAGGGCTTTCGTTATTT
>NZ_BAAHYI010000017.1:0-41954 GCF_054657635.1 Halanaerobaculum tunisiense
AAAATGATTATAAATATATCTAGCACAACCTACTGATTTATTTATTAATATCCTTTGTTCCTTATTGGGGCATAATCTAAATTTATAGGCTTTTTCTCTAACTGTCATTTTTTCACCTCCTCTACTTAATACTATAGTATGAACTTAAATAAGTTGCAATATTAATATTTAAGTGCTATAATTAATTTAGGAGGTGTTATTTATGTCTGATTTGACTACTAGAAAAAGAGTTACTACCACATTAGATAAAGAATTATTAAAAAAGTTGGACAAATTATCTAAAGAAACTAGAATCCCTAAATCAAAATTGTTTGATGAGGCTATTGAAGATTTACTTGAAAAACATAAAAAATAAGGTCAAAACCGTCCACTCTTACCATAGGGCAACGAGTGGACTTAACTTCTATCACCTCTTATTCTTCTGATCTAGTCTGATCACTTGTATCACTATACTCCGGTCTTCTATTATCCAAACTCAATATAGGTTGTCGAAGGATATAAGTCTTTAGAGCTCTCCAGTTAAAAGGAATTAAGGGCCATAAATAAGGTACTCCAAATGATTTAGTAAAGGATAATAACAGAAGCACCAAAGTTAATCCTGCTAGTAAACCTGGCAACCGGAAATAAATAGCCAATAGAAGTAAAAAGAAGCGAAAAACTTTAAAACTCATAGCCAATTCAAATCCCGGCAAAGCAAAGTTACCAATTGCTCCAATCGCCATATAGAGGATGGTCTCGGAACTAAACAAACCTACTTTAACCGAGAATTCACCTAACATTAGAGCACCAATCAAACCTAAAGAAGTTGCTAAAGAACTAGGTACCTGAATAGAAGCAATTTGGATTAAGTCTATACCTAAACTAGCTAAGAGAAACTGCATCCCAATTGGCACTTGGCCTGGATCTTGAATCCCGATAAAATCTAAACTCTGGGGCAACCATTCTGGTTGATAAGCAAAGACTAACCATAAAGGAGGTAAGATTAGCGATAGAAAAACACTTACAAATCTAATCAACTTTAAATAACTCCCTGATAGAGAAGAATGGCGATAATCCTCTATAGCTTGCGTCTGATCAAAGAAAGTAGCAGGTAATAATAATACAGTTGGCGAACCATCTACTATGACACAGACTCTACCCTCTAATAGATGAGCAGTAGCTATATCAGGTCGATTAGTATGTCGTACTTTAGGTAATGGATTCCACCGATTATTAGTCAAAAAGTCCTGAATACTTCTATCTGCCATAGGTAATGCATCAACATCTATACTCTTTAGTTCATCTCTTACCTGTTCTACTAGATCATTATCAACAATATCTTCAATATAGGCTACCCCAATATCTGTCTTACTTCTCTGGCCTACCTTAAAAGCTTCTATTCGGAATTTAGGATCACGGAGTCTTCTTCTAATCCGCTGGACGTTAAACAGCATAGTCTCTACAAAACCATCTTCTGGGCCTCGCGTCGATTTTTCTAATTCTGGTTCTTCTAACCCCCGCGACATCCAAGTTCGAGCATCAATAATAATTGCTTGATCTATACCATCAATAAATAAAGCTTGCGGGCCAGCTAATACTTCATCCATCACACCTTCTATTGTATCAGCAGTAGCTACCTCTAAAACAGGTAATCTAGTTTCTATTATCTTTTGGACTACATCAACACTTAAATCTTCTCTGCTAGCATCCATTAAGTACTCTACTAATCGATTCATTAAAGAACTCTTTTGGAAACCATCAATAAAGACTATTGTGGCATCTCTACCAGCAATTTTAAAATCACGATTAACAAAATCAAAAGTCTTTGGCCCATCTACCTGATCCTTAATAATCTGTAAGTTTTCACTCAGTTCTTTACTAACCTCTGTCTTATTCTTCATCCTAGTTCCCACTCCTTTTTAGTATCTCCTGCAAGGCTTTAAACGTAATAGGAGCTCCTAATTGAAAATCATCTTGACCTTGCATCTTGCCTAAATCACCAATTCCTACTACTACTGGATCTGCTAATTCATTAATCACATCTACAGTATCCCCTTCTAAAAAGTTATGTTCTGCCGGTTCAGCAATCCCTTCCTTAGTAACAGGAAGATTAGTAATCTCTCCTTCCTTAGTAATTGAGAAATCTGGTTTAACCCCTAGCACTTCTTTAGTATGAGAGGCTACTGCTAATACACCTAATACTATAGTATCTTGGCTAGCTGCAACCACTCTGATAGCTTGTTCCCCCACTCCATCTTCTACAGAACCATTATCATCAAACATCACTACTACAGGATCAGTAGGACATTTATCGATTTCTGCTAGCAATTCGGTTCCTGATAAAGGAGTAGGGTTGCCTGCTGATCTAGAAATTACTCGTAAGTCAAGTTTCTGACTAGCTAATTCAATAACTTCCTGGGCGGTTTGATCCCCATCAGTAACTATGATAATCCTTGTCTTGCCCATTAAGTCCCTCCTTACTCTTTTGGTCTAAAAATAGCAGCCATTAAAAATCCAATTACTATAGCAGCACTGACTCCAGCACTTCCTACTTCTAGAACACCAGTAAATAAACCTAAAAACCCATTTCTTCCTACCTCCATTAAGACTCCTTTAGTTAGAATAAATCCAAAGTTCATTACTGGGACAGTAACCCCTGCTCCAGCAAAATCAATTAATGGTTCTGCCAATCCTACTCCCATTAAAATAGATCCAGTAACAACTAATACAACTAATAAATGGGCTGGAGTATAATTAGTATAATCTAAAAACAACTGTCCTAAACCACAAATCAAACCTCCTACTAAAAAAGCTGTTAGATAAGATGACATTATCTACCCCTCATTTCCTGATAAGTCCTCTATATTCACAGGTTCTATCTTAGTGGATAATTTTTCTTTAACTTGTTTCCGGCCAATCCCTTGCACAATATTGCCTGTTCCTTCTAAAGTTACCGCATGAGCTATACAAGGAATAGTTTCTCCCTGTAAAGGAGTCAGTGAATTCAACAAAGCACCTGTTCCTACTACTAAAATTCGATCTAAATTATCATACATTAACTGCGGCAAGAAATAGGAACTAACTACCACTGCCGAACAGCCACAACCACTACCTCCGGCACCTACTTTTTGTTGCGAATTATAAATCATTGCCCCACAATCATCATAATTATCTGCCACTTGACATCCTTTCTCCTGCAATAACTCTACAGTTAGTGATTTACCAACTCTGCCTAAATCACCACTCACAATCAGGTCATAATCACTAGGACTGCGATTAAAATCCTCTAAGTGCTGTAGTATAGTATCAGCAGCAGCAGGTGCCATAGCTGCTCCCATATCTTTAGGATCTCCCACTCCTAAATCAACTACCTTACCTAGAGTAGCGCCTCCTACTTGAGCTCCTCCTGCTTTATCACTAAGGATGACTGCTCCTGCACCAGTAACTGTTCGTTGCTTATAAGGAGGATACTTATCACCATACTCATTAGGAGTTCTAAACTGTCTTTCAGTAGCTTGATAATGACTAGAAGTATAACTTAATACTTTATTGGCTGCTCCACCATCAATCATCATCCCACCTACTGCTAGAGCTTCAATCATTGTAGAACAAGCACCAAACAGTCCCAAAAAAGGAGCCGGAAAATTACGAGCCCCAAAGTTAGAGGCTACTGTTTGATCCAATAAATCACCTGCTAGCAGATAATCAATATCAGGTTTAGCTAACTTTGCTTTCTGGAGTACATTATTTAAGACATCATTAGTCATTTTAATCTGAGCTTGTTCCCAAGTATCTTGTCCATCATAACCATCAGGAATTACCTGTTCAAAGTACTCTCCTAAAGGTCCTTGATTTTCCTTACTACCTACTATTGAATCAGCTGCAATAACCTGTGGTGCATTATCATATTTTATACTCTGTTTGCCTTGTTGTTGCAATCAAAAATCCCTCCTTAGATTCTAACGACCCCTAATTACTCTAGTAATATCTTAAAGATCCCCATTAACATAGCAGTTAACATCCCATAAGTTAATACTGGACCAGCAATTGAGTAGATATTAGATCCTAATCCTAAAACATATCCTTCCTGTCTATTCTCCATAGCTGGTGCAACAATAGCATTAGAAAATCCAGTGATTGGTACAATAGTTCCTGCTCCAGCAAACTGGGCTAGTTCATCATAAACTCCAAGCCCTGTCAATACACCACCAATTGTAATCAAAATAATAGCGGTTAAGGTACTGGCTTCTTCTGTAACAAACCCACTGTTTTCTAGCAAATTAATAATTCCTTGGCCTCCTAAACAGATACTGCCTCCTACTATATAAGCCATAATAAAATTTTTAAGTTTAGAATTAGCAGGATGATGTTTATTAATCAATCTTTGGTATTCATCTGGTGTCTTATCTATTTGGCTCATCAAATCCCTCCTATAATTCTAGTAAACCCCAGTAGACTAAAGAACCAATTGCTTTTCCTACAATAATAATCAATAATAAAGAATCAGTCTTATTTTCTAATCCTAATCTTCTACTTAAAATAGGTAATACTTTTAAAACTTCGGTTAATGCCCCTGCTAGCAGACCAATAAAACTACCAAATATAAACCCCAAACAAATTACTAACAACTGATTTAAAGGATATATCTGCGGTACTTTCCACTCATAAAACTGTAAATAAGTAGCTAGCAAAGGCCCAACTAAGAGCAAAAATTGATATATTTTAACCTGGCGATAATTTGCTTTACTAAACCGAATTAACCGCGGAACTACATCTAATACTAGTAAGAAAGCTATCAGAGCTGTTCCTACTACTACCCCCTCTCCTAAACCAATTAAAATTAACACTAAACTCCTCAACTAAATCACCTAACCTACAACCAGCTTTTAAAACATAGTCTACTCTCTATTCTGCTTAGCTTGCTGAGCCTGCTCGTGTAGGGAAAAACGATCGATTTTATCTTTATATAAGTATAATTCCACTTCTAAAGGGCTAGGATCATCATCAATTTTATATCCAAATACCCCATTAAAGAAAAGCAACATCCCACAGGCAATACCCAGCGAATAAGGGATTTGGAGTAACAAAAGATTATCTGACTCTTGATTCATTACCAACTGATAAATTTTGCTGTGGACTTGACTCATATTAACATCAGCATGAAAGTTCATAATCGCCATTGCAGAACCTAAAAAGAGCAAAATACCAACTAATCCAACATATAATTGAGATTGAGTAGTCCGACTTTCACTCTCTACATCTTCTGTCACAGCTACAATTATGTCTGCTTCTCCTAAGTGATTTACTTTAGCAGCAGGAAATTCTCTTTTAATAGCCTTAATAACTTCTAAAGCTGTAATGATCACTGATTGGCCAGCTTGTTTATCTATCTTTTTAATCTCTATCTTCTCTACTTGCTGCTGTAAACTATCAGCAGCTACAACTTCACCTAGATCCTCTAGTAATAACATCTGTCCTGGCTGAGCTTGAATCTGTCGTTTGATCTTGAGATGTAAGTCAGTCTTGTTAGTAGCCACTACTATCACATCTTATTTCTAACTGATAAGAATTAACCTTTTTAGCCCGCGACGAAACCGGATCCTCAAATAGATCACCACCTAACCAGAATCCTAAACCGCATAATAAAATTATGACCACTAAAAGCAGAAAATTTTTCGAGGACATCCCTTCACCTCTTTTCTATCTGTATCTAACTTGATTCTACAGTTATTATGTGTAAGAAGAATAGATTTAATACAAAAAAGCACAGGTGAAAAACACCTGCGCTTTACTCTAATTTCTGTTTGATAAATTTAAGTATTTTCTTTTCTAATCGAGAAATATGAGCCTGAGAAACCCCGATTATATCAGCTACTTCAGCTTGAGATTTATCAGCCCCAAAACGTAACTTAAAGATTTTTTCCTCTCTAGAATCTAATTCTGTTAACACTTGTTGTAAACAGATTCTATTTAAAGAACTAACATACTTACTTTCTGTAGCTCCTAATTGATCGATTAACTCTAAGTCTTTCTCTGTTGTTTGCTGGGTAGAACTATAGAGGGAAGTAGGATTCTGGACTGCTTCTAAAGCAGTTACAATCTCTTCACAGCTTAAATCAACCTCTGCACTTAACTCTTGAATAGTTGGTTCTCTATTTAAATCTTTAGTCAATTTCTCTTTAAGTTTAATAATTTTTTGGGCCTGCTCTTTGCGGCTACGACTAACCTTGACAGGATGATCATCACGCAAAAACATTTTAATTTCCCCGATAATCTTAGGCACAGCATAGGTAGAAAACTCCACTTCTTTTGTTAAATCAAAGTTATCAATTGCTTTCAACAAACCAATTGTTCCAATCTGAAAAATATCCTCTAACGAATATTGACTATTTTTATAGCGATGGGCTATTTTAAGTACTAGTCGCAGATTGGACTTAACTAATTTATCTTTAGCTTGCCGATCACCGTGATTAGCCTTACTTAATAATTTTTTAGTTTCAGCAGAGGAAAGAACTTCAGCCTGGTCAATAATTGCTTGCGGTATTTTATCCATTTTTCGGTCCTAATTAACCTGTTGTTGTTCTGCTTGATTAGGGATTTTAACCATCTTTAGTTTAGTTCCCTCACCAACTGTCGATTCAATCTCAAACTGATCCATAAAAGAATCAATAAAAGTTAATCCTAATCCCATTCTATCTTCAGTAGTATAGGAAGGTTGCCGAGCTGTAGCAACATCTTCTATACCTCGGCCCTGATCTATAATAAAAAGTTCTAGTTGGCCCCCGTAAGTTCTCATCTTGATCTTAACTTGGCCAGTTTGCTGGTCATAACCATGGATGATAGAATTAGAAACAGATTCAGAAATAGCTACCTTTAACTCTTCTAATTCCGATAATGTAAAATCCAGTTGGGAAGCAAAAGAAGCTACTGTTACCCGAGCTAGTCCAATATTTTCTGTTGAACTATCAATAGTTAATTCTGCATTATTTTCCATATTAATTCCTCCTCTAAATATTTTGCACAGCTTCTTGTCTAGTAGAATACACATCCACTATCCGAAAAATACCTGATACTTCAAAGATTCTTTCTACCTGAGGAGTTAGATTAACTGCAGTTAAAACGCCTCCTTGGTTAGTAAGATCTTTATACTTACTTATAATAGCTCCTATACCAGAACTATCAATGAACTCAACTTTTGCTAAATCAAGGATGATTTTATTATATCCTTGCTTGATTCTAGTCTCTATTTCTTCACTAAAATCATCTGCTGTATGTAGATCAAATTCTCCTGCTAACTCTACTACCAAGCTATCCTCTAGTTCTTTAACTGTTATCTCCATTTTCTCACTCCTTTCTATAAACTATATTTTCAATGCTAGTAACTATTTTCCTGCATATTCAATAAAAAAGATACCCAATAGAGGGTACCTAAGCAAAACTATTTACTAGTTTACTGATAAACTTCTGGAATAATTGTATAATTATCTTAATCAGATTTGCCTTTTTTACTTCCTTCTTAGCTACTAAATCAACTCTACCTAATACTTGTTCTTCTTTAGTAACTACTATTTCTCCTACTTTAGCTCCTGACTTAATTGGAGCTACTACCTCCTTATCCAACTTAGTTTGTTGGGTAATATTATCTTCTTCCCCTTTAGTAACTACAACATTTAAATCTTCTTTTGCTGTAGCTGTTACCTGTTTTTGTTGCCCTTTAAACACTCGGACTTCTCCAATATCTTCTCCAGATTGAACGACTGATATTGAACGATGAATATTAAAAGCATAAGATAATAACTTCTTAGCTTCAGCAAATCTAACTTTAGAATTAGGAGCCTTCATAACTACAGCAATAAACCGCATTCCTTTCCTTTGGGCTGTAGCTGATAGACAAAATCCCGCCTCTGTTGTGTAACCTGTTTTTAAACCATCAGCACCATCATAAAATCTAACTAAGTCATTTGTATTGCGTAAGAAAGAGTCTCCCTCTCTTAAATGATCAGTCCAGATTGAAGTATACTCCAAAACTTGCGAATGTTCAATTAATGCCTGAGACATTAAAGCTACATCATGAGCAGTAGTATAATTCCCTTCAGTTTCTGAATCATTAGTGGGTAATCCATTAGTATTATAAAAATAACTCTTTTCCATCCCTAATTCTTGGGCCTTATCATTCATTGCTGCTACAAAATCCTCTTCTGTACCATATAAATACTCAGCTAAAGCTACACAAGCATCATTAGCTGAAACTATAGCTACTGCTTTGATCATTTCCTGGACTGTCATTTCTTCTCCTGGTTCTAACCAAATCTGTGAGCCCCCCATCTGAGCAGCATGTTCACTAGTAGTTACCTTATCTGTTAATTTAACTCTCCCTTCCTCTAAGGACTCCATAGTTAATAACATAGTCATTATCTTGGTAATACTAGCTGGACGCAACTTTTGGTGAGAATCTTTACTATATAACACCTCTCCTGTTTGAGCATCCATTAAAACAGCTGATTTAGATTCCAGATCAAAATCAGGCTTTTCAACTGCTGCAACTGGAGCTGACACAGAAACTAAAGCTACCACAAATAAGCCTAGAAATATAAAAATAGAATATTTCTTCATTTTAATTCACCTCAGCTTCTAACTAATATCTATTAGATCTACTAATAGAGTATGATTAAAAACTAAATCTTAATCACTTCTTGGACAAGGAAAATTAGCTTATTTACTGAAGTAGTGAAAAAAGAAGGAATAATTTATGAAAAATAAGTATATTAATCCTATTTTAGAAGCTACTACTAATATCTCTAATATTGGATATCAGTCTGATATTATCCCTCCTTTAATTGCTATTGGCGATGATACAGATATTTCTACAGATAGAGATAAATTAAAAGTTAATGCTTCGCTCCAAAATAACTAGAAATAACAAAAGAGAGGGCCCCCCCTCTCTTGTCTATATATTAGCTATTATCCCCTTAACTAAATTTATAAATTTAGGTTTTACCTGTTGAGTAGTCTCAATTACTTCATCATGGGATAACGGCTCTGGTAAGATTCCAGCAGCCATATTAGTGATACAAGAAATCCCTAATACTCGCATTCCTAAGTGGTTAGCAGTAATAACCTCTGGAACTGTAGACATTCCTACTGCATCACCACCTAAAGTATTGATCATTCTTATTTCAGCTGGAGTTTCATAACTTGGCCCTGACATGCCAACATAAACTCCTTTTCTTAGTCCTAATCCTTGTTCAGCTGCTACATCTTCTGCTAGTTCAATTAATTCTTCGTCATAAGCTTGGGACATATCTGGAAATCTAGGTCCTAATTCAGATTCATTTGGACCAATTAACGGGTTACTCCCCATAAAGTTAATATGATCATTAATTAACATTAAATCTCCTACATTGAAGTTTCTATTTGCTCCACCAGCTGAATTAGTAACCAATAGTTTATCTGGCCCAAGCAAACTCATTACCTGAACTGGAAATCCAACTACTGACATATCATAACCTTCATAATAGTGAAACCTACCTTGCATTGCTACTACTTTAGTATCTTTTAGATTACCTAATACTAACTGTCCAGCATGTCCTTCTACTGTAGAAACTGGAAAATTAGGAATCTCATCATAAGAAATCTCTACCTTATTAGTAATTTCTTCAGCTAAGACTCCTAACCCAGAACCTAAAATCAAAGCTACTTCTGGTTTAAAATCTACTTTACCTTGAATATAATCTGTACTTTCCTGTAATTTTTCAGTTAAACTTTTTGACATAATTACCCTCCCAACAATATTAAAAGTATTCAATTTTTAATTCATTTATATTATTTACTCTTTATTATCTGATCTTTAAAGCTAATTCCATTACCTGTTCCTTTTATATCAAAGATATCAGCAATGGTTGCTGCTAGATCACTAAAAGTATCTCTAGTTCCTAATTCCACTCCTGGTGAAATATTAGTCCCGTAGACAAGCAATGGAACATACTCTCTAGTATGGTCTGTCCCTTGATAAGTAGGGTCACAACCATGATCAGCAGTAATAATCAAGAGATCATCATCATTTAATTCTTCTATAATCTCTGGTAACCGGCGATCAAATTTCTCTAAAGCCTGAGCATATCCAGCTGGATCTCTACGATGACCATACTTTTGATCAAAATCAACTAAATTAGCAAAGATCAAACCTGAGTTATCCTGTCGTAAATAATCTATTGTCTTATCTACACCATCCATATTATCAGCTGTATGCACAGCTGAAGTGATCCCTTGCCCAGCAAAGATATTTTCAATCTTTCCTACTGCCATCACTTCTTGTCCTGCTTCTTTTAGATGATCTAGAACTGTATCTTCAGGTGGAGTCAAAGAAAAATCTTTCCGATTAGCAGTCCGAGTGAAGTCACCAAGCTCACCGACAAAAGGACGAGCAATTACCCGGGCTACAGCATGTTTCCCAGTTAATATCTCTCTTGCTTTCTGACAGATTTCATATAATTCTTCTACAGGAATAACTTCCTCATGAGCTGCTATTTGAAATACACTATCAGCAGAAGTATACACTATTGGCTTACCAGTTTCTAAATGTTCTGCCCCTAACTCTTCAATGATTACTGTTCCTGAAGCTGGTCTATTACCTAAACTCTGGCGACCAATTGCTTCGTGGAACTGATCCATTACTTCAGCTGGAAAGCCTTCAGGATAAGTTGGAAATGGCTCTTGCGAAATCAACCCTGCTAACTCCCAATGGCCAGTTGTGGTATCTTTTCCATTAGATTTTTCTGCCATCCGTCCTAAGGCTGCTTGGGGATTACTCACATTTCCAATTCCGTCTAGTTGAATAATCTTACCTAATCCTAACTCTTCTAAATTAGGTAGTTCTAAGCTATCAACTTCAGCTGCTATATGAGGTAAAGTAGCTACTCCTTCGTCACCAAATTGATCAGCATCAGGCAATGCTCCAATTCCTACACTATCCAGTACAATTACAGTTGCTCTGTTAATTAGACCCATATTCTCCCTCCTTATACTTGTTAGACATCAGACGATTACACTATTAATTATTCTGGGCTCAAACAAAAATTCCTGCTAGTTAACTAAATAATCAGCTACTAAGTTAACTAAATTAGGTGTCAAATAAATTTCAATAACTGAAGCCCCTAGTAATAAAATCCCTAACCCCAACATTAAAATTGTATATCTCAGCACTAAATGACCAAAATTATATTTTAATTTAGAATAATTAAAAAACCAGCCTTTACCCACCATTGACGCATAGATTAAAGAAAATACACAACCTAACATTAAACAACCAATAACAATTAAATTCTGAGGAATAATAGCTACTACAGCCAACAAAAAACCTCGCAAAAACAATTCTCTCAATAAAAAAGAGATTGTAAATCCTATAATAAATCCTTTAATAACAATTAATAAAGGAGCTATTACAGCACCTACAATAGTTAATCCTAATAACCATAACAGAATAATAAACTTTAAATTAGACATGATTATTTTTTGGACTATAAACTCTTGTTGATTATTTAATAAATGATTAATCTGGACTACAAACTGCTCTAAATAATTAACTAGCTCTTTCTTTTGTTGGTAACTAAGAGTATTAACAGCTATAGAACCAGCAAGCACACCTAATAAAAAACAACCTAGGACTATAAATAATAAAATAGGATGATTCCGCAAATAATAATTGAACTGCCGTTTAGAATATCTATAATTAATCATCTTCCTCCTCCTAAAAAACTAATTAATCTCTTCCTCTAGAAACCCACTATCTATAATCAACTGACCTATCTTTTCGGCAGCTAATAAATCTTCACAACTATTAGAACTAGCCGCTACTAGAGTGATTCCAGTTCGGTACTTATTAGCTAATTTAATTGCTCTAGCAGCAGCATCCTGAGCCGGAGTAATTCCTTTTTTAAATAACGTACGAACGATTGTTCCTGTTGTTACAGCTGGAGCTCCATAATTATAAGCAGCATCAAAGGCGACTCCACCAGCAGCAGTGATTAATAATACTACTTTATCAGTCAAATCAACTAATTCTGTTACTTCAGTACCTATATTAGGTATTATATCCGCTACCTCTACTCCAGCTCTCTTCACCCCAGCTAGGGATTGTTGGATATTATTATATCTTTGGTCTCTATCTCCTAATCGAGGTTCGGTAATAACTACTAATTGACTATTATTCTTTAGCGCTGTCTTGCCTGCAAAATAACCAATCTTCTCTGGATTAACTTTAACTGGTACTTGAGTATGATCAGGACTAGCTGCAAAAATATCTTGTGCTCCAGCATCCAAAGCTGCTTCAGCACTAGTTGACATATCAATAATATCAACTATAACTACTACATCACCTTCTCTAGCTGCCCTAGCTGCCCCGGAAGCATTAGAAGTAATATTTAGAGTACTTACATTACTAGTAATTTTTTGATCCATAGTCTCTCCCTTCTAATAGAATTAATCTATTATTTATTATCTAACAACTGTAATAGATACTGTAAACCAATAATTGTTTTAGCATCCTTAAAGCTGCCCTGGTTCAACCTTTCTCTAATCTGGTCTATAGTTAGCTCTCGCAGAGCTAAAAACTCATCTGCCTCAGTCTGTTGCTTATACTGGGATAAATCTGTAGCCAAATAGAGTGTAATCTGCTCATTAGTAAAGCCTGGAGTAGTATAAAATTGATACAACTTCTTATATGATCCAGCTCGATAACCTGTTTCCTCTTCTAATTCTCTCCGAGCTGACTCTATTATCTTCTCCTGAGTCTCTATCTTGCCTGCTGGCAGTTCTAATAAAGTTTCTGCAGTTGCCGTTCTAAATTGCTCTACCAAAGTTACTTTACCATCTTGGTAAGGAATAATAGCTACACTACCATCATGTTCTACCACCTCTCGATTAGCAGTCTGACCATTAGGTAACTCTACCTCTGTTAGTTTGAGGGTTATTATTCTTCCTTCATATAGTTTAGTACTGCCTAGAAACTCTTCAGTTAAATCAGCCACTAATCTCCCCCCTATTTATTTTCAGCAGCAATTTTACCTGCTATTCCTGCTGTTATAAAATATTCCTTAGCCTCTTCTAAATCGCGGCCCATAGTTGTTAAATTACAATCTAACTTCTGTAGTTCGGGAATGATTTCCGCTCCGGATTGATAAATGATTTGGTGTTGCTCTGCTAACCCTGAAGCAGCTACCTGTTGGCGGAGCAACTCTCTCTTAGCAGCAGCTAACTTAGGCAATCCCAGAATACACTCCACTAAAGTTAACTCTCCTAAATTAGTCTGACTGTGATGACTTAAGCCATAGTGACGTTCTCTAGTAGCAGCAAAGCTAACTCGTGGTACAGCAATTGCCCTCCCAGCTAATGCTGTAACTGCATGTAAAATATCAGCTTGTTCAGTCCCACTAAAACCATACTTAGTCCCAGTACCTACAATACCAGGCCCCATAGTTACTACAATTAGATCAGCATTAACCACTTGATAAGCTCCTATTAAGGCCGAATAAATATTAACTGCCTCTAAATCCCCACCAAAGGCATGACCACTGGTAATAGTAGCATCAATTAAATTAACCTCTGTCAGATAATCAACTAAATTACTAAATTTGATAGGTAAAGCTGCTCCATCAGTCATAATATAAGCAATTTTTAGTTTGGACTTTCTTGCGCGAGCCATAGTCACAATAGCAGGTAACATACTATGTAAAGTGCCTACTACTACTGGAGTTTGTTCTAAAGAAGTAAAGGCTTGCATAGCCTGGTAGTGAGGGCTCTCCTCTTCTGCTAAACTACAAGTCTGTAATTGATAAGGCGTATACCGCAATTTCATAATATGGCCTTGCTCTTGTAATTCGGACTTACATCCTTTAATCCAGAGGACAAAATCCCATCCTCCTGTTCCTAAATCCAAACTAACTGCTGTTGTATTAACTACTACCTGATCCCCTCTACTTATTGGCCCTGTCAACTGATTATAGTTAATAGCCTTTCTGTTTTGTCCTTCAACTAGTAGCTCCACTTTAGTCACAGCAGAATCTTCCTCTAAAATCTCTAGCACTTGGCCTTCTCGTGTTTCTATCATTACTAACCTCCATTTTAGCTACCCAAGATAATAATAAACAGTATTTATATAAGATAATATGCTTCCTGACCAGTATTTATGTTTCTGTACAATAGTCTAACTGTTATTATTTACAGTCGCTAGCTAAATTATTAGAGGAAACTTCTTTATATTAATTAGCCACCTGTTGGATTAAAGTTACAGAATATTTAACAGCAGTTAATAGTTCTGAAACTTTAATTTTTTCTGCAGTGGAATGAACCTCTTCCATCCCCACTCCAATATTAATAGTAGGAATCCCATAATCATTAAATACATTAGCATCACTACCTCCACCAGTGGCTTGTAATTCAGGCTTAATACCTAAATTATGAGCAGCTTTAATAGCTGTATCAACAATAGGACTATTCCTTGCTAATTTAAAAGCAGAATACATCCGTTGTCTATCAACCTCAATCTGGGCTTGATACTTACGAGCTGCCTGTTTAAATAAATCCACCATATGATCTGTCTGCTGTTCTAACTTTTTTTCCTCTCTACTTCTAACTTCTCCTTCTAACTCGACTAAGTCAGGAACAATATTTGTCGCTTGGCCCCCTTTAATCACGCCAATATTAGCTGTTGTTTCACTATCAATCTGACCTAAATTCATATTAGAGATAGCTAGACTAGCTACTTTAATAGAATTAACCCCTGAACTAGGGTTAATACCTGCATGAGATGACTTCCCCTCTACCTTAACCTTAAGTTTATTTTGAGCAGGAGCTTGCGTAATAATTGTCCCTACTGAACCACTAGAATCATAAGTAATACCAAAATCAGCCTCTAATAGACTATAATCCAAACTTTTAGAACCTAATAATCCCACCTCTTCTCCAATAGTAAATACAATCTCTAAATCACCATGGGCAAGATTCCGTTCTTTAATTATCCGCAATGCTTCTATAATAGCTACAATTCCTGCTTTATCATCTGCTCCTAATATAGTATCTCCTTGGCTATAAATCACACCATCTGTAATAACTGGTTTAATATCCTGACCTGGCGTAACTGTATCCAAATGAGCACTGAGTAATAGACTTGGTTTCTCTGCAACACCTGGTAATTTAGCTATAATATTTCCAGTTTCCCCACCAGTCTCTTCTCCAGCATTATCCTGTCTAACTTCCAATCCTAAATCAGTTAACACATCAACTAACTGATCTGCTAACTTACCTTCTTGATGGGAAATACTATCTATCTGGACTAGTTCTTTAAACCTATTAATTACTTGTTCATGGTCCATAATACCGCCTCCTATTATTTAATTATTCTCTTTATATTAATTTTGTCATTCCTCTATTTAATAAAAAAACTCTAGCTTAGGTCTCCCCAAGCTAGAGTGATTAATTGTTTATTGTTTCTTTAAGGCAATACTTAAACAGATACTCAATCCACCTAATAATGTAGTAGAACCAAATATTAGCATAATCCAAGCTCCTATACTCATCCTAGATATCCTCCTTTAATTTATCTGTATCAGCTTCAATTTCTTGATTCCATTTTACACGGCTCATAAAGTAAGCAATAATGATTAAGCCAAATGTCATTCCCCAACCTAAAGTTAGGATAGCACTAAGTGGGTAACCATTATATAAAGAAGTTAATTCACCTTGCAACTTACTAACTAAACTAATAGCTAATACTAAAGCAGTTACATATTTAATAGCTACTTTCCACCAGCTACCAATTTTAAAGTCTGAAACCTGATTAACATGTGTTTTAATTTCATCTAAGTCCCAAAAGTAACCAAGTAATAAACATTCAACAAAGCCAATAACTACTAAATTATAATTGTTCATCCACTGATCTACTACATCTAACACAACTAATCCCATCCCAGTAGCATAAATTGTACTAGCTAAAAAGCCTACTCCACAAACTGAGGAAATGGCTTGTTTTCTAGTTAGCTGGAATTTATCCATAATTGAAGATGAGAAAGCTTCTATTAGTGACATCGTTGATGATAATCCAGAAATAACTAAGCATAAAAAGAATAGAACCCCAAAAACTCCTTTAAATCCAGGTAATAAATTAATTGCTTGCGGGAAAGCAACAAAGGCTAGTCCCATTCCATCACTAACAACTTCATTAAAAGGAACATCTTGTACTTGGGCCATATAACCTAAAATTCCAAAAACTCCTATACCAGCTAAAAAACTAAAGCCACTATTAGCAAAAGTAGTAATAAAGGCATTATTGACAACATCTGATTTTTTAGGTAAATAACTAGCATAAGCTATCATAATTCCGAAACCTAAACTTAAAGTAAAGAATACCTGACCATAAGCACTAACCCAGACACTAGGATTCATCAAGACAGAAAAATCAGGTTGTAAAAACTGATTCATCCCATTTAAAGCACCGGGCAAAGTAATACCTCTAACTGTAATTAAAATAACTAAAACAGCTAAAATAGGCATAAATACTTTGGCGGCTTTCTCAATTCCTGATTTAATACCATTATATAAAATAATATAATTTAAGCCCCAAACAGCTGCTAAACCAGCTAAGACATTAACTCTAATGCTTCCAATCTGCCAAAACTGAGTCATCTGTAAAAAATCTTTAAAGAAGAAACTATCAGGTTGAGATCCCCAACCTTGGTTGATAGCTAAAAACATAAAATTAACAGCCCACGATATAACTACTGAATAATAAACAGTTACTATAAAGGTAATAAGCACTGCCCACCAACCAATTGTTTCGTACTTCTCCTTAATTTTTCTAAAAGATAAAGGAGCTGAACCACGCATCTTATGTCCTAATCCCATTTCTAAAATTAATAACGGAACTCCTGCTGTTAACAAAGCAAAGAAATAAGGGATTAAAAAAGCTCCTCCACCGTTTTCATATGCCATATACGGAAAACGCCAGATATTTCCCAAACCAACTGCTGATCCTATAGCTGCCAAAATAAAGCCAATTCTACTTCCCCACTGGTCACGATCTTCTTCTTGCTGCTCCATACTCTTTTCCTCCTTGTTTTTCACTATATTATCTACTACTCGCTAAATAACTACCTATTCATTATATAATTTATGACTATTTTCGTCAACCTTAAATGAAGGATTTCAACGCCCTAACTGATCAAAATAATTTAAAACTTTATTCTGGGCAATTAAATCCGATAAAGAATAAAATTCTGTATAAATATGAACTATTATCAATCCCAACAGAAGGATAGCTTGGATAACTAGAGAATAATTACTTACCATAGCAAAGCCAATTATCGTCCCCAATACATTAGCTCCTACATCACCCATCATTCCTTTTAGCTGCAAATCAAAAGATAACCCAAATAAAATAATGATTACTAACGCTCCTAATAATAATCTTAATTTAGAACTAAATAAGAGAATCCAACTAGAAAACAATAAAGCAACCTTAAGAGCTCTTCCCGGTCTTAAGTCCAACAAATTAAAAAAATTAGTAGTCAGTAAGATTACTCCGCTAGCTACTATTACTTCTAACCAACTTGACTGCCAATAAAAATTAATAAATACAACTACTAATAAACTAACACTAGCCTTAATCACCCCTGTTGTTAACTTAGCATCATACAAAAAAGTCCTAAAATGCCCTACAAAACCTTGACTATCCTGATTTCCTAATGTATCATCTAAAACCCCTACTACAGTCATAGTCAACACTAAAATTAATAATCTATTAATTACTTCCGCTCTATAATAACCTAGCAGCGAACTAATTATCAAAATAATTAAAAAATTCAAGCTAAATAGCAAACCATATCCTACAGGCACTTCTTGATCTTGATAATTCCGGGCCAACATCCCTCCTTCACGTAATAATTGTGGAATCAGCTGGAACCCTACCTTACTTAATAAAATGCTTAAACCTAGTATTACTAGCCAAGGTACCATCTTTTGTCACATCCTTACTTGCAATACCTGGAGTATATCTTTAAACTGCTTTCCTCTATGCCAAAAGCCAGCTAAATCCCGGCCTGTTTCCCGATGACTCATCTGAACAGGAACCTCAATAATCTCAAAGCCAGCTTGATGAGCATCAATAGTTAGGGCTACTTCCACTCCAAAGCCAGTAGCAAATCCATTAATCTCCTCGATTACTTCCCAAGTCACAGCTCGCTGACCAGATAAAGGGGTCTGAAATTCTTGCTTAGTCATCTGCTCTAGTCCCCAATTAGCTAATCCTTTAACTAAACCACAACCTCCTTGTTTCTTAGCTGGAGGAAACTTCCCTATTGCCATATCAGCTTCTCCAGCCATCACAGGAGCCACTAACTTTTTAGCTTCTCTAGCTGACTCCTCTAAATCAGCATCAAGCAACAGGATAATATCGCCTCTAATCCTCTCTAAACCATAATTTAAAGCAGCACCTTTCCCTTGGTTAGTAGCTAAGTGAAAAGTCCTAGCTCCAGCTTCTTTAGCCTGGTTACAAGTATTATCAGTTGAACCATCATCAACCACTATGACCTCATCGACTAACTCTATCTGAGCTACTGCCTGAATAGTACTACTAATTCTTTCCTCTTCGTTATAAGCAGGAAGTAAAGCTATAATCTGGTTATTCAAAGTCTACACTCCTTACCTGATTCAAATCTTGGGGGGTCAATTGGAAGACTAACTTTATTAAATCGGAGCTGCTTTGTAATTCTTCTTTATCCACCTGAATAATCTGTTGGTTTTGCTCTAACTTTTCAACCAACGATTCTTCAACTTGTCCTAATAACAAAATCTTTTGAAACTCCTGGTTTAATTCTCTTCTATCACTAATTATTTTTAGCTGGTCAATATCAGCCAACTCGAGAATTTTTTCTACCTTCTGGCGTAAATTAGGATTTATATTATCACCTAACAACAATAATAACCGTTGCTCAGCAAGTTGCTCTTGGACTACTAAAGGTAGAATTGTCTCCTGAAATTCTAAGTTAGTAGCTAATTTAGCTTCTAATTCTTGGATCCTAGTCTTAAAAGTTGTATTTTTATTCCGTAAATCAGTCAAATTTTGTTCTAGATTATTGATTAGACTCTGTTGTTGTTCAATAATTAAATCATTGCCTACCATAGTACTACCAATTAAAATTCCAATTCCCAGAGTAATAAATATAATCACTACTGTAATAATATGATATCTCAGATCAATTAACATCTTATCCCCCCCTACAACCCTAAACTAAGTCGTAGTCTAATAACTAACAGCCGGAATAATTGTTGAGCTGGAGGAGAAACAGCCATAATAACTATAATCGGGATTAGAGAAGCAACTATTAATTGGCCTAGATGCTTAGGTTGGAGGGTAGTATTATATAACTTATTAACTCCTTTAGCATCAACTAATTTATTACCTACTTTGAGTCGAACTAAAAAAGTACTAGCCATTCCTGGTCTCCCCTTTTCTAAGAAATCAATCATATGTGTATGAGTCCCAACAGCTACAATCAGTTCAGCACCTTGTTCAAAAGCAAGCAACATAGCAATATCTTCACTAGTACCTGGAGCAGGAAACTTTTGCGCCCCTAAATCCAACTTTTCGATCCTCTCCAGTCCAGGAGCAGTACCATCTGGATAGGCATGAACAACCAACTCAGCCCCGGAAGCTAATACTCGATCACTAACACTATCCATATCCCCAATTATAATATCGGGCTGAAAACCATACTCCACTAAAGCATCTGCTCCACCATCAACACCAATTAAAACAGGCTGGACTTGTTTAATATAAGAGGTTACTGTCTCTAAATCCTGGCGATAATCCTTGCCTCTGACTACAATCAAAACATCCTCATCTTCTAAGTTAGTATTTATCTCGGGAGTATCTAAATCCAAAATCAGGTTTTTTTCTTCTTTAGCGTAATCTAACGTATTATCTATAAATTTGCTCAATTCTTCTTCTAAGTTGGCCCTAATATCCTGTAATCTATCTTTTACTCCATCTAAAGTCAGTACTTGACCACAAGCTACTAACTGGCCTGCACTTATAATCTCACCATCTTTGATCTCTACCTTATCTCCTGTATCTAACAGACTAAAGATTTCTTTGCCTACCTGATCAATAATCGGAATTCCAGCTGCTAATATCTTTTGGGGACCTAAATTAGGGTACTTACCACTAATAGAAGAACTAGCATTGATTATTGCTTTCACTCCCACCTCTAATAAAGATTGCGCAGCTAAATAATCCAGATCTTGATGTTTGATAACTGCGATCTCCCCAGCAGTTAATTCCTTAACTAAATCCTTAGTTTTAGTCCCCAATCTAACTCTACCACATAGTTGCATACTAGCAACCTCCTAGCTGAACTATCCTTTACTTCTATCTTTAGTATATATTGAATAGTGTCTCATCATACTGCTAATAATAGGTAGCTTAGTAGTTAGTTACTAACTGAAAGGTAACTATAAAAAATAAAAAAGCACCTCAAAGAGGTGCTTTTTCTCTAACTAGCTCTTAATTCAATTCTAATTTTATCAGCTATCTTAGCAACAAATTGGGAATTAGTAGGTTTCCCGCTAGAACTAGTAACAGAATTGCCAAATAACTTATTAATTGCTTTGATATTTCCGTTCTTCCAGGAAACTTCAATAGCATGGCGGATAGACCTTTCTACTCGACTAGCAGTTGTATCAAATTCCTCTGCTACAGCAGGATATAATTTCTTAGTTACTGCTCCTAGTAATTCTATATCAGCAATTACTAATTCAATAGCTTTTCGTAAATATAAGTAACCTTTAATGTGAGCTGGAACTCCAATCTGGTGCATAATTTCGGTAATTCTTTCTTCAATATTAGGTTCATTCCTAGTCTGCTTTTGTTGGCCTTGAACAACAGAAGCCTGAGAATTATTAGCAACAGGATTAGTTACCTGTTTGATTCTAGTAGCTAGTTTATCTAAATCAAAAGGCTTAAGAATATAATAATCAGCTCCTAAGTTAACTACTCGTTGAGTTAAATCTTCTTGGCCAAAAGCAGTTAACATAATAACTTTAAATTCTGCTATTCTATCTTGATTATGTAATTCTTCTAAGACCCCAACTCCATCTAAGTGAGGCATAATAATATCTAATACTAAAACATCAAGTTCTATCTTATCAACTATTTCTAGCACCTCTGTTCCATCATTAGCAGTGCCTACAACCTCAAATTCTTCTCTTTGCCCTAAGTATTCTTCTAATAAATTACAGAATTCCTTATTATCATCAGCCAATAATACTTTCGTCGTAGAATTATCTTCACTCATATATATCCCTCCTAACAAATAATATAGATATCTATTATTATTAATTCCATATTTTAGATAAAATTCCTGTTAATTAATGCACAAAATTATAAAATTAGTTATATAAGTTTGTAATAATGCATAAAACCAGAGAACTAAGAAACTGGTTCTCTGGTTTTATCTGCTTCTAAAAAGCCTGATTCCATTACCATCCACTGGGCCAATATTCCATAACCGCGAGTTGAATCATTAACAAAAACATGAGTTACAATCCCTGCTAATTTCCCATCCTGAACGATAGGACTGCCACTCATACCTTGAATAATACCTCCAGTCTGGTCTAGTAACTCAGAATCAGTTATTTTGACTATTAACCCTTTTTCTGTCGGCTTATTTTGTCTTCTAACTTCTTCAATTTGCACCTGAAATTCACTAATCTTTTTTTCTTCAATAACTGTATACATCTTAGCTGGTCCTTCTTTAACTTCTGTCGAACTCGCTACAGGAATAGGTTTCTTAAAATAAGGGTTCTCAGGTTTTTGGGATAACTTACCGTAAATTCCAAACCGATTATTCTTTGTAATAGTCCCTAATACTCCTTCATCATTAAAAAAAGTACCTAACTTTTGCCCAGGATTTCCTTCTTGACCGCGATTGATGCCAGAGATATTAGCTCTAACAATTTCTCCACCTCCTACATCAATCTTAAACCGAGTATTAGCCTCAGTAATCATATGCCCCAAAGCACCATAATAGCCTGAATCAGGATCATAAAAAGACATAGTTCCTACTCCAGAAGCACCATCATCAACATAAATACCAATCATATAATATCCATCTTTATTCTGAACAGGTGTAACTGTTCTAAAAACAAGCTTACCACTCTGTTTTTTGATCTTCAATCGTAACTGTTCTTTTTGCTGACCTAATTTATGAATCAACTGGGCTAGATGACGTTTATTCTTGATTTGTCTACTATTCACCTCTAAGATACGATCTCCCACTTCTATATTTGCTTCTTGAGCTGGAAACCTCTTTTGTTCCCTATTAGTCTGCACATAGGAATTTTTAACTACCATAATCCCTTCTGATTCTAAAATAACACCAATAGAATGACCACCCGGGATCACTTCCACCTTAGGTAGCACATTAACTATCATTTTCTGCAATGGAATAAAGCCAAATAAATTAAACTCAAGATCATACTGTCCTATATCTAAGGCTTTAATGGCTACTGGCTCATCTAAACTAACATCTACCCCTTGTTTAGTTAAGGAATTGCCATTAACCTGTAGTTGAGCATCATCACTGGAACTGACTAAAACTTCCCCTGGCAGATTAATATTTAATTGTTGTTCTGTTCCTTGGATTATCTGACAATAATTAGGCAAGCCAAGAAAAGATACTAGTGTAGGAAATGATAAAGATAACGTTAACACTAGGGCCAAGCCAATTATAGCAAGTCTGCAATGTTTTTTCATTTAGTTCCACTCCTACACAACCCCACCTGTGTAGCTTCTTAAACAATCCGCTAAATTTAACTAGTTCATTTTTAAAATTACCCTGATTACAGACTTGCTATTCAATTATTAGTTAACAATATCTAACTCTCAGCGACCAAAAGTTCTTTAGCATGCTCTAAAGCAGTCTGATCCAAACTACCATCTAACATCCGAGCTAATTCTTTAATCTGTTCTTTTTGACCTAAAGGAGCAATTTCAGTGGAAGTTACTCCCTCAGTTACTTGTTTAGTAATCAAATAATGTTTATCAGCTTGACAAGCAATCTGCGGTAGATGCGTAATACATAATAATTGATAATCCTCAGCTAAAGAAGTTAATTTAGCTGCTACTAACTTAGCTACTCGACCACCAATTCCAGCATCAATCTCATCAAATACTAGGGTAAAAATTCCTTCTTGTTGAGCTAAAATTGATTTTAAAACTAACATCACTCGAGATAGCTCACCACCAGAAGCAATATCCGCTAAAGATTTTAATTCAGAACCTGGATTAGGAGCCAACAGAAACTTAATTTTATCTAAACCAAAAGCACTAAATTCCTCTCGCTTACTAAAAGCAACTTTAAAGTTAGCTTCTTTAATTGCCAGATCACTTAACTCAGTTAAAATTTCATCTTCTAATTTAGTTGCTACCTCTTTTCTTAACTGCGATAAATCAGTAGCTAAGCTGAAATATTCTTCCTCTAATTCTTCTTTTTCTAACTTTATTTTTTTCTTTCGTTGTTTACTATTTTGTAGTTTATCCAATTCTTCTTTAATTTCTGCATAATAATCTAAAATATCACTAATACTATCACCATACTTGCGTTTAAGGTCATTAATCAACTTTAATCTATCTTGCACAACTGTTAATCTTTGTTGGTTAAATTCTAGACTAGCCTGATAATCATTAATCTGGAAGGATAAATCCTCCAACTTATAAATTACATCTCTAAAAGAAGTAGCTAACTCTTCTAACTCACTATCAATATCAACTAAACTCTCTAGCTCTTTACTCAGCTGCTGTAATTGATCAACAATAGCCGAAGTTTGGTAATCACTAGCAGATAATTGATTATAAATATTAACTAACGTTTGATTTAGTTCTTCAGCATTGCTTAATTTCTTTCTTTCTGCCAGCAAATCTGCTTCTTCACCTGGCTTTAAATCTGCCTCTTCAATCTCACTCAACTGAAATTTTAATAAATCGATTCGGCGCTCTCTTTCTTTTTGGTTCTGGTTTAGTTCAGCTAGCTGTTCTTCTTTTACTTTTAATTGGTGATAAATAGCACTGATCTTTTCTTTTAGCTCTAGTAAACGACTAGTACCTAACTGATCTAAAATATCAAGCTGGTCGGTAGTTGATAATAGGCGCTGGTATTCATGTTGGGTATGTATATCAATTAAATAATCACTAATTTCTCTTGTAACATCTAGAGTTACAATCCGACCATTAACTCGGGATTTATTATTAGCAGTATGACTAATTTCTCGCGTCAAAATCAAATTTTGATCTGTTGGGACTTCAATTCCTAAGTCCACTAATTTATCCTGTACTACTTGCTGATTACTAATATCAAAACAACCTTCAATCAAAGCTTTATTCTTTCCTTGCCTAATAAAATCTGTAGAAGCTCGTTCTCCTAGTAACATCCGTAAAGCTTTAATAATAACTGACTTACCTGCCCCTGTCTCACCTGTCAAAATATTAAATCCTGTTGTTAACTCCAATTCCACCTGATCAATTACTGCAAAATTCTTAATTATTAAGTTAGATAACACACCCTTAAGCCTCCTTTTAACCCCTAAGTTCTTCTAGACTATTCATCACTTGACTAACAGCTTCTATAGGCTTAACCACCAATAGTACAGTGTCATCCCCAGCAATAGTTCCGATTACATGTTCTAAATCACTATTATCAAATAAAGAAGCTATTCCTTGAGCAGTACCTGGTAAAGTATTAACTACAATCAAATTTTCACTATAGTCAATACCTACAACTGAATCTTGGAACATTCTTCTCATTCGTCCTTCTACATTAACCTTCTCCTGATGTTGAGGTGGCAATGAATACTTATAACCGCCCTGATCCATAGGAACTTTAATTAAACCTATCTGTTTGATATCTCGAGATACAGTTGCCTGAGTAACTTCAATCCCGGCTGCTTGTAATCTAGTAGCCAATTCTGCTTGCGTTTGGATATCTTCTTCTTGGACTAATTCAATAATCTTTAGTTGTCGTTTACTCTTCATTGTACCCCTCCTAACTGTTAAAATTCATTATCCTGTAATCTATTGCGTAATACCTGATAAAAATTATAATCATTTAATTTAATTAGTTTAATCACTAGCTCTGATTTACTAACCCGCACTATATCTTGGGAGGCTAAATTAAAAGTATTCTGCCCATCAACAGTCAACACCACCTGTTGGTGATCAGCTTCTACTTGCACCTCTATTTCCTCATCCTCGCGAACCACAATTGATCGAGCATGTAGAGTATGAGGACAAATAGGAGTTATAATTAATGAATCCAAGCGAGGACTAACAATTGGCCCCCCAGCTGATAAAGAATAAGCTGTAGACCCTGTAGGACAAGCTATAATTAACCCATCAGCCGGATAAGTAGCTAGCACTTGATCATCTATCTTAGTCTTTAAATTTATAATCCGAGCAAAAGGACCTTTAGTTACGACAATATCATTAGCTGCTACTGTCTTATTGATAACCTCACCCTCTCTAATCACTTCTCCTTGTAACATCATTCGCTCTTCAATATTATAGTCTCCAGCCATTAGCTTTTCTAGTCCTTCGGCTAATCTATCAACTTCAACATCAGTTAAAAATCCTAATTTACCTAAATTGATTCCTAGTAAAGCTACATCACTAGTAGCAAAATTACGGGCTATCTTCAGAAAAGTACCGTCTCCTCCGAGAATAATCACCGCTTCTGCCTGGGAAACTAATTGATCATAATTAACAGTCTCCACTTGTCTAGCCAATAATTCAGCACTAGCTGCATCCACAATATAATCCTGATTATAATCATCTAATAAATCACAAACCTGTTCTAAAACTCGAGGCGTTGCTTCTTTTTTCTTATTAGCAATTATTGCTATCTTATCCACAAGACTACCTCCTATTCCTTTAAATCTTGTTGAGCTCTACTAACTACTTTTGCTACCTTAGTCTCCCAGTCAGTTGCTGACTCTTCTGGCTGACAACTAAAATAAGCCAAGTATTCTATATTATGCCCTTTGCCACCAGTAATAGGAGAATAGGAGAGATCTAAAGGAGACAATCCCAATTCAGAGGCACAATCCAAGATCTTATGGATTACCTCCTGGTGGATTTGGGGATCTTTAACTACTCCTTTAGCTCCTACCTTATCTGGGCCAGCTTCAAATTGAGGTTTAATTAAAGTTACAATTTCTCCAGTTGGTTGTAATAACTTAGTTAAAGCCGGCAAAATTTTAGTTAACGAAATAAAAGCTACATCAACTGTTCCTAAATCACCTAATTCTTCAATATCATCTGCTTCTAAATACCGAGCATTAGTCTGTTCCATACAAACAACCTGCTCGTGATCACGTAATTTCCAGGCTAATTGATTATAACCTACATCAATAGCGTATACTTTAGCAGCGCCTTCTTGTAAAGCACAATCAGTAAATCCTCCTGTAGAAGCACCAATATCAACTACAGTCTTACCCTCTACAGTAATCGCAAAAACTTCTAAAGCCTTCTCTAATTTCAAACCGCCCCGACTAACATAGGGATGGACTTGGCCCTTAACTCTAATATCAGCTGTAAGATCTATCTGGGTTCCTGCTTTATCAACTTGTTGATCATTGACATAAACTAACCCGGCCATAATTGCTCGTTTAGCTTTAGACCGACTGGGAAAAAGTCCTCTATCTCTAACTACTACATCTAGTCGTTCCTTAGTGGCCATCTTATCCCTCCATTTTAGACTTGATTTGATCTTGAATCCCGGCTACATTTAATCCATACTCTGCCTTTAATTCCCTCTGCGAACCATGCTCTATAAATTCATCTGGCAATCCAATCCGTTCTAGATCGACTTGTTGGTTAGCATCCACTAGTAACTCAGCTACTGCACTACCAAATCCACCAGCTAAATTATGTTCTTCGATAGTAAATAAAAAATCATGTTTCTGGGCCAACTCAAGAATCAACTCCTGATCTAGCGGTTTCACAAACCGACTATTAACTACTGTTAAATCAATTCCTGTTGGTGCTAACTTTTGCGCCGCATATAGAGCAGGATAGACCATAGAACCAATAGCTAAGATTGCTCCGTCAGCCCCCTGGCGTAAAACTTCTCCTTGTCCAATTTCTAATAGTTGTGGGGTTGTTAAATCAACTCCTACTCCTGCTCCTCGAGGATATCTAAAAGCAATAGGACCAGCTTGATAATTAGCTGCTGTCTTGACCATTGACTGTAATTCTGCTTCATCCTTAGGAGCCATAACTGTCATATTAGGCACATGGCGTAAATAAGCAAAATCAAATACCCCATGATGTGTTTCTCCATCTCGACCAACCAAACCAGCTCTATCTAAAGCTAATTTAACAGGAGCCTGTTGGAGACCTAGATCATGGATGATTTGATCATAAGCTCGTTGGAGAAAAGTAGAATAAATAGTCACAAATGGCTTAGCCTCTTGTAAAGCTAAACCAGCCCCAAAAGTTACTGCATGTTGTTCGGCAATCCCTACATCAAAGAAACGATCCGGAAAGTGCTCTTTGAAATCACCAGTCCCTTTAGCCATAGCAGCTGTAATAGCTATAATCTCATCATCATCCTCAGCTAAATCAAGTAAAGTTTGACTATAAGCTTGCGTATAAGTTAACCCTTTCTTTTCCGTCTTAGCTTTACCGGTTCTGATATTAAACGGGCCAACTCCATGATAAGCTGAAGGATTCTTTTCTGCTGGAGGATAACCCTTTCCTTTCTGCGTTACAGTATGGATTAAAACTGGACCACCAATCTGTTGAGCATGAGTAATATGTTCTTGTAAGATATCAATATCATGTCCATCTATAGGACCTAGATAGGTAAAACCTAATTCCTCAAATAAAATCCCCGAAACTACTAAGTATTTAATAACTTCTTTTACCTTCTCAGCCGTCTTTAATACCTGATTTCCTAAAGCAGGAATTTTAGTAATTAACTTTTGCACTTCGCTCTCGGCCTGGTGTAGCTGAGGGTTGGCCCGTAACTTATCCAGATAATTAGAGACGGCTCCTACATTTTGGGAGATAGACATTTCATTATCATTTAGCACTACCACTAAATCCTTATCTAAATCACCAGCATGATTTAGTGCTTCAAAAGCCATTCCTCCTGTTAAAGCTCCATCGCCAATCACGGAAACTATAGTTTCCTCACTACCTTGTAAGTCACGAGCTGCAGCCATTCCTAAACTAGCCGAAATGGAAGTACTACTATGACCCACATCCAGATGATCATGTTCACTTTCTTCCTGCTTAGGAAAACCACTCATCCCTTTAAATTGACGCAAAGTAGCAAACTCCTCTTGGCGGCCTGTAATTAGTTTATGGGCATAAGCTTGGTGACCTACATCCCAGACTATCTTATCCTGGGGACTATCTAAAACTGAATGAAGGGCCAACACAATCTCTACTGCCCCTAAAGAAGAAGCTAAATGGCCACCTGTTTGAGCTAAATTAATAATAATCTCTTGTCTGATTTCTTCTGCTAAAGAATATAATTTTTCAGTTGTTAAAGAATTTAAGTCCTGAGGTCTATCTATCTGGGCTAATAAATCAGTCATAATTACAAATCACCTTCCACAAATACTTATTAATGATCTCGATCTATAATATAATCAGCCAAACTCAATAAGATTTCTGCTTCTGGGCCAAAAATACAGACAGCTTCCTTGGCCTCCTGGCATAATTCTTGAGCTCTTTCTTTAGCCTCTTCCAAACCATATAAAGCAGGAAATGTAGCTTTCTGACGGTCTAAATCACTTCCTACATCTTTACCTAAGGTAGCAACATCTCCTTCAATATCCAAGATATCATCAACTATTTGAAACGCTAACCCTAAATTTTGAGCATAAGTACTAAAAGCAGCTAATTCTTCTTGATTAGCACCAGCTAAAACACCGCCTATTCTAACAGCTGACTTTAATAAAGCCCCTGTCTTATGCCGGTGAATATAATCCAATTCTTGTTTGCTAATCTGTTTAGTTTCAGCTTCTATATCTGCTACTTGTCCACCTACCATCCCTTGGTTACCTGCTGCAACAGCTAACTCATTTGTAGCTTGTAATACTCTATCATTAGGGAGATGTTCTAGCTGAGCCATCATCTCAAAAGCTAAAGTCAATAAAGAATCTCCAGCTAACACAGCCAGACCAGTACCAAATACCTGATGGTTGGTAGGTTGGCCCCGGCGATAATCATCATCATCCATACAAGGTAGATCATCATGAATTAAAGAATAATTATGTACCAACTCTATAGCACAAGCAGCTGGTAAGACATCATCATCACTGCCTCCTACTAATTTAGCTGCTACTAAAGTTAAAATAGGTCTTAATCTTTTACCTCCAGCCAAAACACTATACCGCATGGCCTGGTGTAATTTAGTAGGCTTGTCATCTTCTACTGGTAAATAATTATCCAAAGCCTGATCAATCAACTGTCTTTTGGTCTCTAGAAATTCCTTAATTTTCATTATTCGCCTCACCTTCTAACTGATATGGTTCAATCTTAATTTCATTAGCCTCTTGTTTAATAATTCTTATTTTTTCTTCTGCTTGCTCTAACTTTGTAGAACAAAACTTAGCCAATTTAACTCCTGTAGCAAACTTGTCTAGTGATTCTGATAAAGATAATTCCTTAGTTTCTAGTTTAGTAACAACTTCTTCTAACTGTTCCATTGCTTCTTCAAAAGACAATTCATTATCAGTCATAACCTTAATCCACTCCTCACTCACTTAACTACTATAATTCACTACATCTATTTTAGATTAGAAATTCATTCCCTGCATTAAATCTCCTGCTGTTTCCTATTAGTTTATCCCTAATAGTCTTTCGCTATGATTATATCATTTCAACGACTAAAAATAAATCATTTCCCTATATTAGCAATCCTAAAATAAATAAAGAGCAACCCACTACAGTTGCCCTTTATAAATCATTTAATTTTTGCTTAGGAATTTGACTTGCCTGGTCTAAAGCCTGTAAAGTAGAATCAGCAGTATCTAAATAATTTCTCATCTGACTTACATAATCATTTAAAGTCTGAAGATGATTAGAAAAAGACTCTGTTTTTTGAAAGAAGATAAATAAGATAATTAATAATAACAAAAAATCACTATTAAGATAATCAGTAATTGCTTGTTGACTATCAGTAGCTTGTTGGTTATCAGTTGTTTCTTCTGTTATCACTTCAAAATCATCATTTGCCATATCACTATCCCTCCTCAAATTTCCTCTGCTCTTTATATTACATTCTATGAAAAATCAAAAAAAGTGTGATTTTTTTTATTGTTACTAATATATTTAATAACAGAGAAGGAGGGATTTAGATGTATCAAGATGACTATCTTTTCTTTCCCGAAGCCCAAACAGTTGATAAATTACTTAGTGTTCTTAATGTCCAATCCCAAGAACAACTAGAACCAAATAAAATGATTAGTATTTTGGGCTTGCTGAATCTATTAAATGTGGTTAGTATAGCTCAAGATGGAGATATCTCATCTCTATCCAATCTTGTAGGCGATAACTCTAATAATCCATCTAATAATAATTCTCAACAGATCCAGCAACTAATTAATTCTGTAGGTAATAATAACCAGAATAATAATAATCAATCTGACTTACCGCTGGATAATATTATGAATCTATTAAACTCTGGTAATAATAGCGATAATAAACTCGATCCATCAATCCTGCTTAAATTAATGAATCTCTTTAATCAAGTAAAAAATAATAACAAATCTTCAGCCAATGAAACTACTAAAGAGACTAATGAACCAGTTAAATCTGAACCTTATAACCCAGAAGAAGAAAACGAAGAATAAACTGATTTTTATCCTCACTTAACAAGCTAAAACTGATTTAATAGATCAAGTGCTTTATCAGTTTTAGCTTGTTGTTTTTCTTGATCATAGTTTACTTGATTATTAGAACTTATAGTCGCTTTATTATACTTTATATCCTGTAATAAAGAATAATTTCTATCTACTAGTTCTTTTAACTCCTCTAAAGAATTATCTTCTTCTGTTAAATAACTCTTAATTGCGCTAATAACAAACTCATATTGACCACTACTTTTTATTTCCTCTTTTATTTTTTCTACTTCTTGATTAGTAAATTCATCTTCTTTAAGTCGCAGTTCCAGAAAAGAGCCATCACGAATTTCTACCATTATCATCATCACCTACTTCTAAATCTGAAGTAGTTGCTACTTCCTGACGCACAATATTATCTACATCCTCTTCTTCACTCTCTGGGGACTGGTTTGGTCTATCTTCTGTTGGCTCCTTTTTTAGCGGTTGAGAAGTATCATCTTCACTATTTTCTTCTTGTCTATGTAAGGCAAATCCTAACTTTATATAACCTCGACAATTACTAAATTGGGGATTCTCATGAATCTGTTCACAGGGAAAGCCTGTTAAGTACTCATTAAACTTATCAAATAACAATAAAGCAGCACCACCGGTAACCAAAATTTTATCAATCATTAAATAGGATTCCCACCGATTTTTAATTTGAAGAGCTATATCCTTAGCTAATCTATCAATAGCCTGTTCTTTTATATCTGAAAAGTTATAAACTTGATTTCTAACTTTAATTTTATCTTCACCGGCTAGAATTTGTCTTTTAATTATATCTTGGGAAACATCAATTTCTAATGAATCTTGAATCTGTTTGAAGACTCTTTTTCTGACTCCATCATTAAAGGAAAATGGTGATCCTTTAATCAACTCTCCTTCATTAAAAGCTACACAATCTATAGTTAATCCTCCTAAATCAACAACTCCTAGCCCCCCCTCCATATCTGTTGTTACAAAGCCACTCTCATCCATAATAAAGTCATAGTAAGAAGCTAACCCTTGCGGAATAATAGTAGCTTGTCTAATTTCAATTTTTTTAGGAATAAACTCATTATTGATATTCTTAAACTTTACTTTAAAATTATTCTCCAGTTCATCTTTGAATGTTTCTTTATGCTTTTCATAATACTTAATTGGTAAACCAGTAATCAAATTATTAATTACTACTTTATCAGCCTTAGGATGTAATAAACAAATTCCCGATAATAATTTAGCAAACTCCTCTGGTTCCTCATATTTATCCCCTGATAAAGAATAAGCAATTGAAGAGGACCGTTGATTTAAAACATAGTCTCCTACTCTATAGACATTAGAATCAGCAGTCTCAATTTGAATAATCATCTTTTCCGGGTCAAATTCTTCTACTAACTTTCCTCTACTCTTTAGGACTTCAAAAGAAGAATCAGCTAACACTCCTTGTTCTTCTTCTTCTGCTAAAGAAGGAAATAATAATTCTTTATCTTTAGTTTTTAGTTTGACTGAATCATAGCCTAAATCAACTCCTAACACATTAGAATTTTCGATTCTCATTATTGCTCACTCCTTTTAAGATTTGTTTGCCGTTGTTATTAACTGAATAAAGTTTTTGGCGCCCTACTGAATTTACATTAATCAATAATGCCCCACTTAACTTATTTAAAATTGAATTAATACCTGATTTACTAGTAATCAAGTTGCTCTGTTCCTTTTTAGCTAGTACTTTTACTAATCCAATAATATCTTCTTTATTACTAATCCCATTTTCTGAAATTACCTGTAAGATAAACCAGTCTGATGGAGATAAATTATCTGCTACCACTTCCAAACAATCCTGGCAAAAGTCCATAGTAACCTCCTTTCTGATTCATTCATCAATCCATCTATCTATATTATAACTTCGTTGTAAGTTTTTGTCAATCAAATAATTATACCTAATTTAATAAGTAAAATCAGATCTACTTCTAATTTAATTACTATACAAAAAAGTAGATGCCTTAAGGCATCTACTTTAAAAACTGCTCACTTATTTTTCAGCTATCTGTTCTTGCATCTTTTGATCTAAAAAATCATCTAAATCTTTCTTCCGCACAATCCACTTACCACCTAATTTAATCCCCGGCAAATCACCATTATTCAACATATTATAAATGGTAGTCTCCGATCGGTTCAAGTACTTAGCTACATCTTTAACTGTCATGTTCTCCTTATCCATTTATGACTCCTCCTTACCTCTAATCAGCCCCTTTTAGTTATTTTATTAATAATATGGAAAAAAATACTTTACAATTATATTATACTAAAAAAATAATTAGATTTTCAATATTTTTCTTAATTCTATTTAAAATCTTCTATTTTACCGGTTATAACATCTTCTACCTTACAATGTAATTTACCATCTTGAACAACTACTTCAATCAGATCATTAGCAGTTACTTGATTAACTGACTTAATTTCTGTTTGGAGCTTATTCTGCTTACGACTTAAAGAATAACCTCGTTCTAAAATTTGGAGCGGTGATAAAGAATGAAGTTGATCCATGATTGAATTTAACCTTTCCTCTTGATCAGCTAAATTATCAGTCAGTGCTTTATCCAGTCGGTCACTTAACTCATCCACTCGTTGACTAGCTAGACTCCAGTTATCCTCAGGTCTTGTAAAGGCCCTTCTCTGTAGTAGATACTTTAGTCTTTCTTGACTTGCTGTTATTTTATCTGTTATAGCTTGATATAAATTAGTTTTTAATCTATCTAAATAACGCTTAATCTCCTGTCTATCCACCACTACTAATTCTGCAGCAGCCGAAGGAGTAGCTGCTCTTAAATCAGCTACATGATCTGCTATAGTATAGTCTGTCTCATGACCTACAGCAGAGATAATAGGAATTTCGGACGCAAAAATAGCTCTAGCTAACTCTTCCTGATTAAAAGCCCATAAATCCTCTAATGAACCGCCACCTCGACCAATAATAATTACATCCAAATCATAATTATGTAGTAGATCTAAAGCCTGCAGTAAACTTGCTTCTGCCTTATTGCCTTGAACAGTAGCTGGAGCAATTAATAACGAAGTATTAGAAAATCTCCGTTGAATAACACTAATTATATCCTGAATAGCTGCTCCTGTAGGAGAAGTAATAACTCCTACTGACTGAGGTACTTGGGGAATTGCTTGTTTATGTTTTTTAGCAAATAATCCTTTCTGATCTAACTTCTTCTTTAGTTGCTCAAAAGCAATCTGGAGTTCTCCTTTACCTGCCTGCTTAAGATCAGTAACTTGGATCTGATACTCTCCACGAGGTTGATAGACATTAATTCGTCCTTTAGCTACTACTTGGCTTCCCTCTTGTAGATCAAAATCTATCTTTTGGGCTTGATTACTAAACAAAACTGCCTTTAGCTTAGCTTGCTGATCTTTGAGAGTGAAATAAATATGCCCCGAAGAGCTATGCCGATAATAATTAGAGACCTCTCCTCTAACTACCATCTGCTGGAGGTGCGGATCAGAGATTAATACTTCTCTAATATAAGCAGTCAACTGGGAAACAGACAAAATATCTTCCATAGTATCTACCCGCGACGGTTTTTACAAGCAAGTAGAGTATTTTTCATTAGACTAGCTATCGTCATCGGGCCAATCCCCCCTGGTACAGGAGTAATTGCAGATGCCTTTCTCTGTACCTCCGCAAAAGCTACATCTCCTACTAATCCATCATCTGTGCGATTAATTCCTACATCAATTACAGTTGCACCTTCTTGTACCAAATCTGAAGTAATAAAGTTAGGACTTCCGACAGCACTAACTAAAATATCCGCCCTTCTAGTATGTTTGCTTAAATTTTCAGTCTGACTATGACAGACAGTTACTGTAGCATCAGCTTGGAGTAATAAATTGGCTAGTGGTTTACCCACAATATTACTACGGCCCACAATAACTGCTTCTTTACCCTGTAAGTCAATCTGATATCTAGCTAACAACTCCATAATTCCTTGCGGCGTACAAGGTACAAATTGAGCCTTACCAGCTACTAACTGACCTACATTAACAGGATGAAAACCATCTACATCCTTTTCGGGAGCAATAGCTTCAATTACTTTCTCTTCCTTAATCTGCTTAGGAAGCGGTAATTGAACTAAAATACCGTCTACACTCTCCGCTTGATTTAATTCTTCTATCCTAGTCAGCAATTCCTCTTGACTAGTATCTGCCGGTAATTTAATAATTTCCGAGTTAATACCTACTCGTCGACAAGCTTTTTCCTTATAAGAAACATAAACTTCTGAAGCTGGATCAGCACCAACTAAAACCACTGTCAATCCAGGGGTGATATCTTGTTCTTGTAATTTTTCTACTTCTGCTGTAACTTCTGCTTCTAACTTGTTAGCTACTTTTCTACCATCTATAATTTTATCCTGACCTAATTTCATTTTAATTCCTCCTATTCCCTATTATAGCATATAAAGTTTATAATTAAAATATACTCTATTGTCTCAGATTCATAGTTTACTAGGCAAGAGTTTTCTCACTTCTGGAATTTTTTCAAACTCATCTACAGCTCACTGCTTAAAAATAAGGCTAATCTAATTAATGTTCTGCAAATTAGATAATTCAAGCCTTATTTTTACTCCAGTTCGCTAAGATTCGTTACTAAAAAATTCAAATGTCGTTGTGAAACTCTTACCTAGTAATTGCAAAAAGTTGCTTTAATTTTAATTTATTTAGAACAATCAGTGACCCGAAGGAAATACTCCTGGGGGGCGACTTGTGGTTAAAATAAGAGAGTAATATATGCTCTAGTATTTTTTGATATCTCCAATAACTCTTTAACCGTAGGAAGCATTGAAAGTAGCTTTAGTAACACAATAAAGAGGTGACCTCTCAGCCACCTCTCTTCCCCTAAATTTACTTTTCACTCTCAATATAATCAACAATAGCTTGAGCAGCCTGCTTACCAGCACCCATAGCTTCAATTACTGTTGCAGCACCTGTTACTACATCTCCCCCAGCGAAGACTCCTTCTTTACTAGTCATTCCTGTTGTGGCTTCAGTTTTAATTGTACCCCACTCAGTTGTCTCTAATTCTGGAGTATCATCAATTAAAATCGGATTAGGATCTTGCCCAATAGCCATAATTACTGTATCTACTTCCAGTTTAAACTCAGATTCTTCTATAGCAATTGGACGTCGCCGACCTGACTCATCTGGCTGACCTAACTCCATCTCAATACACTCCATCCCAGTTACAAAACCAGCTTCATCACCTAAGATACGAGTAGGATTATTCAATAATTTAAATTCTACCCCTTCTTCTTGGGCATGTTCTATTTCTTCTTCTCGGGCCGGCATCTCTTCTCGTCCCCGTCGATAAACAATCATTGACTCTTTAGCCCCTAGACGTAAAGCAGTCCGAGCAGCATCCATAGCTACATTACCTGCTCCTACAACTGCTACTTTATCTCCTATCTGAACTGGGGTCTTATACTCAGGGAACTTATAGGCTTTCATTAAATTAACTCGCGTTAAAAATTCATTCGCTGAATAAACGCCATTTAAATTCTCTCCTTCTAAACCTAAAAACTTAGGTAAGCCAGCTCCAGTTCCTACAAATACAGCATCATAACCTTCAGTAAATAACTCCTCTACTCCTTCGATCTTACCGATTACCTTATTTAATTTGATTTCTACTCCTAACTCTTTGATCTTCTCTACTTCTCGCTGAACTACTTCATTAGGTAATCTAAACTCTGGAATACCATAACTTAAGACCCCGCCTGGCTTATGAAAGGCCTCAAAAATAGTAACCTGATAACCTGACTTAGCTAAATCAGCTGCCGCCGTTAAACCTGATGGACCCGCCCCTACTACTGCTACCTGACCTTGATCCTGGTTAACTGACTCAACCTGTTCTGTATCACTGATATAATCAGCTACAAATCGCTCTAACCGACCAATAGCTACTGGTTCATTCTTGATCCCTACTATACACTCTGCTTCACATTGTTCTGCTTGGGGACAGACTCGCCCACAAATAGCCGGAAGATTATTTTTTTCTTTGACTTTATAAGCTGCCTGCTCAAACTCACCTGCTGCTATTAACGAAATAAATTCAGGAATATCAATTCCGACTGGACAACCTGCTTTACACTTGGGATTAGAACATTGGAGACAACGCTTAGCTTCTTTGATAGCTGTCTCTTCATCATAACCTAAAGCAACTTCACCAAAATTATCAATTCTATCTGTAGGATCCTGTTCTGGCATCTTATGTTTTAGTTCCTCTTGTGACATTGATGCTCACCTCCAGCATGTTGACACTGCTTAGCTTCCTCTTCCTGCTCAGTATAAAATTGTTGTCTTCTCAACTGCTCGTCAAAATCCACTAAGTGCCCATCAAAAGCAGGGCCATCTACACAAGCAAACTTAGTCTCTTCACCTACTGTTACTCGACAACCACCACACATCCCTGTCCCATCAACCATTAAAGTATTCAAACTAACTATCGTATCTAAACTATATTCAGCTGTTAAATCAGCTACTGCTTCCATCATAATCATTGGACCAATAGCAATAGCTAACTCAAAATCATTCTCTTGCTCTAATAATTCCTCTAAAACTCCTGTGACAAAGCCCTCATGACCTTGGGAACCATCATCAGTAGCTATATATAATCGATCACTTAGTTCCTTGAATTCATCTTCTAAAATCAATTTTTCCGCTGTCTGAGCTCCTAAAATATTAACTACTTCTGTTCCCTGCTGAGCTAGAGACTTAGCCTTAGGGTATAACGGAGCAACTCCTAAGCCCCCTCCGACACAGACTACCTTATCATAACCTTCTGTCTCAATTGGCTCACCTAACGGGCCAACTAAATCCAAAAATCCATCACCTACTTCTAAATTACAAATCTGGCGACTGCTAAAGCCAACCTCTTGCACAATAATTGTAATTGTTCCTTGCTCCCGATCATAATCAGCAATAGTTAAGGGAATCCGTTCTGCCTTCTCATCAACCCGGACAATTAAAAAATGACCTGGCTGAGCCTTAGCAGCTACTTCAGATGCTGCAACCTCAAATCTAACAATCTCTGGTGCTAAATTATCCTTAGCTACAATCTTATACAATTTATTACCCTCCTCAATATTCAGTTATATATTGTGTCACCACAGGTGACACAGTCGTCAGTAGATTTATCATGAAGTGGTCGTAAGACCCGAAAGGTGTGCTGTGTGCGGATGCTTTTTATCACGAAAAGTTTCTGTGAAACTTGTAGGATCAGAAGATTTTCACGGAGAGTCCAAAGGACTCGTAGGAATTCAAAACCTTTAAATTCAAAATCTAACCCCTTAAAATTACTATGTTTCAAGGAGTTAAATTAGATCTATGGTTTTGAATTTGATTTGGCTCACGACACATAGCAGACGACAGATAGCTGTGGCACGAAAGTGCCTCCTTAATACTATACAGTTACCTACAATTATATCACTCACGGAACTAAAAGCAAGAAAAAATAACAGGACCGGTAAAGTTGGCCCTGTTTTAAAGATTAATCTACTATTAAGCCCCATAAAAGGCTTGCTTATAAAGTTCTTTCATATCTTCTACTGTTGGCTCCTCCGGATTAGTAGCGGTACAAGGATCCTCATAAGCATTAGCAGCCATTCTATCCAAGACTTCCCTAAAGTCCTCCTCAGTAAAGTCCATCCAATCAATCTCACTAAAGGAATTAGGGATATCCAACTCTTCGTTTAACTCTCTAATAGCATCTGCTAAATTATCTACTCCTAAAGCATCTTCTGCTCTAGCAAATTTATCACCAGCCGCTTCGTAATTATACTCAATTACATAAGGCAATAAGATAGCATTAGCTAAGCCATGAGTAACATGAAGCTCACCACCTATTTTATGAGCTAAACTATGCACAATACCTAAAGAAGAGTTAGAAAAAGCCATACCTGCGATTGTAGAAGCATTATGCATCTTTTCTCTTGCTTCCATATCATCACCATCTTGATAAGCTTGAGGTAAGTACTCAAATACTAGTTTGATAGACTTTAACGCTAGTGAATCAGTATAGTCACTAGCACCTGTTGAAACAAAGGCTTCTACAGCATGAGCTAAAACATCCAGCCCTGTATTAGCTGTAATGTTAGCAGGCATAGTAGCTGGAATCTCCGGATCAACAATTGCAATATCAGGAATAATCTCCGGCGAAACAACTGGATACTTAATCTTTTCTTCTGTATCAGTGATTATAGAAAAGGCAGTAATCTCAGAAGCAGTTCCACTAGTGGACGGAATAGCAATAAATTTAGCTTTATTCCGTAATTTGGGCAGAGAACCAACCTCAACAATCTCTTCAAAATCAAGTTCAGGGTGTTCATAAAAAGCCCACATAATCTTAGCGGCGTCAATCGCTGATCCCCCACCAATAGCTACCACCCAATCTGGCTCAAAATCAAGCATTTCCTTTTTACCTTTTAGTACTGTCTTGACTGATGGATTAGGCTCTACTCCATCAACTACTCGAGAATCAATTCCTGCTTCTGCTAAATAATCTTGAGCCTGATCCAAAAATCCAAATCTGCGCATAGAACTACCACCAGTTACTAAGACAGCCCGTTGACCTTCTAACTCACTTAAGTAACTTAATGTCTTCTCACCAAATTCCACATCTCGCGGGATCATAAAAGAATTCATATCTAGTATCACTCCTTGTTATATTTTTAACAAATCGCCTTGTTAATAATATAACATGAATTGGCTTTCTAGTCAATCCTAATAAAAAACAGGAGTTTCTCCAAAGGAGTTGTTTCACCATGACTAATTATATCAAACTTAGCTACCAATTGAATAAGATTATTATTTTAGATATTGACTACCTAATTTGTCTGCAGCCAGGATTGCATTATATACTTTTTTAGCTGTCATTGGAGTAGTCATATTATGGATTGTTTCTCCTTCGACACAACTGGCAGAGGCAGCTTTCATTATCTCTTCATCTGTTAGATCTTCAAGTCCCATTTGCTTAAGGGTTACAGGTAAGCCTACACTTAAACAGAAGTTAATTACCTCTTCGATTTCTTCTAAATCACTATTTTCCAGTATTAATTGGACCAGAGTTCCGAAAGCAACCATTTCTCCATGCATAAAGTTTTCACTTTGAGGTAAGTTAGTAAAACCATTATAAATTGAATGAGCAGCAGCCAAGCCACCATTTTCTGCTCCTACACCGCTCAAATAGGTAGTGGCTTCAATAGCGTTTTCAAGTGCTTCAGTAACTACTCTCGTTTCTGCACTCATTTTTGCTTTATAGCCATCGCTTAATAATCTTTGATAGCAGAGTTTTGCCAGAGTAAATCCGGCTTCACTTACTTTACCGCTAACAAGGTTGTCCGCATTATTTTTATAACATTCCCGGGTTTCGAAATAGGTGCCCAGAGCATCACCCATACCGGCAGTTAAAAATCTAATAGGGGCATTAACAAGTATTGTGGTATCGACTATAACTACGTCAGGATTTGTGGGAAAGAATAAGTAATTATCAAAGTCGCCTTCATCGGTGTAAATAACTGATAGGGCTGTACAGGGTGCATCCGTAGCTGCCACTGTAGGACAGATAACTACTGGTAGATCTTCATAATAGGCCACTGATTTAGCTGTGTCCAGTGTCTGACCACCACTTACACCAACAATAACTTCGATATTATTTTCTTCTACAATTTTTTTGAGTCTATTAATTTCTGACATAGTGCACTGGCCATTAAATAATTCAAATTTTAGATCAGCATTACTATCCTGGAAGCTTTCTTTTATTTTATTTTTGGTAACTTTCATGGCTGTTTTACTGGCGATAATTAAAAAGGAATCTCCCAGGTTTTCAACATGTTCTTTGATTTCTGAAATTGCATCTTCCCCTTGAACATATCTGGATGGTGTTCTCATGATTTTTAACATTGATATCACTCCTCTTATATTTTGACCATCTTTATTATAACATTATTTTTTTAAAATATCAAAAAGTGGAAGACAATTATGATAGCATCAATTTTTTATAGGTTAATAATTAAAAATTTTTTTCCCAATCAAACAATTGCTTTTAAAGCTCTAGTTAAACCTGTCCTCCTTCCTATATTTATTCTTCAATTCTTTCTTATCTCCAACTTTATTTATTCCTTCATGAATATAAACTAATCTAGGTATTGCTTTCTTCCCATTTTGCAAAGCTACATGATCTTCATCTGCTTCTACATACAAACAGTTTACTTCCCGTTTTTCTGTTACTTCATTTAATTCATTGTTTTCTATTTGCCCTAGCTTTCTTAACTTATTCATCACTATTTGGTCATTTATTTCTAAATCATCTACTGCCTATTTACCTACCTTATTATAAGCATTTCTCGATGCTAAATCCACTAATTCAGCTTCTAAAGAGTTATTCATCCTTTGATATTTCTTTTTTACTATCTTCCATTCTTTTTTTCTTTTGGACTAATTCACATACACTTTTTTACGCTATCAAAAAAAGACACGGTAACCCGTGCCTTGAATTAACCTTCTATAATTGCTAAATTAATTACAAATTGATCTAGTTTAGTCTCTAACGGAACAGTTACTACCTTATCTGTAGCCATTGAGACTGTCTGCTCTAACTCTCCTTATTCAGACTCTATTTGGAACATATTCGTTAATACTTTATCAGTTGCTTGCAAAATAGGATCTATGTAGTGACTCATGTTATCAACTCCTTATTGATTATTAGCAACATACTCAGCAATTCGTTGGTTTTCATCAGCTACATGATTGATTAACCAGGTTAATACCCGACCGACCACTAAACTCCAGTGTTTCTTCAATTTTATCAGCCTTGACTTCAATATCATCTTCTCCTCTTACTACCTGTAAAAAAACATTAAAGCGTCTAAATAATTCTTTGTGCTACTTATCTACTGCTTCTACACCTATCTTAAAACTCTCTTTCCAAATCATATTAGTCACTCCTTTAATAGTCTTTTCCCTAGTTATCAATAGTTATTCCTGATTTCAAACCAAGACCT
>NZ_BAAHYI010000018.1:0-34468 GCF_054657635.1 Halanaerobaculum tunisiense
TATATTTTTTAATTAATGATAAATAATAAAATAGGAGTTTAGTTTGAAATATATGTAATCGATATTATTATAGGGTTGAAATTTATCTTAAATTATAGTAAAATATAGTCAAAGTCAGAGATGATCAAATAATAGAGGAGAGAGATATATGAGTAGTTTATCTGATAAGATTGAAGATTATCTAAGAAAGTTATTAGCTGATCATTCAGTTATTAAAGTCTGTCGGAGTAATTTGGCACAAAATTTTGACTGTGCTCCCTCACAGATAAACTATGTTTTAGATACTAGATTTACTCAGGAAAAAGGATATGTAATAGATAGTCAACGAGGTGGAAATGGTTATATTAAGATTACTAAAGTAAAGTTAAATTCTCAAAAAGACTTAATTAATCATGTCTATAAACAAATAGGAGATAAGATCAACCAACAGACGGCCTTTAATATAATTGATAAACTAGATGAGACTAACTTGATAAGCTCTTACGAAAAAAACTTATTTAAAACAATTCTGCACAGGAGAACATTAAAATTGAATGTTAAGCAACGTGATTTAGTTAGAGCTAGACTACTAAAAGGAATCTTAAAGTCATTGATCAGAAAGGAGGAGTAATATGCTTTGTCAAGAGTGTCAAGATCAGGAAGCTAAATTACATGTGACTAAGATTATTAATGGAGAAAAGAAAGAATTATATTTATGTCAAGAGTGTGCACAAGAAGCAGGAGAATTGGATTTTGATTTCTCTTTTGATAACTTTTTATCTGGTTTATTAAATAATAAATTAAATTCACAACCTAAAATAGATTTAGGCCAGACAGATTTTAAGTGTGATGTATGTGGCTTACGTTATAGAGAATTTGCTCGGAAGGGAAGGTTAGGATGTAGTAGTTGTTATGATTCTTTTCGAGAGAAGTTAAGTAAGGTTATTAGACGGATTCATAGTAGCACTAAACATACTGGTAAGATTCCTAAGCGAGCTGGAGAAAAGGTTAGAATTAAGAGAAAAATTAAAAATCTAAGAGAAGAAATGGATCGAGTTGTAGAACAGGAAGAATTTGAACGGGCTGCTGATATAAGAGACGAAATTAAAAAGTTAGAAAGTGAATTGGAAGACTAGGAGGGGTAAAATGGATGATCAGTTTGTTAGCTATTGGATGGAACAGTCAGGTAACGAATCTGATATAGTTGTTAGTAGTAGAATTAGGTTAGCTCGAAATTTAGCTGATACACCTTTTACTGCTCAAGCTAGTAAGGAAGAATTGGATTCAATAGTCAATAAGGTAAGTGATTTGGTAAAAGATAATAATCAGTTTGACTTAAAGTTACTTTCTTTAGCTACTATGCCAAAAAATAAAAGAAATATGTTAGTCGAACGACATTTGATTAGTCCTGAACAGGCTCATAATGGCCAACATAAATTAGTAGCACTGTCTGCAGACGAGACTATTAGTTTAATGGTCAATGAAGAAGACCATATTAGACTTCAAGTGCTACTGCCAGGATTGGAGTTAGATGATGGATGGAATATAGCTGAAGAGCTAGATGATTATTTAGAAAAGAACTTAGATATTGCTTTTGATGAACAATATGGTTATCTAACGGCTTGTCCTACTAATGTAGGAACTGGTTTAAGAGCTTCAGTCATGGTTCATTTACCTGCGTTAAGTATCTTAGATAGGGTTAAGAATTTAATAGGGGCAATTTCAAAGTTAGGTTTGGCAGTGCGAGGCTTGTATGGAGAAGGAACGGATACAATAGGTAATTTATATCAAATTTCTAACCAAGTAACTTTAGGTCAATCAGAAGATGATATAATCTCTAATTTGTTGGAAGTTACCCAACAGATTATTGATAAAGAAAAAAATGCTCGTAAAATACTTTTACAAGAGGAAGAGATTAATCTCAAGGATATGGTATCTCGGGCTTATGGAACTTTAAAGCATGCTTATAGTATTTCTATCAAGGAAGCATTGGATTTGATCTCTAATGTAAGATTAGGAGTCGATTTAGGAATACTAGATGATATAGATCCTACTTTGTTGACTCAATTAATGATTGTAATTCGACCTGCTACTTTACAAGATATCACAGGGGCAGAAGAAATAACAGATTATGATGCAACTAGAGCTGAGCTGATTAGAAATAAATTAAGGGGGGAATAAGGATGTTATTTGGTAGATTTACTGAACGAGCTAAAAAAGTAATGTCTCTCTCTCAACAAGAAGCGCAAAGGTTAGGCCATAATTATGTAGGAACTGAGCATTTATTGCTCGGATTACTTAAAGAAGAAGAAGGAGTTGCTGCTAAAACACTACAGGAAAATGGATTGGAAATAGATGATTTAAGAAATAAGGTTACAGAAATTATTGGTGAGCCTCAAGGAGGCATTCAGGTTAATAAACTTTCTTTTACTCCTAGAACTAAAAAAGTACTAAATTTATCTTTAGAAGAAGCAAGGAGATTAGGTCATAATTATGTAGGAACTGAACACTTGTTATTAGGATTACTTAAAGAAGGGGAAGGAGTTGCTGCTCGGATACTTAAAGAAGAAGGAATGGACTTTACTAAGATTAAAAAGCAGGTGATTAATATGTTAGGAGGTTCTAAAAAATCCGGCAAATATAATAAATTTGGTAGAGGTAAAAGATCTAATAATGATAAACTAGAACAGTTTAGTCGGGACTTAACTGAATTAGCTGAAGAAGGTAAATTAGATCCTGTCATTGGTCGGGAGCAGGAGATAAAGCGAGTTATTCAGATACTAAGTAGAAGAAAGAAAAATAATCCCGTGTTGATAGGAGAGCCAGGAGTAGGTAAGACAGCTATTGCTGAAGGATTAGCTCAGCGAATTGCTGATGGAGAAGTACCAGAACAGTTAGCAGATAAAAAGATTTTAGCCTTAGATTTGAGTTCAATGTTAGCTGGATCGAAGTATAGAGGTGAATTCGAAAAACGTTTAAAAGCTATGATGAGAGAAGTCAGAGAATCAGGGAATGTTATTTTATTTATTGATGAACTCCATAATTTAGTAGGAGCTGGTGGAGCTGAAGGTGCTATTGATGCTGCTAATATCTTAAAACCTGCTTTAGCTCGGGGAGAGTTACAGACGATTGGAGCGACTACTCTAGATGAGTATCGAAAACATATTGAAGAAGATGCAGCTTTAGAGCGTAGATTCCAGTCTATTTTAGTAGAGGAGCCAACTACAGAGAATACAATCAAGATTTTAGAGGGGTTACGAGATGTCTATGAAGCCCATCATAAGGTAAAGATTACAGATGAAGCTATTTCTGCTGCTGCTGAGTTATCTCATCGCTATATTAATGATCGATTTTTACCTGATAAAGCAATTGATTTAGTTGATGAGGCAGGGTCTCAAGCTAGATTGCAAAAAAATACTGCTCCTAATGAAGTTAAAGAGTTAAGTAAAGAACTAGAAAAAGTAGAGCAGGAAAAGGAAGCAGCTATTGAAGCCCAGGAGTTTGAAGAAGCAGCTAATTTAAGAGATAGAGAACAGGAGATCAAAGATGAGTTGGAGACAATAAAGACGGAATGGAAAAATGAAAAGGGCATGAATGAAACAGTTATTACTAAAGAAAGTATTGCTGAGATTGTTTCTGACTGGACTGGTATTCCAGTTACTAAGTTGGCCCAAGAAGAATCGCAACGTTTGCTGGGCTTAGAGGATGAATTACATGATCGAATTGTAGGTCAGAACGAGGCTGTTGAATCAGTTGCGCAAGCAATTAGAAGAGCTAGAGCAGGTCTTAAGGACCCTAAACGACCAATTGGTTCTTTTATCTTCTTAGGGCCAACTGGGGTAGGTAAGACAGAATTAGCTAGAACGCTAGCTGAATCGATGTTTGATGATGAAGAAGCTATGGTGCGGATTGATATGTCCGAGTATATGGAAAAACATACTGTTTCTAGATTAGTAGGAGCGCCTCCCGGATATGTAGGACACGAAGAAGGAGGGCAGCTAACCGAAAAGGTAAGACGCCGTCCTTATTCAGTAATCTTATTAGATGAGATTGAAAAAGCTCATCCAGAAGTTTTTAATATGTTATTACAAGTTTTAGAGGATGGACAATTAACTGATGTTCAGGGGAGAACAGTTGATTTTAGAAATACAGTTATTATCATGACTTCTAATGTAGGAGCTAATCTAATCCAGAATTCTTCCGAAGGCGTTGGATTTAAGACTGACTTGGATGAAGATAGGGAATACCAAGATATGAAGGATAAGGTCAAAGGAAAACTAAAGGATACTTTTCGACCAGAGTTTTTAAATCGATTAGATGAAATTATTGTCTTCCATGCTTTATCAGAAGAGGAAATCACTCAAATAGTAGATTTAATGCTAGAAGATTTAGAAGACAGAATCACTGAACAGGAAATGGAGCTTGAGGTAACTGAAGCAGCCCAAGAAGTCATTGTTGAAGAAGGATATGATAAAGAATTTGGAGCCCGACCACTAAGAAGAGCAATTAGAAAATTAGTGGAGAATCCTTTATCAGAAAAATTATTAGCTGAAGACTTCACGGCTGGAGATACAATTAAAGTTGATGCTGTAGATAATGAATTAACTTTTAGTCAGGCATAGCTATTTAGTGGAAGCAGGGTTTAAGCCCTGCTTTTTTGTATAGTAATAATTACTACTAATTTGTAAAATGAATAAATAAATGTTATAATATAATTTAACATTTTAGATATAATTAGGTGATTGTATGCCCAAACAAAAGAAAAGATATATTTGTCAAGAATGTGGCTATCAAGCTTTAAAATGGAGTGGACAATGTTCTAATTGCCAAAGTTGGAATACACTAGAGGAAAAGATTATTAACCCTAAGGAAGAAAAAAAAGAAGAACGAGTAACTACTAGTGGAGAAGCTAAAAAAATTTCTCAGATTAAGACTAGAGTAGAGGATAGACTAAAGACTGGCTTTGGAGAATTGGATAGAGTGCTAGGTGGGGGAATTGTACCTGGATCATTAATTTTACTTGGGGGAGACCCTGGGATAGGAAAATCGACTTTATTATTACAGGCTGCTTATAGTTTAAGTGAAGAATATGATAAAGTATTATATATAACTGGTGAAGAATCAACCAGACAGGTTAGATTACGGGCTAACCGCTTAGAAACAATCGGTTCTAGTCTGTATATATTAGCGGAAACTAATATCTTAACTGTAACTAATAGTGTCCAGGAATTGGAGCCTGATTTAGTAGTTATTGATTCCATCCAGACAGTACATAATCCTAACTTGGATTCCGCTCCGGGAAGTGTTAGTCAAGTTAGAGAAGCCACTAATAGGTTAAGGAAGTTAGGTAAAGGACAAGGAATTCCTATTTTTGTAGTCGGTCATGTGACTAAACAAGGGACTATTGCTGGCCCTAAAGTTTTAGAGCATATGGTGGATACTGTATTGTATTTTGAAGGTGACCAGCATCGTAATTATAGACTGTTAAGAGCAGTTAAGAATAGATTTGGTTCGACTAATGAAGTAGGGATTTTTGAGATGAAGCAAAGTGGTTTAGTAGAAGTATTAAATCCTTCCCAAGCTTTTATTTCCGAGCGTCCAACTGATGTTTCAGGTTCGGTAATCATTCCTTGTTTAGAAGGTAGCAGACCAATTTTGATTGAGTTACAAGCTTTAGTTTCTTCAGCTAATTTTGGTACTCCTAGCCGGATGACTACTGGAATTGATCATAAACGAGTCTCTTTACTTTTAGCTGTATTAGAAAAAAGATTAGGTTTGCACTTGCAGAATCAAGATGTATATATTAATATTGCTGGTGGATTTCAGGTTGAAGAACCTGCTCTTGATTTGGGTGTGATGCTGGCTATTGTTTCTAGTTTTAGAGATTTATCTTTACGGGATAATTTAGCTGTAGTAGGGGAAGTAGGATTATCAGGAGAAATTAGAGCTATCAATCAGATCAAGAAAAGAATCACAGAAGCTAATAAATTAGGATTTAGTGAGTTTATTATTCCGGATAGTAATGCGCAAAATTTATCGTCATCAGTAGAGGGAGTAACTATCAATGGAGCTAGTAATGTAGAAGAAGCCTTAGATCTTATCTTATAGGAGGTGAATAAATGTCTGACCTTTATCAGGAATTCTCTGAAACCTTAAAGTTAATTGCTCCGGGAACTTCTTTTAGAGAAGGATTAGAGAATATCTTGCGCGCTAAGACAGGAGCCTTAATTGTAGTTGGTGATAGTGAAGAAGTATTAGGTACAGTTGATGGTGGGTTTAATATTAATGCTGAGATGACCCCTACTAGATTATATGAATTAGCTAAAATGGATGGGGCGATTGTTCTTAGTGAGAATGCAGAACAAATTTTATGTGCTAATACTCAGTTAGTACCAGATCCTTCTATATCTTCAGTGGAGACAGGAACTAGGCATCGTACAGCTGAGCGGATTGCTAAACAAATTGGCGAATTAGTAATATCTATCTCGCAACGTCGTGATGTAATTACCTTATATAAAAATGATAGTAAATATGTATTAGAAGATATTAGAGTTATTTTAGCTAAGGCAAATCAAGCGACTCAAACTTTAGAAAAGTACAGAAAAGTTTTGGATCAATCATTGACTAATTTAAGTGCTTTGGAGTTTGAGGATTTAGTTACAATTTCTGATGTAGCTACTGTTTTACAGCGAACAGAAATGGTACTGCGGATCCAACGAGAGATTGAGCGATATATTATTGAGTTAGGTAGTGAAGGACGGTTGATTAAAATGCAGTTAGAAGAGCTAGTCTCCAATGTTAAAGAGGAAGGATTATTAATTATCAAAGACTACCAAGCTCAAGATGAAGAAGAGGAAGATGTAGAGGATCCTGAAGAAGAAATTGATGATTTAGAAGTTGTTTTTACTAAGATTTCCTCTTGTTCTTCTGATGAACTATTAAGCTTATCTACAATAAGTAAGTATTTAGGCTATGGAGGAAATATGAATGCTTTAGACTTGTCTATTTCACCCCGGGGTTATAGATTACTACGGAAGATTCCGCGTTTGCCAATGAGAGTAATTAAAAATTTAGTTGCTTCTTTTGGCAGTTTTCAAGAAATTTTAAATGCTTCTATTGAAGAGTTAAATGATGTGGATGGTGTAGGAGAGGTAAGAGCACAAGCTATTAAAGAAGGTCTGAAAAGATTACGTGATCAGGTTTTATTGGATCGGCACATGTAATATATATATTGACATTAAACGAATCATATGGTATAATTTTGAAATATAATTATGTATTGAATGGAGGGTAAATTAATGTTTGAAATTGGAGATGAAATTGTTTATCCTAATCACGGGGCAGGAACTATTATTGATGTAGAAGAAAAAGAAATTTTAGGTGAAACTAAGCGTTATTATATTATGGAATTACCTATTGGAGAAATGAAAGTAATGATTCCTAGAGATAATGTTCAGGAAGTTGGATTAAGAAATATAATAGATGAAGAAATAGTACCTAAGGTCTATCAAGTTTTAGCAGGGGATCAAAGTGAGATGTCGCAAAACTGGAATAGACGTTATAGAGCTAATTCAGAAAAAATTAAAACAGGAGATATATTTGAAGTAGCTGAAGTAGTTAGAAACTTGACTATTCGGGATATTGTTAAAGGTTTATCGACAGGAGAAAAGAAGATGTTGAGTAATTCACGACAAATTTTAGTTAGTGAGTTAGTGCTAGCTGAAGATAAGACCCAGGAGGAAGTGGAAGAAAAAATTGAATCAATCTTTGCTGAACAGGACTTTCCTGAAGAGGAATAACGTCAGGGTCAAGTCAGCCTGACGTTTTATCATTAGTCAATTAAAAAAATGTAAAGGAGGTGAGACTAATGAGGAATAAAGTAGGGCAGTTTATTTTTTTATTAGTAGGTATGTTACTAGGTTATCAAACAGTTGTTGAACTAGGATTAGCTGAAGAATTAAGCTGGGAATTAGGAAGTATAATTACTAATAATCTAGTGTATGGTCTAGTAGGTGGTGGACTAGTAGGATTTATAATTTTACCTATTATATTTAAGCAGTTGAAGAAGATATTTTGTAAGTTTCGTGATCAATTAGCTGCAGTACCGGGGAAGGATATTTTAGCAGGTATTGTAGGGTTAGTGATTGGTTTAGGGTTAGGAATATTGTTAGTGATGGCTTTTTCTCTATCTTCTATTCCTCACTTTGGATTAATAATCCAGCTACTAATTAATGGTGGATTAGGTTATTTAGGTTGGAATTTAGGGATCCAAAAGCGAGAAGAACTGGTAGGAGATTTATTTCAGTCTAATAATAAGTTAGTAACAAAAGAAACTGATGAAGAAGAAGTTAGTTATAAGATATTAGATACTAGTGTGATTATTGATGGTAGAATAGCTGATATTTGCCAAACTGATTTTATAGAAGGAGTTTTAATAGTACCTGGATTTGTGCTAGAAGAATTACAGCATATTGCTGATTCATCAAACTTACTAAAACGGAATCGAGGTCGCCGAGGATTGGATATTCTGAAGAAGATGCAGAATGAGATAGATATTCCAGTCCAAATTTATGATTATGACTTTGAGGAGATTGAGGAAGTAGATAGTAAATTAGTTAAATTAGCCCAAGTGTTAGATGGTAAGGTAATTACTAATGATTATAATTTAAATAAGGTAGCCGAATTACAAGGGGTTCCAGTATTAAATATAAATAGATTAGCTAATGCAGTTAAGCCGGTTGTATTGCCTGGAGAAGAAATGGAAGTTAAGATTATTAAAGATGGAGAAGAACCTGGACAAGGTGTCGGTTATTTAGATGATGGTACAATGGTAGTAGTTGATGAAGGAAAAGACCATATTGGAGAGCAGTTAGAAGTGTTAGTGACTAGTGTACTCCAGACTGCTGCTGGAAGAATGATTTTTGCTAAGCCTAAATTTAGTGCTGAACAAGCTTTATAGTGGGGATTTTATTTACTATTGGAGGCGTTAGCGATGAAAATAAGTGTTGTTATTCCTGCTGCTGGTCAAGGTAAGCGGATGAGAGTTGAAACTAATAAACAATTTTTATTATTAAAGGAAAAGCCTATTTTAGCTCATACAATTAGTAAGTTCCAAGCAGTTGATTTAGTAGACGAGATAATAGTAGTAGGTCAGGAAGAAGAAATTAATTATTGTCAGACAGAGGTAATTGATAAATATAATTTAAGTAAAGTTAATCAGGTGGTAACTGGCGGTGCTACTAGACAGGAGTCGGTTTATAATGGATTACAAGCAGTTAGTGCAGATAGTAATTTTGTGTTAATCCATGATGGAGCGCGTCCGTTATTGACAACAGAATTAATAGGGAATATAATTACAGAGGTTACTGAGTACCAAGCTGTGTTAGCAGGGGTGGCAGTGAAGAATACAATCAAGGTTGTCCAAGATGAAATGGTAGTTAATACTCCTGATCGATCTCGATTGGTTGCTGTTCAGACTCCTCAGGCTTTTACTTATGATCTAGTTCTAGAAGCTTATGAGCAAGCTATTGCTGATGGAGTAGTGGGTACTGATAGTTCTAGTCTAGTAGAACGGTTGGATAAACAAGTTAAGGTAGTCCGTGGTTCTTATGAGAACCTAAAAGTTACTACACCTGAGGATCTAGAATTTGCGGAAAAGATTTTAGCAAGGAAGCAATCATGAGAGTAGGAATCGGTTCTGATGTTCATGCTCTAGAGCCAGAGGAAGAGTTGGTACTAGCTGGGGTACAGATAGATTATCAATTGGGTTTAGTAGGACATTCAGATGCTGATGTTGTGTTACATGCAATTATGGATGCTTTATTAGGGGCTATCGGAGCAGGAGATATTGGTCGTCACTTTCCTGCTACTGATCCCCAGTATAAAGGTATTTCTAGTTTATTATTACTAGAGGAAGTAGTTAGAATAGTAGCTGATCAGGATTATCAGGTTAATAACTTAGATGTAGTAATTAAGGCCGAACAACCTAAATTAGCTCCTTATCTGACTCAGATGGAAGATAAGTTGGCTCAGGTATTGGAAGTTGATAATACTAGAATAAATATTAAAGCTACAACTACAGAAGGATTAGGTTTTGTAGGACGCCAGGAAGGAATTGCTAGTCAAGCAATAGTTAGTTTAAATAATTTTTAGCAAGGAGGCAGCAATTAATGTTAGTAGATAAAATAATGACTGAAGAAGTTGTAACTGTTACTCCTGAGACAACTGTTGAGGAAGCAGAACGACTAATGGATGTTAATAATATTGGTCGGTTGTTGGTCATGGATGGGCCAGAGTTACTAGGGATTATTACTGATGGAGATTTAGTCCAACATCATGATTTAAGTACTGTTGTCCAGGAATTAATGGAGACAGATTTGATTACTATATATAGTAATGAACCTATTCAGAAGGCAGCTCAGATTTTATCTGACCATCAAATTGGTGGGGTTCCTGTCTTGGATACTAATGATCAATTAGCGGGGATTGTTACAGCAGAAGATATTGTCTCTGGTTATGTCAAGGAAGAAAAGGTAGAGAAGTTATCACCGGAGAGTTCCGCTATTTATCTAGCTATGACTCGTAGTAGAGAATACGAGGATTATTGGTTGGATAAAATCAGAGGTTATGGTTATCAGGTAGCTATTACCCAAACAGGGGCCAATGCTGAAAATTTACCGATTAAATTACGAGAAAGCACTACTGTAGCGGCTATTGCTCGCGGAGTAATTGAGGAAACTCTGCGGGAGAAAATAGCAGTCTCTAATGCTGTTAAAGATGCCTATAACCAACTTAATTTAGTGAATCCTGGTTTAGGTGGGGGATTTAAAGTTGCTATTGTTAGAGGCCTAGGCAGAATAGCTGTTACGGTATTTGGGAAGTTTGGTCATGCTTTAGTTGATGGCCCAGATCAATTAGCTGTAGGAGTTAATGTTGTATAGATCAATTAATGTGTCACCTGTGGTGACACAGTCGTCAGCAGATTTATCATGGAGCGGTCGTGAGACCCGAAAGATCTGCTATGAGCTATCAGCCAATTCAAAACCTTTAAAACTACTATTTTTTAAGAGCTAAACTGTGTTTATGGTTTTGAATTTGACTTCCTACGAGTCCTTTGGACTCTTCGTGAAGATCCCTGCAAGTTTCAACAGAAACTTTTCGTATAGGTCTAGAAAACAGACCTTCCGTAATAAAAACCATTTACTGATAGCAGATAACTGTGGCACGAAAGTGCCACTCTATATCAATCTAATTTGAATTTAATCAGCTAATAGTCTATAATATAACTTGCTAATAGAAGATAGAAAGGGGAATATTATGAGTGAGGTTAGAGTAAGATTTGCTCCTAGTCCAACAGGGCAAATACATATTGGAAATATCAGAACTGCACTATTTAATTATTTATTTGCTAAAAAAACAGATGGAACATTTATTCTTAGAATTGAAGATACTGATAGAGAACGCTCTACTGCTGAATTTGAAGAAGTAATTCATCAGGAGATGGAATGGTTAGGTTTAGATTGGGATGAAGGAGCTGATGTTGGAGGTGACTTTGGCCCTTACCGTCAGATGGAGCGGTTAGATATTTACGAAGAATATATTCAAGAGCTATTAGATAAGGATTTAGCTTATCGTTGCTATTGTACCCCCGAAGAATTAGAGGAAATGAGAGAAGAACAACGTAAGAATGATCAACCGCCTCGTTATACTGGTAAGTGTCGTGATTTAACTGCAGCTGAAAGAGAAGAATTAGAAGCTGAAGGTAGAGAACCAGTGATTAGAGTTAAAAGTCCTCTCCAAGAGGAAGAAATTATAGTGGAGGATTTAGTTCATGGTACTGTCTCCTTTAGTAGTGATGTAATTGATGATTTTGTAATTGCTAAATCAGATGGGATTCCTACTTATAACTTTGCGGTAGTAGTTGATGATCACTTGATGGAGATTAGTCATGTTATTCGGGGCGAAGATCATCTGTCTAATACTCCTAAGCAGCAGTTATTATATGACGCTTTCGGTTGGGAATCACCTGAGTTTGCTCACTTACCAATGATCTTAGGGTCAGATCGTTCTAAGTTAAGTAAACGTAGTGGAGAAGCTTATGTTTATGTTAGTGAATACCGCGAAAAAGGTTATTTACCTGAGGCACTAGTTAATTTCTTATCTCTATTAGGTTGGTCACCTGGTGATGAAGAAGAAATTCTAAGCAAACAAGAAATTATAGATAAGTTTTCTCTAGAGCGAGTTAATGATAGCTCTGCTGTCTTTGATGTAGAAAAGTTAGACTGGATGAATGGTGTTTATATCAGAGAATTGGAAGTGGATCAGTTAGTTGATTTAGCTAAACCTTACTTAGAGGAAGAATATGATTTAACAGCTAAATCAGAGGACTGGATTAGATTGTTAGTAGCTACTGTCCAGGAATCACTGGATTATGTAGCTCAGATTACTGATGAGGTAGCAGTCTTCTTTAGTGATTTAGAATATGAGGACCAAGAAGAGGCTATTGCAACCTTCCAAGAGGAAGATGTTGACTTAGTGCTAGAGACATTAAAGGAAGAAGCTGAGCAACTTGATTCCTTTAAGAAACAGGAAGTTAGAGATATGATGAATCAAGTGCTTGCTGAGTTACCAGTGGGTGGGAGATTATTCTTCCATCCAACTCGGATTGCTCTAACAGGCCAGACTTCTGGTCCAGCTTTATATGATGTAGCTGCCCTATTAGGTCAAGAAGAAACAATTAAGAGATTGGAGCAAGCTTTAGCTTTAATTTAATCTAGGTTAGAGGCTAGGAAGGGAATAAGTAAATTAGTTATCTTTTGTTCCAGAGAATAAGACCTAAGGCTGTAAGTCTTATCAAAAGTAGCTAATTGAATGCTTTCTGGAGCTAAATAACTGAAATAAGTAGTAGGTTATTTCGTTTAGCTAGCGTTAATAGTTACTAGCGAGTTATGCTCAGTAAGTTGATTTAGTATAACTAAGCAGGGTGGTACCGCGGATCTTTTCGCCTCTGTAATAGGGGTGGGAAGATCCGTTTTTGTTATTAGAATTTCAGTGACAAGTGATCAATAACGAGTAACCAGTATTTGTTATGAAGTGTTGATCTAGGGAATAAGATTTAATTAGGTTTATATCTGATCTCAGTTATAATTTTTAATTATAGGTTTTACTGAGGAGGTGAAAGTGATGTTTGCTTTTATAAAGCAGATTAAGCAGGATATAGAGGTTATTTTTAGTCGTGATCCAGCAGCTAATAGTTTATTAGAGGTAGTTCTGACTTATTCTGGCTTACATGCAATTCTTGCTCATAGATTAGCTCATCGATTATTTAAGTTAGGTTTACCTGTTATTCCGCGAATCATCTCTCAGGTTAGTCGTTTCTTAACTGGAATTGAGATTCATCCTGGAGCTAAAATTGGCCCTGGTTTCTTTATTGATCACGGGATGGGTGTTGTAATTGGCGAGACAGCAGAGATAGGAGCTGATGTAACTTTATACCAAGGGGTCACCCTAGGGGGTACAGGTAAAGAAACAGGTAAGCGCCACCCAACTATTGGTGATAATGTAATGATCAGTGCTGGGGCTAGGGTATTAGGTTCGATTGAGATTGGAGATAATGCTAAAGTAGGAGCGGGAGCAGTTGTTTTAGAAGATGTTCCTACTAATTGTACAGTTGTAGGAATTCCTGGTCGAGTTGTAGTTAGGGATGGTGAAAAAGTAGCAGATGGGACAGTAGATTTAGAGCATGGTAATCTCCCTGATCCTGTTCAGGAGATGTTAACTTGTATGAATCAGAGAATAAAGGCTTTAGAAAAGATAAATAATAAACAGGAAGGAAGTGATTAAAATGGCATTAAAAGTATACAATACTTTATCGGGTACAAAAGAAGAATTTCAGCCACGCGAGGAAGGCCAAGTTAAGATGTATTCTTGCGGGCCAACTGTCTATGATTATTTTCATATTGGGAATGCTCGTGCTTTTATTGTGCCTGATATTATTAAAAGGTACTTAGAGTATAAGGGTTATGAGGTGCAGCATGTTTTAAACTTTACAGATATTGATGATAAAATGATTAACCGAGCTAATGAAGAAGATATTACTATTGCTGAATTAGCCGAGAAGTTTATTGCGGCTTATTTTGCTGATACAGAAGCTTTAAATATTAAACAGGCTGATATTTATCCGCGAGCAACTGAGCATATTGAGGAGATGATTGATTTAGTCCAGCAACTAATAGATAAGGGATATGCTTACGAGCAAGATGGAGATGTTTATTTTAGAGTAACTGAGTTTGAAGATTATGGTAAGTTATCGAATACTAAAATAGAAGACTTACGAGCAGGAGATAGAATAGAAGTGAATCAGCAAAAAGAGGATCCCTTGGACTTTACTCTATGGAAGGCAAGTAAAGCAGAAGAACCAGCTTGGGATAGTCCTTGGGGGTCAGGTAGACCAGGTTGGCATATTGAATGTTCAGTGATGTCTACTAAATATTTAGGACCAGAGTTTGATATTCATACTGGAGGAGTGGATCTAACTTTCCCGCATCATGAGAATGAGATTGCTCAAAGCGAGGCTTGCTGTAACAGAGAAGTAGTTAAATACTGGATCCATAATGGTTATATTAATATTGATGGCGAAAAGATGTCAAAATCTCTAGGTAATTTCTTTACTACTCGCGAGATATTAGAGCAGTATCCAGCATCTGTAGTCCGCTTCTTTTTAATCTCTAAACACTATCGTAGTCCGATTAACTTTAGTGATCAAGCTTTAGAGGAAGCAGCTAAAGGATTAGAGCGACTGGAGAATACTGTAGATAAATTAGAGCATCTGTTAGCTCAAGAACTAGTAGCAGGTACTATGACGGGGGCTAAATTACGCCAGATCTGTCAGGCTAAAAAGGAAAAATTCATTGCTGCTATGGATGATGACTTTAATACTGCTCTAGCAGTAGGTACCTTACATGAATTAGCTAGCGAGATTAATCGGTTTGTCAATAGTGATCAGTTTGCCTTAACAAGTCAGGTCCAGGATGTTTTAGTAGTAGCTCATAATCTCTTTACAGAATTAGGCCAAGAAGTATTAGGAATTTTAACTAGTGATCAAGAAACTGAGCAGAATCAATTAGTTGGCCCCTTAGTAGAGTTATTATTGGAGTTAAGAGAGGACTTAAGAGTCCAAGAAGACTACCAGTTAGCTGATAAAGTACGAGATAAATTAACTGATATAGGAGTAGAGGTTAAGGATACACCGCAAGGACCAGAATGGAAGATAAGGTAGGTGATAGTAGTGTTTGCAGGATTAAATAATTTTCCTGATCGACCTAATTTGTTATCCCCAGCTAGTCTAGCTTATATAGGAGATAATGTTTTTGAATTATTTATTAGAACTTATCTTCTAGAAACAGGAGGTAAGCCAGGTCATTTGCACCAGCAAGCAATTGAGTATGTTAATGCTGAAGCTCAAGCTAAATTATTAGAGAAGTTACGGCCAGAGTTAACTACAGAAGAAGCAGCTATTGTACGCCGCGGTCGGAATGCGCAGACAAATGTACCTAGTGGAGTTGATCGGGCAGTTTATCAGTATAGTACTGCCTTTGAAGCTTTAGTTGGTTATTTGTATCTAGCTGAGGAAGAAGAACGGTTGTTAGAATTATTTACAGAGATTAAGAACTACTACCAAGCAGGGTTATTGGAATAGATTTGTAGTAATTTTAAATTGAATAAGGAGGAAGTGGCTAAGATGAGAATTACTAATTTTGAACAGACTGGCCTTGATCAAGTAAGATCATGGTTAGATAGGAATAATATTAAGCAGATAGAAGAAGATACTATTAAAGAAGCACTTCGTAGAGTTAATCTATCCTTTATAGCTGAGAAGATTACTAGACTCCAGAGTACTTTATTATGTGAACTAAAGGATTCTTATGTACAACAAAGCCAAAGGTATGTAACAATGAAAGAAACTGCCTATTCACTTCCCGAGCTGGCTCCTGAGGATTTACAGCAGGCTACAGACTTAATTGAGCAAGCTTTTGTTCTCTATAATAAAATGTCTGAGTTAAAATCAGAATCAGCCAAGAGACGACCTAAAGTTGCAGACTATAAACATGGAATCCCAATTGAAGATGCGCGGTATATACTACCTTTAGCTACTAAAACTAATATTTCGGTAGCTATGACAGGAGACAAGTTATATGATTTATTCTGTTTATTAACTGATCAACAATATGGTTCTATATTTAAAGAATTCAGAACTGCAATGGAAGAGCAGTTGCCGGCTTCTTTACTGAATCTGTTGCCTAAGAGCACTAGTAGTAGTGATTATGATCTAGTAGCTGATCTTTATCAGCAGGATTTTGCTAGCTTAACTCCAGAAGATAATATGATATTATTAAACTCTTTTACTAATTTGGATTTAAAGGTTGGTTTAGGAGCTGCTACAAGTACTTCGCCAGTAGTTCCTTCCCAAAAGTTAGCTGATTGGGGTGCCCAAGCTACTAGCAAAGCGCAAGGATTAACAGAAAGAGTCTTAGATTATGGCCATGAGAGTATTGCTGAACAAGCAAGAACTACCTTTGGAATGATGTGTAGTCTTGTTACCTATCACCAACAGATTCGACATCGTTTATCGGAAAACCATAGAGAAAGATTAGCTAATTTAATTTTAGAGCAAGATCGGGAGTTACTTGTACCACCAAGAATAGAAGAGTCAGATTTTAAAGCTGAGTTTTTAAAGCTGGCTAAGCAATTTAAAGACTTGCGATTAAAGATTTATCGGGAATACGGTTTAGATAAGGCATTACCTTTCTTGTTAAATTGTGATCAGATTAAGTTGGTTATCTCGACTAATGCTAGAATTGATCAAGAAATGTTAGCAGAGAGAATATGTAACAAAGCGCAGTGGGAGATTAGAGAGTTATCTACTAAGAAGTTATTACAGTTGCGAGATTTATCTTCTGTTTTGTATGAACAAGCTCTACCTTCTTGTATCCATGGGGCATGTAAAGAAGGTAAAATGACTTGTGGTCAGCAGGAACAAATGAGGGATCAGTTTTTAGGTTAGTTGTATGCTGTGTGTCATGAGCTATCAGCTGTCTGCTATAAACATAGAAATTATAGATTTTGAATTTAAAGGTTTTGATTTAGCTCATAGCCCACAGCCGACGACTCATAGCTGTGTTACTATAAGTGACATAAACTAATAAAAATAAGAGGTGATTAAGAATGGCACAAATTGAAGGCAGAAATCCAGTTATTGCAGCTCTAAAATCTGGTAGATTAGAGGAAATATTGATCTTAGAGACGGCCCAAGGACAAGTAATTGATACTATCTATGATTTAGCTGCTGAAAAGGGAGTTAAGATTAACGAGGTAACTAAGGATAAATTGAATCACCGAGCTAAATCCCATGCTCACCAAGGGGTGATTGCCTATGGACAGGCACTAGATTATTGGGACTTAGATGAGCTAGTCCAGTATGCCAAAGAGGAAGCTGTTACTAGTGAAGATAAGGAGGCTCCTTTGTTAGTCCTACTAGATGAAATTAAGGACCCTCATAATTTAGGAGCTATTTTACGGATTTGTGATGGAGCTGGGGTTGATGGAGTAATCATCCCTAAGCGGAGAGCAGTTGGGTTTACTCCAGTAGTAGCTAAAGCATCAGCTGGAGCAGTAGAAAATATACCAGTAGCTAAGGTAACTAACTTGGCCCGGAGTATAGAACAACTAAAGGAGCTAGGTTTTTGGATTGCTGGGGCAGATATGTCTGGTAGTAATTACTTTGAGAGTGATTTAACAGGAGCATTAGGTTTGGTGATTGGTAGTGAAGGATCTGGGATGAGAAGATTAGTCAAAGAAAAGTGTGACTTTTTAGTTAAGATGCCTATGCAAGGAGAGTTAGAATCTTTAAATGCTTCAGTAGCAACTGGAGTATTAGTTTATGATGCACTACGACAGCGGATTAAAGGTTAAAGATAAAGCAGGAAACTATAGTTAGTCTGTTGCTACTAATTGTTATAGCTTTGCTGGTACCTCAGACTACTGTATCTGGTTTTTCAAATTGGGCCAAGATCAGAAAATATAATGTAAAGGATATAATTGCTACTTATACTACTTAAATATAAAGTTAGGGACTGAAGAAATTGTTGGAGAGAAGGCCTCATTCTTAATCAGTAGATTATATACCTTAAACTTTAGAATCTGATACAATTGAAAAAATAGATTCTAGCCTACAGTCGGGGGGCTCGCAAGGTAGTTCAGTTCGGAAGAGCTGGGACTAAAGTTATAGTCAAAAGATTAGTATTTAACCAAGAAGATATAATTAAAGAGGAGATAATTTCTGAGAATATTTATTCTCCTGAACCTAAAATTATTAAGTATAATCAAGACTAATAAATAGAGGAAAAAGTTACAAACTATCCTTGCTTGACTATGCTAAATTATATAAGTTATAATGATGTTGTTCAGTCTTTAATATAGCAATAAAAGGTGGAGGAAATTATGCCGCAACCGATTTTATCCAGTAAAAAATATAGTGACTATCATGGCCTGACTGATGATCAAGTAGTACAGCAAGCTCAGCAAGGAAATAAAGTAGCTATAGAATATTTACTCAAGAAGTATCAGAATTTTGTTAAAGCTAAGTCTAATTCTTATTTTTTAGTAGGAGCAGGTCGGGATGATATTATTCAAGAAGGATTAATTGGTTTATATAAAGCAATTAAAGATTATGAGGTCCAGAGACAAGCTTCTTTTCGCTCTTTTGCTGAATTATGTATTACTCGGCAGATTATCACGGCTATTAAGACTGCTACTCGACAGAAACATCAACCTTTAAATTCCTATTCATCTTTAAATAAACCTGTTTTTAATCAAGAATCTGATCGAACTTTATTGGATATCTTAGAAAGTAGTGAACTTTATAATCCGGAACAGACTTTTATTACTAATCAGTCTTATGATTTTTTAGAAGAAAAGATTCAGGAAATATTAAGTGATTTGGAATTGGAAGTCTTAGAGGAATATTTAGAGGATAAAAGTTATCAGGAAATAGCTAATAATTTAGACCGGCGCGTTAAATCAGTGGATAATGCTTTACAACGGATTAAAAGTAAAGTTAGTGATTTATTAGAAGAACATAACTTTTAATGGGAACTAGAGAAAATAGGATGAAATTGGAGTTAAATAGATTATATAACAAATTATTTAAGTAAATAATTCAATTTGCTTCTTGACCTCTTTAGGCAAAAGATATATAATGTCGATGGTGTTGTAACTGACATTGATATTATATTTGTTGTCTAAAGAGAATTTTTCTTTGTTTTTGCCCACATAGCTCAGGTGGTAGAGCGCATCCATGGTAAGGATGAGGTCACCGGTTCAACTCCGGTTGTGGGCTCCAATTAAAATTAGATTTCTTGTTTACATACTAAAACTGGTGATCTCAGATCACCTTTAAGTTATATTTAGTTACTAATAAACTTTTGAAGAGGTATAGGAGGGAAGATAGAAATGGGAAAAGAAAAGTTTGAGCGAAACAAACCACATATTAACATTGGTACAATTGGACACGTAGACCACGGAAAGACAACAACAACAGCTGCAATTACGAAAGTATTGTCAGCAGGAGACGAAGGATCAGTGGAATTTGGTGAGATTGATAACGCACCAGAAGAGCAGGAACGAGGAATTACAATTGCTACGTCTCACGTAGAGTATGAGACAGCTAATAGACACTATGCTCACGTAGACTGCCCAGGTCACGCAGACTATGTAAAGAATATGATTACAGGTGCAGCTCAGATGGATGGTGCAATTTTAATTGTATCAGCAGCAGATGGGCCAATGCCGCAAACAAGAGAGCACTTACTATTAGCTCGTCAGGTAGGAGTGCCAGAAATTGTAGTCTTCTTAAACAAAGCAGATATGGTAGAAGACGAAGAGTTAATTGAATTAGTAGAGATGGAAGTAAGAGAGTTACTTAATGAGTATGAATTTGATGGAGATGATGCTACAATCGTTACTGGATCAGCCCTAAAAGCAATTGAAGAGCCAACAGGAGAATGGGCAGAAGATATTAAAGATTTAATGGATGCAGTAGACGAGAATATTCCTACTCCAGAGAGAGATACAGAGAAAGAATTCCTACTACCAATTGAAGATATCTTTACAATTACTGGTCGAGGAACAGTAGCGACAGGTCGTGTGGAGCGAGGAACAATAGAAGTAGGAGATGAAGCGGAGATTGTAGGAATTAAAGAAACAGAAGAGACAGTAATTACAGGACTTGAGATGTTTAGAAAGCAAATGGAGAGTTCTCAAGCAGGAGATAATGTAGGAGCACTACTAAGAGGTATTGATAAAGAAGATATTGAACGAGGTCAAGTACTAGCTGAACCAGGTTCAATTACGCCACATACTAAGTTCAAGGCAGAAGTTTATGTTCTTAGCAAAGATGAAGGTGGCCGACACACACCATTCTTTGATGGCTATAAGCCTCAGTTTTATTTCCGAACAACAGACGTAACAGGAACAATTAACCTACCAGAAGATGTAGATATGGTAATGCCAGGAGATAACATTGAGATGGATGCAGAATTAATTTCACCGATTGCAATGGAAGAAGGATTAAGATTTGCAATTCGGGAAGGTGGCAAGACTGTAGGCGCTGGTGTGGTTACTGAAATCGTTGAGTAAAAATTAGAAATTTACTCCAGGAAAGCGGGTATGTAAGATACCTGCTTTTCTATTCTGTACTACTTAATTTGCCTTCAACTAGAATTAATCATTGATTTTTTGGTTATAATATGATAAAGTATATCCGGTGTAAGGGTTACTAGTTGGTGTGCACTCTGAGGAGGTGGCAGTTATGAGGGAAATAATTACTTTAGCTTGTACAGAGTGTAAAAGACGTAATTATAGTACTACTAAAAATTCAAGTAATCAACGACAGAGATTAGAGTTAAAGAAATATTGTAAGTTCTGTAAAGAGCACACACTTCATAAAGAGACTAGATAAGGTAAGTGGTTAATTAGGATTTTAATTCCAACAAATATTAGTGGGGATGTGTGGTAAATGGCCAATGATAAAAGTTCTTTAGAACAGGTAAAAAAGTTCTTTCGAGAAGTTAAAATAGAGTTAACAAAGGTAAACTGGCCGAAGCAATCCGAGGTAGTATCTTATACAGGAGTAGTAGTTTTTGTGGTTATAGTCCTTGGTTTCTTTATTGGTGGAGTTGATTTGTTATTCTCACAACTTATTCGGCCACTTATACTTAATTAGAGGAGGTGTGGCTCCTAGCTTAGGAGTCCGGTTTTATGAGTGAGCGCAATTGGTATGCTATTTATACCTATTCAGGTAACGAGACACGATTAAAAACTAACTTAAAACAGCGAGTTAAAAGCCTTGGGATGCAGGATGAAATCTTTGAAATTTTAGTCCCTACTGAAGATAAAGTGGAAGTTAAAGATGGCGAAGAAAATGTAAAAAAGGATGAAATCTTTCCTGGCTATGTATTAATTAATATGATTATGGAAGATGAGGCATGGTATCTTGTTAATAATACACCAGGAGTTATTGGTTTTGCTAGTGCTGGTAAAGATCCTGTTCCTGTTTCTGAGGAAGAAATCAGAAGAATCAAGCAGGATATGGGCGAAGAAGATATAGCCAAAGCCAATACTGATTTAGAGATAGGGCAAAAAGTCCAAGTTTTAAATGGTGTCTTAGAAGACCATGTGGGGGAGATTAAAGAAATAGATTATAAGACAGAAGAAGTAAAGGTGCTAGTTTCTATGTTTGGTCGCGATACTCCAGTAGAACTAGACTTTACTGAAGTAGAACAAGTATAAAGTTAAATTAGGAAAAAGGAGGTGTCAATTATGGCTAAGAAAGTAGTTGGAGAGATTAGTTTACAAATTCCTGCCGGTGAAGCTAGTCCAGCTCCGCCAGTTGGTCCAGCGCTAGGTCAACATGGAATTAATATTATGGAGTTTTGTAAAGCTTTTAATGCTAAGACTGCTGATCAAGCTGGAAATGTTATTCCAGTAGAGATTACAGTTTATGCTGATAGATCCTTTGATTTTATTACTAAAACTCCACCTGCAGCTGATTTATTGAAGAAAGCTGCTGGTTTGGAAACAGCTTCTGGAGAACCAAATGTTAACAAAGTAGGAACTGTAAGTCCAGATGATGTAAAAGAAATTGCTGAATTAAAGATGGAAGATTTAAATGCTGCTACTATAGAATCTGCTATGAGTATGATTAAAGGTACTGCTCGTAGTATGGGACTTGTTGTAGAGGACTAAATAACGAGTGGGAGGATAAATCCGTTATTACCACCAGGGAGGTATTAGAATGTCAAAAAGATATAATAATGCAGTGGATAAGGTTGATAAAGATAAAGTTTATGATATTCGAGAAGCGCTTGAGTTAGCTAAAGAGACTGCTACTGCTAATTTTGCAGAAACAATTGAGTTATCTACTAGATTAGGAATTGAGGACCAGCAGGTAAGAGATACTTATGTGCTACCGAATGGAACTGGACAAGAAGTTAAGGTTATTGTTTTTGCCCAGGGAGAAAAGCAAAAAGAAGCTGAAGCTGCTGGAGCAGATGTTGTAGGTGGCGAAGAATTAGCTGAGAGAATCCAAAATGGTTGGATGGATTTTGATGCTGTATTAGCCACTCCAGATATGATGAGTGTAGTCGGTAAGTTAGGTCCTATCTTAGGTCCGCAAGGATTAATGCCGAATCCTAAAGTTGGGACAGTAACTTTTGATTTAGAAGAAGCTATCAGTGAACTTAAAGCTGGTAAGATAGAATATAGAGCTGATAAAGCGGGTAATGTACATGCCCCGATCGGCAAAGATACTTTTACTGTAGATGAATTATACGAAAACTTTGTGGGACTAATGGAAGCATTAGTTAAGTCCAGACCCGAAGGAGTTAAAGGTAGATTCTTGCTTAATATTGCTGTGTCTTCCACAATGGGACCAGGAATTAAAGTTGATTCACAGACTGTTTTAGATATAGTTACTTAATTTTTCTGTAACTTGTAATTGACGAGTTGAATTTGGTATGCTATAATAAGTCTGTTGTCTTAAATAAGATAATAAAGAACTTCGTAGCCGTAGACAGTAGGTGCTTAGCAAAGCTTAAATTATGCCTGCCGAGGCCGGTAATAAATATAAACTCGAGTTTTAGTTTGAGCTTAAGTTCAAGATTGAACTTAAACTCAATCTTGAACGCACAGCTTATATATTACCCCTTGGTGTTTGTCTAGAGTCTCTGGCTACGGCGGAGACTCTTTTTTAGTTTGTTTGACAAGGAGGTGACGTAATAAAGTGGTAGCTCGCCGAGAGAAAGAGTTAGTTGTAGAAGAATTAACTGACCAATTTTCAACAGCCAAATCAGCTGTGTTGACTGATTATCGTGGTTTGAATGTAGAAGAAGTAACAGAATTACGTGATCAGTTAAGAGATTCTGGAGTAGAATATAAAGTTGTGAAGAATACTCTTGCTTATTTAGCAGCTAAAAATGCAGGGGTAGAAGAGATCGAAGAATATCTAGCAGGGCCAACTGCTATTGCTTTTTCTAATGAAGATCCTGTTGCTCCGGCTCAGGTACTAGCTGATTTTGCCGAGGAGCATGAAGATTTAGAGATTAAATCAGGAATTGTGGAAGGTTCAGTAGTGGATGCTGATGATATTGAATCCTTAGCTGATATTCCACCACGAGAAGTATTATTAGGCCAGATTGCTCGAAGCATGAAAGCGCCAATTTCTGGTTTAGCACATGCTTTAAATTATCCATTACAGAGTTTAGCTCAGGCACTTAATTCTATTAAAGACCAAAAAGAAGACTAACATATAATTTTAAGGAGGAGATTTTAAGATGACTAAAGAAGAAATTTTAGATGCTATTGAGGAAATGACTGTTTTAGAACTTGCTGAATTGGTTGAAGAATTAGAGGAAAAATTTGATGTAAGCGCTGCTCCTGTAGCTGCTGCTCCTGCTGCTGGTGCTGCTGGCGGTGGAGCTGAAGAGGAAGAGCAGACTGATTTTGATGTTGTTTTAACTTCTGCTGGAGATAGTAAGATTAAGGTAATTAAAGCTGTAAGAGAAGTTACTGATTTAGGTCTTAAGGATGCTAAAGCCCTTGTAGACGATCTTCCAAATCCTGTTCAAGAAGGATTAGAAGAAGAAGAAGCAGAAGATATCAAAGAACAGTTAGAAGAATCTGGAGCTGAAGTTGAACTTAAATAACTTAGTTGGGCAATAGAATAATGATTTATAAGAGAGAATAAAAGCACTCTGTTAATTATAACAGGGTGCTTTTTTGCCTTATTTGCTCCCTTAATCTTGACAAAATTTTAAGAGTGTGTTACTATTGTTTATTGTTGTAGCTATATTTTGTTATAGCTATATTGCAAAAGTTATTTAATTGTTTTCAATTAGATACATATTTTGTATAAAATGAGTAAATATAAATGGTAGGTGTTAGTTTTATAGGGGGGCTAGTTCTGATTAGTTGGTGCTTGATAAAATCTGCGGGGGTGACAATTGTTTATGACTAAGCCAGCAAACTCGTTGAAGAGAGAAAGACGCAGTTTTGCTAAGACAGATGACGGAATGGAAATGCCTTATTTAATTAGGACGCAGAAAAGTTCATATCAGTGGTTTTTAGACGTAGGATTAATGGAGTTATTTGATGAAATCTCCCCAATTCAGGATTTTTCCGATAATTTAGTGTTAGAATTTATTGATTATTCTATGGATGAACCTAAGTACGATGAACTTCAGAGTAAGAATCGAGATGTTAGTTACGATGCACCGTTAAATGCTAGAGTGAGATTGATTAATCGGGATACAGGTGAGATTAAAGAACAAGATGTCTTTATGGCTAATTTTCCGTTGATGACTGACCGGGGAACCTTTATCATCAATGGAGCTGAGCGAGTTATTGTTAATCAGTTAATTCGATCAGCAGGTGTCTATTACGATAGAGAGATGACTAAAGACGGAAGAACTTTATATAATGGAAGTATTATTCCTAATCGCGGGGCTTGGATTGAGTTTGAGTATGATAAAAAACGAATTATTTCGGTTCGAGTTGATCGAAACCGTAAGTTCCCTAGTACTGTTTTATTTAGAGCATTAGGATATGGAACTGATGCTGAATTGATCGAGCTGTTAGGTGATCATGAAGTTATCCACAAAACAATTGAAAAGGATAATACTGAAAGTGAAGAAGAAGCTCTAATTGAGTTATATAAAAATCAACGGCCAGGTGAACCACCGACAGTAGAAAGTGCGCAAAATTTAATTGAATCTTTATTCTTTGATCGGAAACGATATGATTTAGCTAAAGTTGGTCGTTATAAGATCAATGAAAAATTAGGTTTGGATTATGATTTAGAACAAAGAACTTTAGTAGAAGAGGACATCATAGAGAGTGCTAAGTATATGGTAGGATTGATTGATGATGAAGATTATGCAGAAGTGGATGATATTGACCATCTATCCAATAGACGGTTAAAGACAATAGGAGAGTTACTCCAGAATCAATTTAGAATTGGTTTATCAAGAATGGAGCGAGTAGTTAAGGAACGAATGACTATTCAGGATCTGGATGTAATCACTCCCCAGAATCTAATTAATACTCGTCCAGTAGCAGCTTCGATTAAAGAATTCTTTGGTAGTGGGCAACTATCCCAATTTATGGACCAGACTAATCCGTTGGCTGAATTAACTCATAAGCGAAGGATGAGTGCCTTAGGACCAGGGGGCTTAAGTCGGGAGCGAGCTGGTTTTGATGTTCGTGATGTCCACCATACTCACTATGGTAGAATCTGTCCGATTGAGACGCCGGAAGGTCCTAATATCGGTCTGATTGGTTCGCTTTGTATTTATGGTAAGACTAATGAATTTGGTTTTATTGAAACTCCGTACCGTAAAGTAGAGGATGAAACTGTTACTGGAGAGATTGAATATTTAGATGCTAAGCAAGAAGATCAATATGTTATTACTCAGGCTAATGAGGAATTAGATGAAGACGGAAAATTAGTAGATGAGGAAGTATTTGCGCGACATAACGGAGAGGATATTAAGACTGCTCCTGATAAAGTGGATTATATGGATGTATCTTCTAAACAGATCATTGGTGTCTCAGCAGCTTTAATTCCTTTTATCGAGAATGATGACTCCAACCGAGCTCTAATGGGAGCTAATATGCAGCGTCAGGGTGTACCATTATTAAAGACTGATGCTCCCCGAGTAGGAACTGGAATTGAATATAAGGTTGCTAAGGACTCTGGAGCAGTAGAAGTTGCTAAAAATAGTGGTGAAGTTGTTAAAGTTGCTGGTGATGAGATTTTAATCCGGACTGAAGAGGATACAATAGATAAGTACACTTTGACTAAGTTTGCTCGTTCTAACCAAGGTAGTTGTATGAACCAGCGCCCAATTGTTAAGAAAGGTGATTATGTAGAAGAAGGTATAATTATAGCTGATGGCCCTGCTACTGATAAAGGTGAATTAGCTCTAGGTCGGAATTGTACAGTAGCCTTTATGGCTTGGGAAGGTTATAATTATGAGGATGCTATCTTAATTAGTGAAAGATTAGTTAAAAATGATTCTTTAACTTCAGTCCATATTGAGGAGTACGAAGCAGAAGCTAGAGATACTAAGCTAGGTCCTGAAGAGATAACAAGGGAGATCCCAAATGTTAGTAAAGACTCCTTGAAGGACTTAGACGAACGAGGTATTATTAGAGAAGGAGCTGAAGTGGAAAGTGGTGATATTCTAGTAGGTAAGGTAACTCCAAAAGGAGAAAAAGAGTTATCAGCTGAAGAAAGATTACTGCGGGCTATCTTTGGGGAAAAAGCTCGAGAAGTAAGAGATACTTCTCTTAAAGTACCTCACGGAGAAGAAGGAATTGTAACTGATGTTAAGGTCTTTGATCGAGAAGAAGGCGATGATTTACAGACTGGAGTTAATAAATTAGTTAGAGTCTATGTAGCTAAAAAGTTAAAGATTACTGTAGGAGATAAGTTAGCAGGTCGCCATGGTAATAAGGGTGTTATTTCTAGAATCTTGCCCGAAGAAGATATGCCTTATTTACCAAATGGAGAGCCAGTAGAGATTGTCTTAAATCCACTAGGTGTACCATCAAGAATGAATATTGGTCAGGTGCTAGAGACCCACTTAGGTATAGCAGCGCAGGAATTAGGAATTCACACCTCAACTCCTGTCTTTAATGGAGCTACTGAGGAAGAAGTTGAAGACATATTAGAAGAAGCAGGCTTGCCGAGGGACGGAAAGACTGTTTTATATGATGGTCGAACAGGAGAAAAATTTGAGAAACGAGTAACTGTTGGAGTTATGTATATGCTTAAGTTACACCATTTAGCTCATGATAAAATGCATGGTCGTTCTACAGGTCCTTACTCTTTAGTTACGCAACAACCACTAGGAGGTAAAGCTCAATTTGGTGGTCAGCGATTTGGTGAAATGGAAGTTTGGGCTCTAGAAGCTTATGGTGCTGCTAATACTCTGCAGGAGATGTTAACTGTTAAGTCGGATGATGTAGTTGGTCGTGTTCAGGCCTATGAATCAATTGTAAAGGGCGAGAATGTTCCTGAACCAGGAATTCCTGAATCCTTTAAAGTGCTGATTAAGGAGATGCAAAGTATTGGTCTTGATGCTAATATCTACTCTGAAGATGAAAATAAATTATCTTTAGATGATGAAGAAGTTAATGAAACTTCTAAGAAGCTAGGAATTGGTGGTTTGTCTGATGATGAGGAGTCTGAAGATAAAGAGTAATTAAGGAATTGCAGTATTAATTCGATTTAAGATGTATAATATAAGAATTGGAAGTGAAGATTAAAAAAGGGAGGAGTGTGGCCTTGTTTAATCCAAATAATTTTGATTTTATGGAGATTGGTTTGGCTTCCCCAGAACAGATTCGTTCTTGGTCCAGTGGTGAGGTTAAAAAGCCAGAAACAATTAATTATCGAACACTGAAACCGGAAAAAGAAGGATTATTTTGTGAAAAGATTTTTGGTCCTACTAAGGATTGGGAATGCCACTGTGGAAAATATAAGCGAGTCAGATACAAAGGGGTTGTCTGTGACCGTTGTGGAGTAGAAGTTACTAAGTCTAAGGTGCGAAGAGAAAGAATGGGGCATATTGAATTAGCTGCTCCTGTGTCTCATATTTGGTTCTTTAAAGGAATTCCTAGTCGGTTAGGAGTAGTAATGGATATGTCGCCTCGTTCCTTAGAGAAAGCCCTTTATTTTGTCTCTTATATTGTAATTGATCCTGGCGATACTCCCTTAAGTGAAAAACAATTATTAAGTGAGAGTGAGTATCGAGAAGCCCAAACTAAGTATGGAGATAGATTTAAAGCAGGTATGGGGGCTGAAGCTATTAAAGAAATTTTGGCCAATATGGATCTAGCTGAGGAGATCAAAGAATTAGAGGAAGAAGTACAGGGCCTTTCTGGTCAACGACGTAAACGAGTCGTTAGAAGACTTAAAGTTTTAGAAGGGCTTAAGAGTTCAGATAATAAACCAGAGTGGATGGTTTTAGAAGCTATGCCTGTTATTCCACCAGAGTTGCGTCCAATGGTGCAATTAGATGGTGGCCGTTTTGCTACCTCTGATTTAAATGATCTGTATCGGCGAGTAATCAATCGGAATAATCGGCTTAAGAGATTATTGGAGTTAGGTGCTCCTGAAATCATTATTAGAAATGAAAAAAGAATGTTACAGGAAGCAGTAGATGCTTTAATTGATAACGGTCGTCGTGGTCGCCCAGTAACTGGATCTAGTAATCGACCACTAAAGTCATTAAGTGATATGCTGAAAGGAAAACAAGGTCGCTTCCGCCAGAACTTATTAGGAAAGCGTGTTGACTACTCTGGTCGGTCAGTAATTGTTGTTGGCCCTGATTTAAGGATGGATCAGTGTGGATTACCAAGAAAGATGGCGTTAGAATTATTTAAACCATTTGTAATGAAGGGCTTAGTTGATCAAGAGTTGGCCCATAATATTAAAAGTGCTAAAAGTATGGTAGAAAATGAAGCTAGTGAAGTGTGGGATATTTTAGAAGAGGTAATTAAAGAACATCCAGTCCTCTTAAATCGTGCGCCAACATTACACAGATTAGGTATCCAAGCTTTTGAACCAATCTTGGTAGAAGGAAAAGCTATTAAAATCCATCCTCTTGTTTGTCCTGCTTATAATGCAGACTTTGATGGTGATCAGATGGCAGTTCACGTACCTTTATCTTCAGCTGCCCAAACTGAAGCAAGAATGTTAATGTCTGCAACGTATAATCTATTATCTCCAGCTGATGGAGAAGCGATAGCTGTTCCAACGCAAGATATGGTATTAGGAGTCTATTACTTAACTATCCAAAAGGATGGAGAAAAAGGCGAAGGCAAACTTTATGGTTCACCAGATGAAGTGATCAAAGCTTATGAAAATGATATAGTCACTTTACAGACTAAGATTAAATATAAAACAGATAGCGAAGGATGGGTTGATACTAGCGTAGGTCGAGTTATCTTTAATGACATTTTACCACCTGAATTACCATTCTATAATAAGGTTTTTGATAAAGGAGGACTAGGAGATTTAGTAGGTGAATGTCACGAAAAATTAGGTCCGAATAGAACTGCTGATATCCTTGATGATATTAAGGATATAACTTTCCATTATGCTACAAAATCAGGACTTACAATCAGTGTTAGTGATGTTAATATTCCAGATTCCAAATATGAAATTTTAGCTGAATCTGAAGAAGAAGTGGAAAAGGTTGAAACTCAGTATCGGCGCGGTTTAATAACTGAAAGAGAACGTTATCAACGCACAATAGACATTTGGGGCGATGCTAAAGATGATGTTACCGAGGCCTTGATTGATAACTTAGGTGAATTCAATCCGATTTATATGATGGCTACCTCTGGTGCCCGAGGTAATACATCACAGATTTCTCAGTTAGGTGGGATGCGTGGTTTAATGGCAGATCCTTCTGGTCGAATTATTGATATGCCGATTAAAGCTTGTTTCCGGGAAGGATTGTCTGTACTAGAGTACTTTATCTCTACTCACGGTGCCCGAAAGGGATTAGCAGATACAGCACTAAGAACTGCCGACTCTGGTTATCTAACTCGGCGGTTAGTTGATGTATCTCAGGATGTTGTAATTACTGAGGAAGATTGTGGTACTGATGCAGGAACCAAATTAGAACCGATTAAAGAAGATGGAGAAGTAATTGAGCCACTAGAGGAAAGAGTGCTTGGTAGAGTAGCCTTTGAAGATATTGTTGACCCTGAAACAGGAGAAACTATTGTAGAAGCTGATGAAATGATAAATGAAGCTAAAGCAGAGCAGATAGGAAATTCCAGTCTAGAAGCAGCTACAATTAGAGCAGTCTTGAATTGTGCTACTGAAGATGGAATCTGTCAGAAGTGTTATGGTCGAGATCTTGCTGATAGCAAACCAATTAAGATGGGGGAAGCTGTTGGTATTATGGCAGCTCAATCTATTGGTGAGCCAGGAACGCAGTTAACAATGAAGACTTTCCACACTGGTGGAGTTGCTGGTGATGATATCACACAAGGTTTACCAAGAGTAGAAGAGTTATTTGAAGCCCGGAATCCTAAAGGACAGGCAGTTTTGACTGAATTAAGTGGCGAGATAAATATTGTAGAGAATAATCAATCTCATAAAGCAGTTATTAAGACAGAAGATGGAAGACAAAAGACATATAAGTTACCATATGGTTCAGAGTTAATAGTATCAGATGGAGATTATGTTGAAACAGGGGATAGATTAACTAAAGGACCATTAGATCCAGAAGATATTCTTAATATTGATGGTAAACAAGCTACTCAGCAATATTTATTAGCTGAAGTACAAAGAGTTTATAGATCTCAGGGTGTAGCTATTGATGATAAGCATATTGAGGTTGTTATTAGACAGATGACTAATAAAGTGAAAATTAAAGAGTCAGGTTCTACAGATTTACTGCCTGGTGATTTAGTTGATATCTTTGAATTTGAAGCAGCTAATCAAAAAGCAGTTGAGCAAGGAGAAGAGCAAGCAATTGCAGAACCTACGTTACTAGGAATTACTAAATCATCTCTAAATACAGAAAGTTTCTTATCTGCTGCTTCCTTCCAGGAGACTACTAGAATCTTAACTGAATCTTCTTTAGAAGGAAAACGAGATGATTTAGAAGGATTAAAAGAGAATGTGATTGTTGGTCAATCTATTCCAGCAGGTACAGGAATGGAAGAATATAAAGATGTTGAGCCAGAAATTGTAGAAGAAAGTTAAAAAAGGTTGACAGATGAAAAATAAGATGTTAGAATACGTAAGTGTGTTGTGAGTGATTATATACTATGGTTAGTCAATAAATTAATCTAGATAGGGGGTTACCTCTATCTAGAGCTTTATAGATAAAAACTCGAGAGGAGGTGTAGGAATGCCAACAATTAATCAGTTGGTACGAAAAGGAAGAGATAAGGTTAAAAAGAGAGAGGGAGCTGGAGCTTTAGATGGAGCACCACAAAAAAGAGGAGTTTGTACTAGAGTATATACTGCTACTCCTAAAAAGCCTAATTCTGCTCTAAGAAAGGTAGCTCGTGTACGGTTGACTAATGGAAAGGAAATTACAGCTTATATTCCAGGTATTGGTCATAATCTCCAGGAACACTCTGTTGTACTAGTCAGAGGTGGTCGTGTTAAAGACTTACCTGGTGTGAGATACACAATAGTTCGTGGAGCTTTAGATTGTGCTGGAGTTGAAGATAGGAAGCAAGGTCGATCTAAGTATGGTGTCAAAAAGCCTAACGAATAAGATAACTAGTTGAAAGGAGGGGGAGGTTAGTGTCACGTAAAGGTCAAGCTCAAAAACGTGAAATTAGTGCTGATCCAATATATAAAAGTAAGTTAGCCAGTCGAATTATTAATAAGATCATGTATGATGGTAAAAAAGGTCTAGCAGAAAATATTTTTTATGAAGCTATGGATAAAGTAGCTGATAAGACTAGAGAGAATCAAATGGAAGTTTTAAAAGAAGCTTTAAATAATGTAATGCCTGTATTGGAGATTAAGACTCGTCGTGTAGGAGGAGCTAACTACCAAGTTCCTGTAGAAGCTGATAATCAGCGACGTTTAACTTTAGGATTGCGTTGGCTTGTTAATGCTGCTCGAAATCGTGGAGAAAGAGATATGAGCGATAGAGTAGCTAATGAAATTGTTGCTGCCTATAACGAAGAAGGCGGAGCTGTAAGGAAAAAAGAAGAAGTACATCGTATGGCTGAAGCTAATAAAGCATTTGCTCATTATAGATGGTAGATCAAATACAAAGGAGGGTGTTGTAAGTGCCCAGACAATTTTCGCTAAAAAAGACACGAAATATTGGACTGATGGCCCACATTGATGCTGGTAAGACAACTACTACAGAACGGATGTTGTTTTATACAGGTCGTGTACACAAGATTGGTGAGACTCATGATGGAGATTCACAGATGGACTGGATGGATCAGGAGAAAGAACGAGGAATTACAATTACCTCTGCTGCTACTACTTGTCAGTGGGATGATCATCGGATTAACATTATAGACACGCCTGGACACGTGGACTTCACTGTTGAGGTAGAAAGATCACTGCGAGTATTAGATGGAGCTATTGGTGTCTTCTGTTCTGTAGGAGGAGTTGAGCCTCAATCAGAGACAGTATGGCGACAAGCAGATAAGTATAATGTACCTAAAATTGCTTTTGTAAATAAGATGGATAGAACTGGGGCTGATTTTTATAATGTATTGCAGATGATGGAAGACAGAATTGATGCTAATCCAGTTGCTATTCAACTTCCAATTGGAAAAGAGGAAGACTACAGAGGTTCTATTGATTTAGTTACTATGGAAGCAATTCTGTATGATGATGCAGATGATGAATTAGGTATTGATTATACTAGAGAGGAAATCCCTGCTGAGTTACAAGATAAAGCAGAGGAATACAGAGAACAATTATTAGAAAAAGTTGCTGATGTAGATGAAGAACTAATGATGAAGTATTTAGAGGAAGAGGAAATTACAGCAGACGAAATTAAAGCTGCCCTACGAAAAGGAACTATAGCTAATGAATTTACTCCAGTATTATGTGGTACTGCTTTAAAGAATAAAGGAGTGCAACCTTTATTAGATGCAGTGATTGATTATCTGCCAGCTCCAGTTGATATTCCTCCAGTAGAAGGTATTGATCCTAAGACTGAAGAGGAAATCACTCGGGAAGCTTCTGATGATGATCCATTCTCAGCTTTAGCATTTAAGATTATGACTGATCCTTATGTTGGTAAATTAGCTTTCTTTAGAGTCTACTCAGGAATTTTAGAATCTGGTTCTTATATTTATAATTCTACTCAGGATGAAAAAGAAAGAGTAGGCCGGATTCTGCAGATGCATGCTAATAAGCGAGAAGAGCGAGAAGAAGTTTATGCTGGTGACTTAGCTGCTGCAGTAGGACTTAAGAATACTGGTACTGGAGATACATTATGTACCAAAGAAGATCCAGTTGTCCTAGAGTCTATGGAATTCCCAGAGACTGTAATTGATGTAGCTATGGAGCCTAAAACACAAAAGGATAGTGATAAGCTAGGTGAAGCTCTACAAAAGCTAGCTGAAGAGGATCCAACTTTTAATGTTAGAACTGACGAAGAAACAGGGCAAACAATTGTCTCTGGTATGGGGGAGTTACACTTAGAGGTAATTATCGATCGTTTAACTAGAGAATTTGGTGTTGAAGCTAATATTGGCGAACCACAAGTAGCCTATCGAGAAACAATTACTGAAAAAGCTGAGATAGAAGGTAAATTCATTCGTCAGTCTGGTGGTCGTGGTCAGTATGGTCACGTGGTTATGGAGATTGAACCATTAGAAGCAGACGAAGGATTTGAATTTGAAGATAATATCGTTGGTGGAGTAATCCCTAATGATTATATTGGATCCGTTGAAGAAGGAGTTAAAGAAGCACTGGAAAATGGTGTTGTAGCTGGATACCCAATGATTGATGTTAAAGTTTCTCTGAATGATGGTTCTCATCACGAAGTAGACTCCTCAGAAATGGCCTTTAAGATTGCTGGTTCTATGGCAATTAGAGAACAGTCATATAAAGCTAATCCAGTACTTTTAGAACCAGTTATGGAAGTAGAGGTTACTACTCCTGAAGAGTATATGGGAGATGTAATTGGTGATATTAATAGTCGTCGGGGTCAAGTAGAAGGTATGGAACAACGAGGAAATGCTCGCATAATTAATGCTTATGTTCCATTATCGGAGATGTTTGGTTATTCTACTGACTTACGCTCTACTACTCAGGGTCGTGCTCAGTATGTGATGCAGATGGATCATTATGAAGAAGTTCCATCTAATATTGCTAAAGAAGTTAAAGAAGAAACAAAATAATTTAAGTTATATC
>NZ_BAAHYI010000019.1:0-31780 GCF_054657635.1 Halanaerobaculum tunisiense
AACATAATAAATTAATATTTATTTTTAAGATTTTAATTTATTTTAATTATTTTTTTTTTTTTTAATATTTTTTTTATATTTTATAATTTTTAAATAAAAAACGAAGGAAGGGGGGCGGGGGGGGGGGGCCCACCCCACACCCCGACAATAAACCTAGTTAGCAAGAAATACTAACTAGGCCTAAAAATTAATCTCTACCAAATAGCCGATCTAGAACCATCGCTAAAATGACTACTCCTAAACCAGCTTCAAATCCTAACCCAATATCTACTGTTGATAAGGAACGTAATACAGGTTTACCTAAACCTCCAGCACCAATCATTGCTGCAATTACTACCATAGATAAAGACAGCATGATACACTGATTGATCCCCATCATAATTGAAGGTAACGCTAAAGGTAACTCTACTTTATATAACATTTCCAGGGGAGTACACCCAAAAGCTCTTCCTGCTTCTTTTAACTCATCCGAAACTTGTTTGATCCCTAGATAAGTTAATCTAATCGGAGGAGCAATAGCAAAAACTACAGTAGCTATAACTCCTGATACATTCCCTAACCCGAAGAACATAAGCGCCGGAATTAAATAAACAAAAGGCGGAATAGTCTGCATAAAGTCTAACATAGGTCTAGTTATAATATCTAGAATTTTACTATGAGCTTTTAAAACACCTATTGGAATTCCCACTACTAAACAAACAAAAACTGAAGTAAGAATTGAAGACATTGTAGTAATCAAGGGAGCCCACATTCTCAAGTTTAACACTAACATTAAACCTAAGACTACAAAAGCAGTTAACCCACTATCTTCTTTAACTATCCAACTAATCAATCCTAAAATAGCAGTCACTAAGAAAGGAGCTAACCCAAAAGGAACTACCTCAACTAAATAAGGTAGACTTCCTAACAAACCTGTACCAAATACTACTAAAGAAGTAAGATCAGTATCTCTCTTCCATAACCAAGATACAAACCCTAAACCTACAACCACTACTCCTAATAAGATAGGTACCATACTAGGAATGATATAAGTATATAATAAGCTACTAATACCTACAAATAGACCTAAAACTACCACTGAAAAAATAGTCTCTGTTATATCTTCTTTAACAAACCAAGTTAACAAACCAAAAATTACAATTAATAAAAAGGATTCTTGCGTAGTCAATAAAACTTCAATCCCGCTAATCATACCTTCAATTATATTGGAGAAAACATCTAACGGACCACTAAAATTATTAATAATCAAATCTACTAAATTTTCTACCCAATTACCTAGTGGAATCTTAGTAGTTAAAATATCAAATAAAGACATTATCTTTATACCTCCTTCTTCTACTTCCAAAATCAAAGAGAAATTTAACGACATTCCAAACTACTGGAATGCCGTCTCAAATTATGCTTTAATTATTATTTAAATTCTTGTTCTAATTTCTCTACTGCATCAGTACCATCTAAAGCCTTCATTCCTGCTACCCAATCTTTAACTAGATCTAAATTATTACCAATCCATTCTTGAGCAACTTCTTCAGCTGGCCGATCCTTTTTCTGATACTCTAAGATCCACTTACTTTGAATTTGACTAGTAACCTTAAATTGCTCTAATAATTTATAGAAATTAGGCATCTTATCTTTTAATTCCGGTCGAGCAGCAGTATGAATTTGATCATTGCTACCCCAAATACCTTTTGGATCTTCTAGATACTTAAGGTCATAATCCACATTCATCCAATGGGGCTTCCAACCATGAAAAGCAATAAACTCTTCATTTCGAGTAGCCTTACCTACAGCCGATAACATAGCAGCTGTACTACCAGTTACTAACTCCCAATCTCCTAATTGGTAAATATTATTGGCTATAGCATCCTTAATAATTTTATTTCCATCATTTCCTGGCTCAATACCAACTATCTTATGGTCAAACTTATCAGCATGCTTATGTAAATCTTCCATAGATTTAACTCCTGCTTCCCAAACATATTCAGGAACAGCAGTCTGATAAAGAGCTTCTTCTAAATTAACTTGTACATTTTCAATAACGCCTTTTTCCTGGTAAGGTTTAAAGTTAGTCTTCATAGTAGGTATCCAGTTACCTAAGAAAGCATCTATCTCGTCATTCTCCATTCCCTTAAATAAAACTGTCTGCGTTAAAGACTTCATCTCAACTTCATAACCTAAAGTAGCCAATACTTCCTTAGCTACTTGTGTTTTAACAGTAACCCCTGGCCAATTTACATGACCTAGTGTAACTTCTTTAGCTTCTTCTAATTGATCTTTTGCTCCCTGTTGATCTTCTCCTTGCTGTGGTTGTTGAGCACAACCAGCTACTAGAGAAAGAACTAATACTAAACTCACAACTAGCAAACTACTTTTTTTGTTAAAATTCATTATCTACCCTCCTTTTTTTAGATTACTTCTTCGCCAGCCAAATTGCCTAATACTTTACTTTTTACAATGATTCCTAATAATTTATCATTATTATCCACTACTGGGAGAGGATAATCTAAATCAGCAACTTTAGCAAATAAGTCCTCCATATTTTCTTCAGGACTAGCAGTTACTGTATCTTTAATTAATCTTTCTAAATCCTTTTTATCTTCTTTAATAGCTTCTAAAGCATCTTCCATCTTAATTATGCCCTTTAATTTTTTATTCTTGCCTACAGCAAAAATACTGGAGATCTCATTATGTTCCATCTTATGCATAGCTGCTCGAGGGCCGTCCTGCTTATAAGAATAAACTACAGACAATGGATCAACCATTACATCTTCAGCAGTTAATAACCGAGACCGATTAACATCTTGAACAAAGTCCCTTACATATTCATTCTTAGCATTAGTCAATATTTCTTCGTGATTTCCTATCTGTACAATCTCCCCATCTTTCATAATGGCAATTCTATCTCCTAGTTTTAATGCTTCATCTAAGTCATGAGTAATAAAGATAATCGTCTTATCCATCTCATCAAATAAATCCAATAACTTATTCTGCATTTCTCGTTTAATTAATGGATCTAACGCACTAAATGGTTCATCCATTAATAAAATATCTGGGTCAACAGCCAAAGCTCTAGCTAAACCTACTCGTTGTTGCATTCCACCACTTAATTCATCAGGTTTTTTATTCTCCCAACCATCTAAACCTACTTTAGCTAATGCTTCGCGGGCTCTAGCTTCCCTTTTCTCCTTAGGTACACCTTTAACTTCTAAACCAAATTCAGTATTTTCTAATATAGTTCTATGTGGAAATAAACCAAAATTCTGAAAAACCATACCAAGTTTATCTCGTCTCATCTCTAGTAGTTCTTCGTCATCTAATTCCATTAAATTAGTGTCATCTACTTTAACTTCACCTACTGTAGGCTCAATTAATCTATTCAAGCACCTTAATAATGTTGATTTTCCACTTCCAGATAGCCCCATAATTACAAAGATCTCTTCCGACTTTATCTCAAAATTAACATTATTAACTCCTACAGTTAATCCTGTTTTCTCTAAAATCTCATCTTTAGAATAACCTTCTTTAACTAAATCAATTCCTCGTTCAGGATTCTTCCCGAAAATTTTGGAAAGATTATTAACCTTTATGTTTTTCATTATAACCCTCCTGCCTTACTATTTCTATTATATTTTCCCTTAGTTCATCTATTTTATTCTCTACAAAATTCCCCTTAACAAAATAAAAAAATCTTTGAAATAAATCACTGAATTTATTCCAAAGATTAAAACTTGCATCTACTAAATTCTTAATCACTTTTTAACAGCCACTATAAGTATAAAACAATCTACTTTTTTTGTCAAATCAACTTAAAAGTTATTTTAATATTTTAATATTCACACAATTAGCCCGGTTCACTAATGATAAAAGTATAACTTAACTAACACAAAATCTGTTCTAGGCTTAAACCCTATATCAAATAATTGATAATCTTTTAACTTAGGATTTAACTTTTTAGCTTGTTGAACAAAAGAACGTAACTCCTCTATTAACTGCATTGAACCATCTAACTCTAAATAACGATTTATAGTTAACAATTGTTTGCTCATATTTAAACCTCCTTACAAAATCTATAATTTTAATAACTAGTGACGGGCATAATTACTAACTGTTACACGTCACTAGTTACTTACTACTCAACACATATATCAAACAAAGAGGAGTTAACTTTATAGTTCAAGCAAACATCTTATGAAGTTTATTAATAGCTTTCTTTTCTATCCGAGAAACATAAGACCGAGAAATTCCTAATTGTTGAGCAATTTCACGTTGCGTTCGATACTGACCATCTTCTAAGCCATATCTCATCTTTAGCACCTTTCGTTCCCTAGTCTTTAATTTTTCTAATCTCTCATATAGCTTCTCTTCCTCTAAGACCAGTTCTACTTCATTACTGACAGTATCGATTGCAGTTCCTAAAATATCAATTAAACTAATCTCATTACCTTCCTTATCAGAGCCAATTGGTTCGTATAATAATTTCTCATTTTTCAATTTCTTAGTCTTTCTTAAATACATCAAAATTTCATTTTCAATACATCGAGCAGCATAGGTAGCTAATCTTGTATCCCTCTCCAAGTCAAAACTTTCAATTGCTTTAATTAACCCAATTGCTCCAATTGAAATTAAATCATCATTACTTACACTAATGTGGTCATACTTTTTAACTATATGAGCTACCAACCTCATATTATGCTCAATCAACTTATCTTTAGCTGCTTGATCTCCCTTTTTAATCTTTTCTAGACATTCCTGTTCTTCTTCAACACTTAGTGGTTGGGGAAAAGTAGTTCCCTCAGAGATATAAGATACTAGTACCATTACTCCATCTAATAGATTAACTAGTACTTCGGATAAAAAAACAGGCACCATAAACTGGTCACCTCCCAATTCTCATTAATATCTATATGAGATAGACCAATCTATTGTGCCTGTCCATAAGTATTAATTACTTTTTAACTATATCCAGATCAACCTTTTTTTGTAAATCATACAATATTTTTAAGATATCTTCTCGAGTACCTGGAGTTACTTCTAACTTTAATACACCAATTTCCCCTTCAGTTCCTTCGACTGTAACCATTGCTAATCCTTCATAAGCCTTAATAATCTTATCCACAAAAACTAATTCCTGTTTCGGAACTGTTACTTTAATTGTAGAAGTGCTAGTCATCTTGATTTAACTCCTCAATTAAAGACTTGATTTTAGCAATCAATAAATCAACAGCTACCTGATTATAGCCACCTTCAGGAATAATCACGTCAGCGTATTTTTTAGTCGGTTCCACAAATTGCTGGTGCATTGGTCTAACTATATTAAGATATTGGTCAACTACAGAATCCATAGTTCTATCTCTTGCTTCTATATCTCTTAGTAACCGTCTAATAAATCTAACATCATTATCTGTATCCACATAAACCTTGATATCCAATAAATCTCTAATAGCTTCATTCTCTAAAATCAAAATACCTTCTAAAATAATTATCTCTGTCGGATTTACTGGTATTACTTCAGAAGTGCGAGTATGACGCTTAAAGCTATAAACTGGTTTATCAATTTTTTCTCCTACCAATAACTGCTGGAGATGTTCTAATAATAAATCAGTATCAAAGGCAAAAGGATGATCATAATTAGTTTCTTTTCGTTCCTCAAAATCCAAGTGACTCTGGTCTTTATAATAAGAATCCTGTTGGAGCAAAGAGATATTCTCATCACCTAACTGATCTATAATTGTATTAGCTACGGTAGTCTTTCCTGATCCAGTACCACCTGTAATCCCAATTAAAACTGGTTTGCTCATTATCTATCCTCCTTTTTTCGCCTAACTAGGTCATATTCATTAACTGGTTGTTCTACCTTAACTTTAATTAGCTGGTGTGGATGGGGTGCTTCTGAAATTTCCTCCCCTTCTTGATTGATAATAGATTCTAACTTAGTGGAAAAGGTCTCAGTTTGCGGGCCAAATATCTCAACTAGATCCCCTTGAAAGAATTTAGTCCTGACCTCAATTACTGCTTCTTGTTTCTCTGGTAGATAATCTCTTACAACCCCCATAAAATCATAATCACGAGAGTAACCTGATCCATCATAATTTTGTTCACTACCACCGGGAGACCCAAAGTAAAAACCAGTAGTATATAACCGATGACTAATCTTTTTTAGTTCCTCCCACCATTCTTCTTTAAACTCATAATCTGTAGGAGCTTGAGCATAAGCATCTAGAGCCCGGCGATAAATATTAGTTACTGTAGCTACATAATGAAGACTCTTCATTCTTCCTTCAAGCTTTAAGCTATCTAACCCCGTATCTATCATCTCAGGCAGATGCCTAATCATACATAAATCCTTAGAATTAAAAATATAAGTTCCTTGATCATCTTCATAGACAGGGTAATATTCTCCTGGTCGCTCTTGCTCCATTAAAGTATATTGCCAACGACAAGACTGAGCACATTCTCCGCGATTAGCATCTCGATCTATCATATAATTACTCAATAAACAGCGCCCAGAATAGGAAATACACATTGCTCCATGAACAAAGGCCTCTAAGGAAATATCAACCTGGTCATTAATTTCTGTTATCTCTTCTAAAGATAATTCTCTGGCTAAAATAACCCGTTTGGCACCTTGCTCTTGCCAAAAAGATACACTACGCCAATTAGTATTATTAGCTTGAGTACTGATATGTACTTCTAAATCAGGAGCTATCTTCTGGACAAGTGAAAAAACGCCTGGATCAGCTACAATTACAGCATCAACACCTAAATCAACTAACTGCTTAATATAGTCATCCAATCCAGTTAAATCTTCATTATGAGGAATTAGATTAATTGTTACATACACTTTAACATCACGTTGCTGGGCATAATCTATTCCTGCTACCATATCTTCTAAGGTAAAGTTTCTAGCTTTAGCTCTTAAACCATAATCTTGGCCCCCAAGATAAACAGCATCTGCTCCGTATTGAACAGCAATCTTTAACTTCTCTAAATTACCAGCTGGGGCCAACAACTCAGGTATCTCCATTTATTTTACCTCCTTATTATAGGAACTAACTGCTACTCCATCACCTAACGGAATTATTGTCGAATTAAGTTCGTGATCATTCATTATTGTATCTACATATTCTCGTAGTCTTTTAGTCAAAGTATTATAGCGGGGATGATAAAAGCGATCATCGGCAATCATGCCCTTAAATAATACATCATCAGCTACAAGCAATCCTCCCTCAGCTAATAATTTCTTGCTAGCCTCTAAAAAATTAGGATATTGGCCTTTAGCTGCATCAAGAAAAATAAAATCAAAACTATCTTCTAAGGTAGGCATAATCTCTAAAGCATCTCCTGTCAATAACTCAATATTATCATAACCAAAGGAAGTAAAGAAGTTACTAGCCGCTTGCGCCTCCTTATCCTTTAATTCAATAGTTACTATCTCGCCTGAATAATCCTCAGCCAACCACAGAGTAGAATAGCCAACTGCTGTTCCTAGCTCTAAAATACGATCTGGCTGGTGTAATTTAATCAATACCTGTAATAAATTACCAACTTCTGGTTCAATAATTGGGATATTTCTTTCATCAGCTAATTGTTTTACTTGCTGAATATCTTTATTTGCTGGAGCTTGTTTATCGCGAAGATACTCGATAATCCAATCCTGAACAACATTACTCATTCTTTTCCCCCTTGCCTTAATTGAATAATTAAGCTATGAGTCGTGAGCTGTGAGCAATGGTTTTGAATTAGCTCATAGCTCATAGCCCACGACTAATCACATACCTAATCACTCCTATTATTTAATGATTCATTAGTGATTATTAATTTTTTCCTGCACTTTAAGATGTTGTTGATAAGTTTCAGTAAACTTATGTTTGCCATCACTTGTAGCTACATAGTAAAAATAGTCTGTCTCAGCCGGATTCAGTGCTGCTTTAATCGCTTTTAATCCTGGATTATTAATTGGCCCAGGAGGTAAACCAGAATGTTGATAAGTGTTATAAATAGATTTAACCTCTAAATCACTATATAATAGCCTACTCTTTCTCTCTTCTAGAGTATACTGGATAGTAGCATCTAATTGTAATTTCATATTCGCCTCAAGTCGGTTATAGATTACACTAGCTATTAAATCCATTTCCTCCTCTAATTTTGCTTCTGCTTGAATCAAGGAAGCAATAGTTATAATTTGATATAAATTATAGTCACTATTCTTAATCTTAGGTTGTAAAGATTTAATTTGAGCTTTAAACTCCTGAAGCATAATATCAATTATCTCTTCCTCTGAACTACCATAGGGCAGATGATATGTATCAGGATATAAAAAACCTTCTACACTATAAAGCACTTTCTTATCTTGAGTTATCCAGTCTGGACTTTTATTAGTAGCTATTTCTAAAAATTTATCTTTGTCCAGTTTATACTCTCCTAATCTAGAGCCTATTTCTCTTAGAGTCATACCCTCTGGGACTGTAAAATCATAATAGGCAATATCTCCTGCAACTAATTTATCTGTAATTGTTGATATTGACATACCAGAATTCAATCTATAATATCCGGCTTTAATCTTCTCTTCTAACCCTTTAAGCTTGGCATATAATTTGAAAAAAAATGAATTTCTAATTAATCCCTCTTTAGCTAAAACTGTCCCAATCTGATTTAAAGAAGCCCCAGGCTCAATTGCTATAATCTTTTCTGTACTATTAACTCCATTTTCTGTACTATTAACTCCATCTTTAGGTTGTACTAATTGATAGCTAGTATAAAATAGTCCAATTATTATTATGCCTAACAACAACCAACTAAAAAGTTGTAAATCACTTTGTTTCCTGGGCATTTTTCAACCAACCCTTCTTAAATATTTCTGGCTCTATTATAATGTATATTATTTAATTTAGCAAACAACAAAAATAAAAAACCCTGGACCATAAAAGGTCCAAGGCACTATTAAGCTATCTCTTCCATTTGAGTTCCATCTTTAATATGTATATTAGATTTATTGATAACAGTGATTATAACTGCTTTAAACTCTCTTACCTCAATAATTATAGCCAAATTATGCTCCTGATCAATAATAGCCACTTCTTCTCCACTATCATTATACTCTAATAATTTTTCATCCAAACTCAACACAATTGCTGCTACTAATTCTTCATCAACTTCTCGTTCTTTCATTCGTTCTAAAGCATGTGTAGTCCCCTCAACTCGAAAATTCCTGCCATCTAGTATATATTCGGACAATAACATATCAAGCCCCCCTAAACTATATTCTCTTACTAACAGTATTGACTACATAACTAACTAATATACCTCTAGGGGAGCAATTATTCAAGTCAGTAACTATCTAGAAATTTACTCTTCTAACTCTTGTTGTAACTTAACTAATTCATCCTCATCTACAACAGGTTGATAAGCCTGCTCTCCATTTTGGTCCTCAACTACCTTCAGAGCATAGCCCTCTCCTGTCTCCTCATCTTCTTCCATTAAAATTAAGTAACTTTCTTCCTCAAAATCCAACATAGTTACTACTTCATATCTGCTTTGTTCCCCATTTTCTTCCTCTAATACCACTATTCCATCTTCTTCATCCACTAGTTTAATTAATCCTTCTTTTGCCATAGTAATCACCTCTTATTTATTTTAACTAATTATTACTTGCGTCTTGCATATCTAAATAATTTTGTAAAATTACTACTGCTGCCATTTTATCAATTACTTCTTTTCTTCGTTGGCGACTTAAATCAGCAGCTAATAAAGTCCTTTCTGCTTCAACTGTAGATAACCTTTCATCCCAAGTTACAATTGGAATACTAAGTTCTTCCTCTAATTCATCTATATAAGACAAAACCTTTTGCGCCCTGTCCCCTAAACTACCATCCATATTCTTAGGCAACCCAACTACTACCTGGTCCACATTATATTTATCCACTAAAGAAGAAATATAATTTAATTCCTCTGTTAAGGAATCTTCTTCAATTACCGTTTTCCCCTGGGCTGTCCAACCTAAAGGATCACTCATGGCTACTCCTGTTCTTTTATCTCCTACATCTAACCCTAATATTCTCATAGACTACCTCACTCCTTGTCTACTCCCTGAACCATTAAATTGATTCCTAATTTATATTGTGGTAGATTTACTTGATTAGCCGGATTAATTTGATACTTAGCTATCTCTGCTTTTTGCTCCAATAATTCTTTAGTGGCCTTTACTTCTTTTCCTAATAGCTCTTTTTTGAGTTTATCTTCATCAATCTTTCCTACTACCTGTCCTTGACTAGTCACCTGTAAAGTAACATTTTGCGAGGTTAAATCTGTTAGTTCAATTTCTTTAATTGCAATCTCTGAGTTGCGTAACTTAAACTCAGTTCCTAACTCCCTTTTATATAATTTAAAGACTAAATCTTTAAGTCCTTCCTTTTTAACTCCAAAACTAGTAACTTGAATCTGCCCCTTAATCGACAGCTTGGTAGCTAAATCTCCTGCCTGAGATTGAGGATCTAATACTGGCTTAGCAAACTGAATATCATCTTTAAAACAAATCATATCTGAACCGAATTTTGTAATTGCTTTTTCTCGTGCAGTATTCCGTAAAGTTGTTTTGGCCTTTTTTAAGCCTCGTTTCACATCCGAATCAGTAATCATAGCTACCTCTTTATTTCTACCTCCAGTAGTAGGTTCGGGATTAACGATTTTAAGCGGATAAGATTCATTAACAAACTGAACAATCCGCCCTTTACTAACATTTCCGGCAACTCCCTTATTTAATGCTTCAATATTCACTTCTGCTTTTCCTGCTTTCATTCCTACTACCGTATCCATAAATTTATTTATTTCCACCTGTGGTACTGTTACCTTTTTTAAGGTCTTAAAGCTAACTCCATTTCTGGTAGCTACTACTGTTCCTTGCGGCAGAGTAATAGGCCGTTGTTTATTATTAATTAAAGTTATAACCCCGGTAGCTGGCGCTACTCCTATTTCTTTATTTCCAGTAGCCGAAACAGTAATCTCTTTATTTAAATCTATTTTTTTCTTAACCACAGGAATTATTTTCTGCTCCAAATCCATTTCAGTTGCCTGTAAACTACCTTGGAGTTGACTATTTATTACCTTTTCCTTGGCAACTGGACTGACTTGGATATTAACTAACATAAAATTAAGATAAAACCAAATCATTCCTGCCCCTAAGATAAACAGAGAAATAAATAAAAAACCTTTCCAACTTGTTTTAGATTTCCTAGCTTGATTATTATTCGTTATTATCGGTTTCTTCTCTTCTACTGCTAGAGGAGAAGCTACCTCTTCACTCTGGGCTCCAAAGGCATCAAGATCAGGATACACTTCAAATCCTAACTCAACTAGCAAGTTTTGCGTCTTCTCTATATCAGTTATAAAAATTAATTCCTTGTCTACTCTCTCAGCATACGTTTTCATCAATTCAATATTAATCTGACTAGTAAATAAAGGCGAATTATTATGAATAATAATTACTAATTTATCTTGAGAACTAGATTGAATTTTTTGTAACAAAGAATTTAATGGTTCATCAGGATCAATATAAATTTTACTATAATCAGCCAGTTTAATCACCTCCTGAACTTCTATTATCCGATACCAATTGTTAACTTATCCCAAAAACTAGTCTCGTATACCTCCTGAATCATTGTTGCTTGCAGAGCCAAACTTTTGGGAGTCACACTTTCTGTACCACTTAGTTTACCTACTCTATCTTCAATACCAGTTATATCCTCAGCAGTCAGGAGTTTAATATCAGGTTGCTTGAAGAAAGGAAGTTCTTCGTACATTTCACGTTGTTGAATTCCATCAAACAGACCAGTTAACGCACTACCTCCTCCACATAGATATATCTTTTGTGGCAGAGCCTCTGCCATAGCTAATTCATCTAAAGCAAGTTCAACTCCTTCGTACAACAGATTAAAATCAGGTTGTAAGATCTGTTCTATTTTTTCTACTGCTTCTACTTCCTCAGCTGCTTCTAATTCACCAACTGAATAATTCAATTTTAATTGTTCAGCTTCTGCTAATGATAAATTGAATTCTCTAGCTAAACTTTTGGTAAAAGCTCGTCCAGCCCAACTAAACATCTTAGTCCCTTCAATACCACCATTTCTAATCAAGGCAATATCAGTCGTTCCACCACCGATATCAATTACTATTGCTCCAAATTCATAAGCTTCATTACTCATAATACTTTTAGCAATAGCAAAAGGCTCAGCAATAATTCCTGCTAATTTATAATCCAGCCTATCAGCTACTGTCTCTAAGGCTCCTACATGAACTAGAGGAGCAAAAGTATTAAAGACTGTCAGTTCTAAATTTTTACCTTGGAATTCTTCGGGGTTAGTTATCTTGTAACCATCTAACTTAATCTCCACAACTGAAGAGTTAATTAATTGCACCTCAACATCATCTAAACCTATATCAGCTAATAATTTCTCCTCTGCTTGAGAGATAGCTTCCTCTTGCGCTTCTTCTACTAATTTATCTATTTCTTTTTGTTTTAATTTTTTCTTGGAAAATAAACGTTTGCGTTCTAAAGTAGTAACTACTCCTTTTACAAATTCACCAGCAATTCCAATTACTATCTCTTCTGGTCTAACTTCTGCCATCTCTACAGCTTCTTCAATTGCTTCATAGCTTTTTTTGATTACTTCTTCAATATTAGAAATAGCCCCACCTTCCATATTAGTATAAGACTGTTTTATTCGACCATAGCCTATTATTTCGCAAATATATTCCTGATTAAACCTTACAATTACAGCTTTAATATATTCAGTACCAATATCTAAAGCAATCCGATGGTAAAATTCCGTTTCAGATTGATCACTAATTATATTACTCAATACAGAGAAAATAGAAAACACCTCCTTTTATTACATAATTATCCATATAATAATAAAATCCTGCTTCAGAACAGGACTTTTTAAATTAACTATTTAATTTACAATTGAGTAACAAATAGAGCAAAGTAAAAACAGGAAATAACAATAAAGTAGCAGCAGCTACCACACCAGAATCATTAACCAACATAGTTACTACACTTCCTCCTACTACTCCCCGAAAGCCAGCAGCTAGACTAGGATAGCTAATAATCAAATCTTTAATCTTTCCTGCCGGCCACTTAAATAAAATAAATAGGATAACCACAAAAGAAAGCAATACTCTACTCCAAATTGTCCACCTTAGTAATTTTAAATTCATCTGTAACTTACGATAAATAATTAAAAATAGTTGATTAATCCCTTCTTTCTGGATCCTGGATAAAGTATGGGCCAAATGCGTTTCATTGCCGATATAAAAATCAACTGTAATTATAAATAATAGAGAGCTAATTAAAATAAAACTTAACTTTAATAAAGTTGATAACTTAAACTTATAACCTCTTAAGTTAAGATAAGTAATACTACAAGCAATAATAGCAGTAATCAACCCCCCAAAGTTGGCCCCTAAACGTGGATAACCAACTGTTAATACTAATAAACCAAAACCTATTAACAATAATCTATCAGATAACTTACTTGTTAATTCCTGTAATCCCGTTAGAGCCATTATCCCTGCCCCAATTATAACCCCCATAAACTCATTACCAACTCCATAAAATCTAGCTCCAATAACTGGTGAATAACCTAATACAGACAACTTAATCCATTCTCCACCTTGCCACAAATCAAACACCAATAAACCAGTGGTTACTAAAGCAGGAAGAATTACAGGTACTAGATTATTATCAACTAGTTGTAGAGTATAATAAGCTAATCCTAGACTAACCATTAACCAAAAACCAATAACTAACGTTAAATTTCCTATAATAAAAAATCTCGATAAAAGAAATAAACTAGGAATCCATAATAAACTAATTAATAGATAAAGACTTATTTTTCTTAATAAATTATTATTACGTTTGTAAATCCAGACTACACCAACTAATCCTAAAGTTAAAATTTGTAATAGAATAAATCCTTTAACTACTATAGGTCGCCAAGCAAAAGTCCGGCGGATCTTATTCTGTAAAGTTAGCAAATAATCAACTGATTTATTAGTAGCCTGACTAAATATACTCCGACCTGTAAAATCTGCCTGCTCGGATGTTAAATAATGATAGATAGTCGGAGCCAAATCAAGATTAGTAATTAATCCCTGGCGTCTTGTAGTAGCTGACTTCAATAATCCATCCTTAACCTGCGGGCCAACTATAGATGTCAAAGTTAATTTATTCCCTTGTTCAATAGCCTCTTTAGCTGGAGTAGGAGTCACAACCAATAAATAGTCCCGCTGAAGATCAACTATTTCCAGCAGTTTACCTAGTAATCTATCACTCCGTTGAATAGCTTTTCTTTTAGCTTCTTTAAATCGTTGTTCAGTCAGTAAAGATTTAATTGCTGCTATTCGAGATGTATTCCCGGCTTCTACAACTAATAAATCACTCTGATCCCAATAATTCTTAAATTGGCTGACTAAATAACTTTGGTTAGTTATATAACTAGAGGGATATTGATCAACTTGTTGTACCATCTGTTGACCAACATCCCCCTGGTTGACTACCCCATATTTATTTAGTCCAAGTAAAGCTACGTGTCTTCTAGGCTGGTTTTTAGTATCAGCATTACCTAAAACTGTAACTTGTAAATTCTTTCTTTGTAGTAAATCAGCTAAATGACCAACTCTAGCTTGATAAGTAGTCGTCTGATTACTCTTTTTTAACTGAGCTAATTGGAGATTAACTATCTCACCTTTGTCAGCCTGAGCTACTCTCCTCTGGTAAAGAGACTCAGCTGTAACTCCTTGGTATTTAGCAGTTGCATTAAAATTCAGATAACCTGCTCTTCCTGCTCTAGCCCTATCTCCAGCCCCTATAGTTAAGTAAGTATCCTTAGGCTCTAGACTACCTGCTGTTTCAGCATTCATTAGTCCTACTGCTCCCTGAGCAATTATTTGATCTAAATAGGGAGTAGCTGTTTCTTGGAGCTCTGTAATACTCACCCGATCCATAATTAACAAGACAACTTTACTATCTTGTGCTTGAACAGGATTAACTATCATAAGTAAACAAACTAACAACAACAGGCTATAAGCAAACTTCTTCATTAAATCACTCCAGACTTAATCTTGGAGATAATCTGTAACTAATTCTTCAATTAATTCATCTCGATCAAAACGTCTAATTTTACTTCTAGCATCCTGATAACTTGTAATATACGCTGGGTCACCTGATAGAATATAGCCAACTATCTGGTCGATAGGTTGATATCCTTTTTCCTCTAAAGCTTGATAAACCTCTCTTAAAACTTGAGCTACTTCACTTTCTTCTTCTCTATCAACCTCAAACATCATTGTTTTATCAAAATCACTCATCTACCTCACCTCATTCAGTCTTAATAGTAATTTTCCATCTTTGAAAATTTTTATTCATTAGAATTAATAATTTCTTTAGCTTTCTCTAAAGCTGAAGTTAACTTACCTGGTTTACTACCTCCAGCCTGGGCCATATCAGGACGACCACCACCGCCACCACCAGCTACTTGAGCTACTTGACCGATTAACTGACCAGCATGATAGCCTTCTGCAACTAAATCATCAGTTATCATTGCTACAAATAATACTTTACCTTCCACTCGAGAACCTAAAACAATAATTCCAGAATCCAATTCTGATTTTAATTCATCCCCCATTTTACGTAATCCAGCTGCATCTAAACCTTCTACACTATGTAAAATAGTAGGGATCCCATTAATCTCTTGGGCTTGAGAAACTAAACTGCCAGTTTGGGAAGCAGCCAACTTATCCTTCAGACTAGTAATCTCTGCCTCTAACTCTTTAACTCTAGCTTGTAATTTTTCCACATTAGCTACTACCTCATCTGAATTAGCCTTTAACTTATCAGCTACAGTAGCAATAGTCTGTTCCTGTTGGTTAATATAATTTAAAGCTTGCTTACCAGTAACAGCCTCAATTCTTCTTACCCCAGCAGCTATTCCGGACTCCTTAACAATCTTAAACAATCCTATCTCTCCTGTAGCATCAATATGAGTCCCGCCACATAATTCTTTACTATAATCACCAGCTGTAACCACTCTAACCTGATCATCGTACTGATCTCCAAATAAAGCAGTCGCACCTTCCGTTTTAGCTTCTTCTAAAGACATCTTATCTACTGTAACATCTACATTAGCTAAAATATAATCATTTACTCTTTCCTCAATAGTAGCTAATTCTTCTGCAGTTACTGCTTCAAAATGGGAAAAATCAAATCTTAATCTAGTAGGCGATACTAAAGAACCGGATTGACTAACATGTTCCCCTAACACTTCCTGTAATGTCTTATGAAGCAAATGAGTAGCTGTATGGTTTCGTGCTGTAGACTCTCTTAACTCTTGATCAATACTAGCTGTTACTTTCTTCTCTAGACTTAAGTTACCCGCTTCTACTTTAATCTGATGAACAGTTAATTCAGCAATTTCTTCAGTTTCTATTACCTGAGCTTGACCAGAAGCAAAAGTAATACTTCCCTGGTCTCCAACTTGTCCACCACCAGCAGCGTAAAAAGGAGTCTTAGCTAATACTACCTTAGCTTCTTCTCCAGCAGTTACCTGCTTAACCTGCTCTTCTCCTTGGATTAAAGCCAGCACCTCAGTCTCCACTTGATAAGTATCATAACCTACAAACTGATCACTACCACTTTGGTTGCGAATTTTTTTAAATAACTCTAATTCACTATGTCCTTGATCAAAATCAGCTCGAGCCTCTCTAGCTCTCTGTCTTTGTTCTGCCATTGCCTCATTAAAACCTGCTTCATCAATTGTAAATCCTTTCTCAGCAGCAAGCTCCTGAGTTAATTCTTTAGGGAACCCATAAGTATCATATAGAGTAAAGACTTGTTCTCCTGGAATCTCAGTTAATCCTTTTTCTTGTAGCTCAGAAATTACTTCTTCTAAAATATCCATCCCTTGCTCTAAAGTTTCTTGGAATCTTAATTCTTCTTGCTTGATCACTTTTTCAATTTGTTCCTGTTTAGTGACTAACTTAGAATAATGATCGCCCATAATATCGACTACTATTGCAACAAGATTATGTAAAAATGGTATCTCTAACTCCAATATTTGAGCATAACGCACAGCTCGTCTTAAAAGTCTGCGAACTACATAGCCTCTTCCTTCATTAGAAGGTAAAGCACCATCACCAATTGTAAATGTTACAGTTCTAATATGATCGGCAATTACTTTAAGAGCTATATCTGTTTTTTCATTTGCACCATATTCTACATCACAATAAGAAGCAATATACTCAATAATTGGCATAAATAAATCAGTTTCAAAATTAGTTGGTTTATCTTGCAATAAAGAAGCTAATCTTTCTAAACCTACACCAGTATCTATATTTTTTTGAGATAACTCTAAATACTCTCCTTCTTCAGTTTTATTATACTGTGTAAATACTAAATTCCATACCTCTAGATAACGATCACAATCACAACCTAATTCACAACCATCTTCACAACCATACTCAATACCACGGTCATAATGAATCTCAGAACATGGTCCACAAGGACCAGTACCTATTTCCCAAAAGTTCTCATCTTTTCCCATTCTAACTATTCGATCAGCTGGAATTCCTATTTCCTCATTCCAGATAGCAAATGCTTCATCATCGGATTTATAAATAGAAATCCATAATCTATCAGGATCCAGCTCCAACTCTTCAGTCAAAAATTCATAACCCCATTTAATAGCATCTTCTTTAAAGTAATCACCAAAAGAAAAATTACCTAACATTTCAAAAAAAGTCTGGTGTCTAGCTGTCCGACCCACATTCTCAATATCATTAGTTCTGATACACTTTTGAGCAGTAACCACCCGTCGTTTAGGAGGAGTAGCACTACCAGAAAAATAATCTTTTAAAGGAGCCATACCAGCATTAATCCATAATAAAGTAGGATCATCTTGCGGAATTAATGAAGCACTAGGTAGAATCTTATGTTCTTTCTCTTCAAAAAAGTCTAAAAACTTCTGACGTATCTGCCTGCTATCCATTATTCTTAACCTCCCGGACAATAAAATAATATATAACTTTATATCACTAATATCTCACTATTTAAAGTTATATTTGCTAAGTAAAGAAACTTAGTTTATATAATACTAGAAATTCTAACTATTGTCAACAGAGGTTAACACCTCAACTAATAGATAATGAACTACTTCTTTAACAATAATAGCCACTGGAATAGCTACCAACATACCAAGAATTCCTAATAACTCTCCTCCAGCCAAGAGAGAAAAAATAATAATAATTGGATGCAGCCCTACCTCCTCGCCCATAATCTTAGGAGAAATAATATTGCCTTCTAATTGCTGAATAACAAAAAATAATAAGACTACTCTAAAACCTAATCTAACAGAAGTATCAAAAGCAATTACCCCTGCTAACAGTGCTCCAAAAAAAGGGCCAAAATAAGGGATTACATTAAATATTCCGGCTAATAACCCAATTAGTAAGGAAAATTTAACTCTTAACCAATAAAGAACTACTGTAGATAAAACTCCTACTAACATACTAACTATTAATTGTCCTTTAAAAAAACCTACCAATCCGTGGTCAATTCTAGTTAATAACTTATTAAACTCAATTTGATACCTACTTGGAATTACAGACCAAAAATAATCTGTAATTATCTCTAAATCCTTTAATAAATAAAAAGCTAAAATCGGAGCCATAACCAGACTAAACATTCTAGATAATAAGTCCAATATTACCTGAGTTGTCCGCTCGATAAACTCCAGACTAAATTCTTTAACCCTTAACATAACTCTATCTAGTACAGTATTTAAAGCAGGGGGGATATCTACCTGATGATAACGTCGATTAACTTGGTTAATTATCTGGTCTAATTTGGTTATATAAAAGGGAAGTCGGTTAGTTAGAGTTTCTAATTCATTAATTATAGCGGGAATAACTGTCACAAATAGGAAGATAAATAAAGTTATTAATCCTCCAAATACAAATATTAAAGCTCCTAATCTAGGCATCCCCTGCTTAACTAATTTATTAATTATCGGATTAAGCACATAAGCTAACAAAATAGCTAATAAAAAGGGAAATAAAATGACTTTAACTTGGTAAAGAAAATAAACTAGAATAGTAATTAATAATAGAATAAGTCCTCTTCTATTTTGAACAATCAGTTAACTTCCCTCCTTAATTAAACAGTAATTATACATCTGTCACTATTATTAACTAATTATTTATTCTATATACTACTCTTAGAAGTTATAGGAGGAAACTTAAAGAGGCTGCATTGGCCGTTTCACAGAAACTTTTCCTAATAAAAACCATCTCCATACAACACATAGCACATAACTATTGATACCAAAAAATAAAAAGCAAGCCCTAATAGCTTGCCAGTAGTTTATTTAATTGGTTGTTGTTTTTTCTGCTTATTAAATAATCCTTTCTCTAATCCCATATAAACCTCTGGTACTTGGCCTACAATAACCGCTTCTGTTAAGGGCACACTAGAGGTAACTTTAATATCAGTACTCAGCATCGGAATAATTACTTGAATCCGAGAAGTGATCCGTAACTTAATCTTATGCTTAGTCTGATTAATACCTACTGATTCAAATTGATCAACTAATATACTTTCTACTGCTCCATAAGGCACTACTTTAGCCTTTAAAGAAGGAATAAACTTAGATAAAATCTCAATTCCTAAAACTTGAGAAATCGGTATTTTAATCTCTCTATCCTCTAGATCCTCAATAGATTGTTGGATAGATAGAGTAATATTCGAGGAAATATCATTAACCACCTGTAAATTAGGCTGCATTAAGATAATTTCTCCTTCGCGATTAGTTTGAATACTTACTAAATCGCTATAGGATAAACTATCAGTCTGTTGGTTGATAGCTTTATTAATAAGAGTAGTTACTAATCCTCTAATAGTTGTTTTCGATACACTATGTAAGATTGGTTGTAGTGTAGTCTCAATAATGATCACTACTATAATAGCCAGAATAACTGCTACTACTAATCCAATTTTAAACCAGCGATAAATTGAAGAAAGCACATTTACCACCCCTTAACATTTTATTAGTTAAGAAGTGGTTTTGTGCATTTAATCTAAAATTATCTGGGCAAAATTCTTCTTTCCTACTCTAACAACCATACCATCTTCAACTGCAATATCTAAATTGATCTTTTCATATTTTTGATCATCAATTCTAACTGCCCCTTGTTTAATCATTCGCCGAGCTTGACTATTACTCTCTACAAATCCAGTAGCAGCTACTAGCTTAACAATCCACAGCTCACCATCTTCTAATTCGTCTTTAGAAATCTTTATTTCTGGTAAGTCATCAGGAGTTCCTCCTTGCTTAAATACCTTTTTAAACTCTTTTTCAGCTTGTTGAGCTGTTTCTTGGTCATAATATGTAGCTACAATCTCTCGGGCTAATCTCTTTTTAGCTTTCATAGGATGTAGGTCACCCGCTGCTAAATCAGACTTGATAGTCTCTAACTCATCTAAAGAGATATCAGTCACTAACTCAAAGTAACGAGCAATCAAATCATCAGGTAAGGACATTGTCTTACCATACATCTCTTGGGGAGCTTCATCAATACCAATATAATTGTCTTTACTCTTACTCATCTTATTAACTCCATCTAAGCCCTCTAATAAAGGCATCATTATAATAACCTGTTGGTCTTGACCATATTCTTTCTGTAACTTACGTCCAGCTAAGAGATTAAATCGTTGATCTGTCCCTCCTAATTCCACATCAGCCTCCATTGCTACTGAATCATAACCTTGTAAAAGCGGATAGAAAAACTCATGAATACTAATTGGTTGGTTGTTCTGATAACGATTAGCAAAGTCTTCTCGCTCCAGCATTCGAGCTACTGTATACTGCGAAGATAATTCAATAGCATCGATAAAGTCCAGATCTCCAAACCATTGACTATTAAATACAACTTCTGTCTTAGCTGGATCTAATATCTTAAACATCTGTTCTTTATAAGTCTCAGCATTCTCGGCTACTTCTTCCTCAGATAACTGCTGTCTTGTTTCTGATTTACCTGTCGGATCACCAATTTGGCCGGTAACATCACCAATCAACAGATACACTTGATGACCTAAATCTTGAAATTGTCTTAATTTATTTAATACTACAGCATGTCCTAAATGGATATCAGGAGCTGTAGGATCTAAACCTAACTTCACCTTTAAAGGTCTATCTTCTTCAGCTGCCTCCTCTAACTTATCCACTAGTTCTTCTTCACCAATTAAATCAGACACTCCACGCTTGATAATCTGTAATTGTCCTTTAATTTCCATTACTTTACCTCCTAAAATTTATCAGTCCCGATTTTGCTTGCTTATTTCGTAGCAATTATAACACATTAAAAATGGAATATCAATTATAGTAATCTATATAATATATGGGTATCATTTACAACAAGCTGGGGAAAATAGACTATATATAATTGATATTTTATGTTATAATAATTCAGGAAGGAGGTTCAGAGATGGCTGAGAAAAAACAAAAAACAAAACAATTAATTATTATTGCAATCTTTCTAGTTATAGCCATTGGTCTAGGAAGTGCTATTGGTGCTATAACCTGGATGATCCAAGAAAGTCCTGATATATCTGATTATGGAAACTGGAAGACTAGTGAAAGCACCATGGTTTACACAGCTAATGGAGAGCTTTTAACCAAATTATACCGGGAAAATAGAGTTTATGTCCCGTTAGAAAAAATCCCTAAAGATATACAAAATGCAGTGATCTCTATTGAAGATATTCGCTTCCGGGAACATTACGGTATTGATTTAAAAGGAATTTTAAGAGCAATCTGGGTTGATCTTAAGCATATGGCTAAAGTTGAAGGAGCTAGTACTATTACTCAACAACTAGCCAAAAATGTGTTATTAACTCACGAAAAATTATTCTCTCGTAAATTACAAGAGATGTATATTGCCTTGCAATTTGAACGAATGTATACTAAAAATGAAATTTTAGAATTTTATCTCAATGAAATCTTTTTAGGTTATAATGCCTATGGAGTCCAAAGTGCTGCTAATTATTACTTCAACAAAGATACTGAAGATTTAACCCTAGCAGAATCAGCTTTGATAGCTGCTTTGATTAAGGCTCCTAACTATTATTCGCCTTATAACAATAAAGAAGCAGCTAAACAGAGAAGAAACCTTGTCTTAGAAAAAATGGCAGAGCATGATTATATATCAGATAGCGAACTTAAACAGGCCCAACAGGAGCCAATTAAATTAGAAAGTCCTACAGAAGACAATAAAGATACTGCTCCTTATTTTGTGAGACATGTTCGTAAGAAATTAATTGATAAATTTGGCTCTAAACGCGTCTATACTGGGGGCTTAAAAGTACAAACCACACTATCACCTACAATGCAAGATAAAGCTGAACAAACTGTAACTAAGGCAATTGAAAATAGAGAGATTCCTACTCTAGATAAAGAAGTTGGCCGAGGAGAAAAGCAACCGCAGTTGGCCCTAGTTACTATTAATTCTAATAATGGACATATTAAGACTATGATTGGTGGCCGAAATAATGATAAATTTAACCGAGTTACTCAGGCTCACAGACAACCTGGTTCAGCCTTTAAACCCTTTGTTTATACTGCTGCTATACAACAAGGTATGAGCCCAGGCTCAATTGTAGATGATACTCTTAAAGAATATAAGACAAAAATTGATGGGAAAGAAAAATGGGTGCCTAGCAATTATAATGATAAATACTTAGGACCTACAACTTTAAGATTAGGTTTAGCCAAATCAATTAATGTTATGGCTGTTAAATTACTTGATAAAGTAGGGATTGATGATACCATTAAGTTAGCTCAAAATTTAGGAATTGAAAGTTTAATCTCTGCTGATGAAAATTTAGCTTTATCCTTAGGAGGTTTAACTAAAGGAGTCACTCCTTTAGAAATGACTAAATCATATAGCGCTTTCGCTAATCAAGGAATCAAGATTGAACCAATTGCTATTACTAAAGTTCATGATAGTAAGGGGAATCTAATATGGGATAATGAGGCCGAAAAAACAGCCCAGAAAGAACTAGCACTTGATAGATCTACTTCTTATTTAGTTACGGACATGCTCCAATCAGCTGTTGCTAGAGGACCCTTAGTTTGGGGAACAGGTTGGCGAGCTAAATTAAATAGACCAATGGCTGGTAAAACAGGAACTACTTCTAACTACACTGATGCTTGGTTTGTAGGTTATACTCCAAACTTAGTTACTAGTGTTTGGATAGGAGAAGATCAACCAACTAAGATGGAATATCCTAAAGTAGACGATTCAGGTAAGGTACAACAAAACGAAGAAGGAGAAGTAGTTACTGAAATAATCTCTAGCGGAGAAGCAGCTAAATTATGGGGCGATTATATGAAACAAGTAGTCAAGAATAGAGAAATCCAAAACTTCAAACAACCTGATAACATTATTACCAAAGAAATCTGTACTGAAAGTGGCAAATTACCTAATGAATACTGTCAATCTAACGGTACAGTCAGAGAAGAATTATTCATTAAAGGTACAGAACCAACAGAAAAAGGTACTCTGCATAAAGAAACAGATACAATTAAAATTGATACATCTACTGGTCTGATTGCCACAGATGCTTGTCCTAAAGAGGAAGTTAAAGAAGTAGAATACCAAGTAAAGACTGGTATTATTGTTGATGATAAAGGAGTTCCTGTTAAGAAATATAAGGAAAATTCTAAAATACCTATCACAAATGAAAAAGGCAATTACGTCTACCAAGAAGTACCAAAAGAACAGTGTACTGAACACGAAACAAAAGAAGAATCAGAAAAAATCAAAGATAAAATCCTAAACTTCTTTAATATTCTTCAAAAAGAATAAAAAATGAGGGCTTAAGCCCTCATTTTTTATTTATTCTAAAGTAGCAATCGTTACTCCAGTTCCTCCTTCTTTGGGTTTACCTAATCTATAATCCTTAATATTACGATAATTATCCAATTTATCAGCTACTACTTCTCTTAAGGTTCCTGTTCCTTTACCATGGATGATTTCTATTTGATTTAAATTAGCTAATAAAGCATTATCTAAATACTTATCCAACTTATTTCGGGCCTCTTGAGCTCTTAAACCTCTTAAATCAACTTCAGGAGATATATTTTTAGTCTTAGCACCTCGGACCTGACTGATATTTATCTGTGATTTATTTTTCTCTTCTCTTTGATCCTTAGTTTTATTTACTTCCCTTAGATCAACTGTTACTTTCATAATTCCTGCTTGGATTAATGCTTCTTCTTTATCATCATAAACTTCTAATACTTTTCCCTGTTGATTTAAGCTAGCTACTTTAACTTTATCTCCTGGTTCAAGATCTGGTATCTCCTGTTGTTGCTTTTGTTCGGCTACTAAATCTTGACGTTCCGCTTTAAGTTCTTTCTTTTCCTGACGTAGTTCACTTCTAGCCGCTTGAATCTCTCGATCAGATATACTTTGTTTTTCCTTTAGATCAGTAATAATCTGGTCTGCTTTTTGTTGCGCTCGCTTAATTATCTTATTAGCTTCTCTATAAGCTTCTTTTAACTCCCGTTCTTGTTTCTCTTTTAACTTTTCTAGTTTGACTTCGTATTCTTCTTTTAACTCCTGGGCCTTTTGTTTATCTTCCTGGGCCTTGTGTTTATGTTCTTCGTACTGTCGCTTATCTTCTTCAATTTGTTGGATGATATTATCCAACTCAACATCTTCTTGGTCTAAAAATTCACTAGCCCGATCAATAATTTCTTCTTTTAATCCTAACCGATTAGCTATCTGAAAAGCATTACTCCGGCCTGGTAAACCCATTTGTAATTCATAAGTAGGTTGTAAAGTCTCTACATCAAACTCCACTGCAGCATTTTTAACTCCTTGGTGATTATAAGCATAAGTCTTTAGCTCACTATAATGAGTAGTAGCTACTGTTTTAGCTCCTTGACTGTGTAAATGATCTAGAATCCCTCTAGCTAATGCTGATCCTTCTACTGGATCAGTTCCGGCTCCTAGTTCATCTAATAATACTAATGAATCAACATTAGCTCGTTCAACAATCTTAATAATTTGAGTCATATGAGAAGAAAAAGTACTTAGATTCTGTTCTATACTCTGCTCATCACCAATATCAGCATAAACTTGATTAAAAATAGCAACTTGAGAACCAGATAAGACAGGAATGTGTAACCCAGATTGAGCCATAACAGTCAATAAGCCTACTGTCTTAAGACTAACAGTCTTTCCGCCAGTATTAGGTCCTGTAATTACTAAGCTAGAAAAATCAGCTCCTAAATTAATATCAATTGGTACCACTTCACCTGTTAAGAGAGGATGTCGAGCTCTGATAAGATCAGTCTCCCCAGCTGTATTCAATAATGGTTCAGAACCATCTAATTCAATACTATATTTTGCTTTAGCAAATATAAAATCCAGTACTGCTAACACCTTAATCGTTTCCTTAATCGGCTCTAATTTCTTGCCTACTGCTGCTGAAAGCTCTTGTAAAATGCGCTTGATTTCCTCTTCTTCTTCTGATCTTAATTGTTGTAACTGATTATTAATTTCTACTACAGGCATTGGTTCAATGAAAACAGTCTGGCCGCTAGCCGACTTATCATGAACAATGCCCGGGAAATTATTTTGATCAGCTGCTTTAATAGGAATTACATACCTTTGATCTCTAATTGTAACTACTGAGTCTTGAATATAAGACTGATAACGATTAGAATTAAGAATAGAATTCAATTTCTGTTTGATTTGATTACTAGTAGTCCTGATCTGTCTCCTTAGCTCAGCTAGTTTAGAGCTAGCTCCATCCTTAACCTGCCCCTGATTAGTAATAGCTCCGCTGATTTTTCTTTCTAACCCAGAGAAAGTTTCTAACTGACTACTGATTTGTAGCAATCTTGAATATTCATCATTTTCATCTTCTAAACCAGAAAAATAATCTCTTAACTTCTTGCCTGACTGTAAAGTGATTAAGATATCTAATAGTTCTTCACTCTTTAGGATAGCGCCCTTCTCCACCTTATCTAAAGCAGAACGAATGTCATAAATCCCACCTAATGGAGGAGCACTCTCGCGACTAAGAATCTTTTTAGCTGCTGTTACTTCTTCTTGTCTAGCTTGAATATGATCTATATCACTACTAGGACTTAATTTATCAACTAAATGTGAGCCTAATTTAGAGGTGATATATTCCTGTAACTGGTCTTTAATTTTAGCAAATTCCAATACCTCTAAAGCATGTTTATCCATTGAACAAATCAGCCTCCTAAAAGTAACTTTTCTGTCTAGTTGTTAATTACATAAGCAAAGGCCTTTAATCTAAGTTGATTAAAGGCCTACTAATAATTATCTATTACATCTAATTAAACCAGAACAAGGGATAATCTCTACTCCTTGCTTTACTAATTTATCAGCAAATAAATTCATACCAATTGAATCACTAGCCATATGACCAGCTATTACTACATTAATATGATGCTCCTTAGCTTGTTTAAGATGCTCTTCCCCAATATGCATACAGACTAAAGTACCTACTCCTGCTTGGGCCAACTTTTCGTACTCCTCTTTAGCACCACCAGTACCACCTGTCATATCAACTACTACCTTACCAGCTCTGTTATCCTTAGCCCCCGCTACTACATTAGGACCAGCTTTTGCTTTAGTAGCTGCTTGATATTCAGGAATCCCCATTAATAAATCAACAACATCAGCTACCTTATTTAATTCAGCTTGATCGATCTTGTCCTGAAGAAAATTAACTACTAGATTATCAGCTGGAGTATGAACTGATAATAAAGGAAAATCAAGCAAGCGAGCTGCATCACGAGCTTTATTATGATTAAGAGGCATAATCCCGCGTTCTACTTCACTGATTCTATCGGCTAACATCCCTTCTGCTACATTAACTGGAATCCCTAGATCATGTAGAATATCCTCTTGCATATGCATAACTTCATTTAAAGCAGCTAATGCTTTACCTTTAGGATGATGAGAAATTATAGCATCAATCTCCTTACCTTTCTCAGTCAGTCTATCAGCTATCAAAATCTCACTAACATCAATATCAATCCCCATTAGGACTCGGTTTACTTCTTTATCTTGATTGCCATATAAAATCCTAGTATCAGCATAAGGGTTCTCTAAGCTATCCTGATCAAAGTATTCTTTCTCATCAGCAGACAAGTCAGCAAATTCCTCTTCTTTATCTGCTAAAACTCTTTTTAACTCCTCTTCTTGTCGAGGATCAACTTCCCAGCCAGTATCGATAGCTAATTGATAAATTTCTGCTAAGTTCATTAGTCTTCCTCCTATTCTTTATTAAATTTTAACTTATTAAATTACTGTTAATATTCTTAATAGTATACTAGGTAAGAGTTTTCTCACTTCCGGAATTTTTTTCAAACTCATCTACAACTCACTGCTTAAAAATAAGGCTAACCTAATTTAATATCCGCCAAATTAGGTAATCCAAGCCTTATTTTTACTCTAGTTCGCTAAGATTCGTTACTAAAAAATTCAAAGGTCGTTGCAAAACTCTTACCTAGTAATTACAAAAGAGTGTTCTAGTTCAATAAAAGTTACTCGAAAAAAAGCTACTTTGTAGCTTTTCCGAAATAGCTATTGTAGCTCAATACCTTCCTTAGTTATATCAATAATTTCTTCTTTATATAATCCTCCAATAGCCTGCTTAAAAGTATTCTTACTCATCTGTAATCTTTTCTTAATCTGTTGGGGAGAACTATCATCATTTAAAGCTAAAAAGCCATCTTCAGCTTGCAGTTCGTTAAGTATTTTTGATTTAGCATCTTCTATTCGGCCATAACCTATCTTTCGTAAACTAACATCTATCTTATTATCCTCACGGATCTTTTTAATATAACCTGTAACTTGATCCCCAATCTCTAATTTTTTATAAATATCATCCTTATATACTAACCCGTAGCACTGATCATTAATGATTACCTTGACTCCTAAATCAGTATACTTATAAATTAGCAGGTCTACCTCTTCGCCCTCACTAAGATCTATCTCTTCTTGATCAATAAACTTATCAAACTTTTCAGTAGCATAGATACGATTAGATACTTGATCATAAGTAACTCTTACCACATATCTATTACCTTCTTTAATTTTACTAACTTGCTCACTATGAGGCAATAATAAATCTTTTTCTAGTCCCCAATCCAAAAATGCTCCGATCTTATTGACATCTATTGCTTTAAGATAAGCAAACTCGCCTACTTTAGCTACTGGTTGTTTAGTAGTTGCTATATTCCTATCTTTGGAATCTTTATAAACAAATACTTCTAGACTATCTCCTACTTTGACTTCAGCCGGAATATACTTACTAGGCAACAAAACCTCTTCGCCATCTATCTCTAGATAAGCTCCTATTTTTTCTGTCCTTGTTATCTTACCTTGATTAAAATCTCCTATATCCACTTTAGTGACCCCTTCTAGTTGAGTTTGAGTTTAAGTTTGAGTTAACTCCATTATTAGTTTACTCTGGATAGTAAAAATTATTACTCTAGTACTTCAGTACTTCCTTTAACTCCTCTAATTCTAGTGTATTAATCACATCTTCTGCTTCTAACCATCCTTTACGAGCTAAATCAACACCATATTCTAAGTTAGTAAGTTGTTTAGTCCTATGAGCATCAGTATTGATTACAAAGTTGGCCCCTAATTGTTGTGCTATCTTAACCTGTTGGGCTCCTAAATCCAATCTTTGCGGAGCAGAATTAATCTCTAATATAGTATTAGTGGCTACAGCCTTAGTAACCAATTGCTCAAAATTTATATTATAAGCACTTCTGCCCATCACTAATCTACCAGTAGGATGACCTAAAATATCAACTTCCGGATGTTCTAGAGCAATAAAAAGTCTCTGCATCATCTCTTGTTGACTACTATCAAATTGGTGATGGATTGAAGCAATTACAATATCTAATTCTGCTAAAATATGATCTCTATAATCCAATTCATCTGCTAGAATATCCACTTCAGCCCCTTTTAGGATTTCGATCTCTAATTCATCATTTACTCTATCAATTGTAGCCCATTGTTCTTGTAATCTATTGTAATCCAGCCCATTAGCTACAGTCAAAGCCTGAGTATGGTCAGTAATTGCTAAATATTGATATCCTTTCTCTTGACAGGCTCGAGCCATATCAGCAATACTATAATTTCCATCACTCCACTGAGAATGCAGATGTAAATCACCTTGAATATCTTCTAAGGTAATACTAGCCGGTAATTTATCTTTTTGAGCTGCTGCTATACTATCTGTTTGATCTCTTAACTCAGGTATAATATAAGGTAGATTAATAGCTCTAAAGATATCCTTTTCAGTCTCAAATTCCTCTCTATTATCTAGTGGGGAAATTGATTTTTTTAATTGAGTATTAAACTCTTTACTACCAGTCAACCAAAAAACATCTCTGCTAAACTGCTTCTGGGAAGTAAAAAATAAGGTAACAGTTAACCCTAACTTGGTCTTAACAATTAATTTTTGATCAGTCTTCTCTTTTATGTTAGCTACAAGTGGTAATTCTGCTACTTTACTACTTACTGATTCTGGTTTAATAGCTTGTATTACATAAGAAATATTACTTACTATTTCCTCTTTGCGACGCATACTTCCTACCTGCTGGATCCTACTTACCATTTGCAATCCTGTTAAATAAGTAACTAGTTTAGTAGCTAATCTACTAGCCGCACCTAAATCCATCTTTTCTTGACTGGATAATAATTTTTGTGTACTAGTTAAAATCTTATTTGTAGTCTTAGAACCTACTCCTGATATCTGTACCAATTCTCCAGTATTAGCTTTTTTATCTAATTGCTCTAAATTAGTAATACCTAATTGATTATAAAACTTCCTTACTTTACTAGGCCCTACGCCTCTTACTGCTAATAAAGAAGTCAAACTCACTGGGTAATCAGCTATTAATTCTTGATAATAAGCACAAGTTCCTGTAGCTAAAATCTCTTCTATTTTAGAAGCAATACCATCACCTATCCCCTCAATGTTAGTTAATTCTTTCTGGGCCCAATAGTCCTCAATATCACTACTTAATTCAGCAACTATTTTACTAGCCCTTTGGTAAGCTTGAATTTTATACTGATTAGCATCCTTAATTTTTAGTAAATCTGCAATTTCTGATAGTATTAAACTAACATTTAGATTATTCACATTACTGCCTCCCTAATTTAGGGAATAAAATGATTTATCTTTTCCTCTATCACTAGATTGAACTGAAGAAAAATAGAAGCAAAATACGATTGATTAACTTGTTGCTGTAATATCTGCCATGATAAATAATCACCTAGTCTAGCCAATAACAATATTAATATATAGATAACTAAACTTCCCTTCACTAAACCAAATACAGCTCCACCTAAATTATCAATAACAGATAGTGATAATAAGTCAAACATATGATTAATAGCTTGACCTAAATAATTAACTATAATTCCTATAATCAATATAATTATAGCAAAAGAAAATAAATTAGCCACCTGCATAGTAAAAGAAAATTTTTGATGTAAAAAGCTGGCTAAAACTTTATATTGGTCAGCTGCTACATAAATCCCTAATAGAATTGATATTATAGTTGTAAGTTGCTCAATTAATCCAAAATTATATCCTTTTAAAAAAAATATAATCCCTAATAATAGTATCATTCCATCAACTACATTAAAACCCACAATTCATTCTTCCTTTCTATGATTCTTCCTCTGTTCCTGACTGCTGATATTTAGCTTTAATTTCTTGATAATCTTCTTGAAGTTGTTGATATTTATTCTCTAAAGTTTGATAATCACTTTGGGCTGTATACAATTTATCAGCTAAGTTCATAGCACCTAAAATCATAATTTTACCTCTAGAATTAGAAGAATTTTTTTCTTTTACTTTTTGCAAATGATTATCTAAAAACGAAGCCAGATCAATAATATAATCAGCAGATTTATCTCCTTTAATGATATATTCTTCACCTAAAATTTCTACTTTAGCTTCAGACTTATTATCACTATCATCCACTTATTATTACCTCCATCTGATTCAAAATCACCTAATCTATGTATTAATTCAGCAATCTAACAAAAAATCCTGCTTTCTAACAGATAAAATAACTTATAATATTAGAAATGCCTTGTTATCTTCAGATAACAAGGCATTTCTAATATAAGAGTGGAGCGAAAGACGGGATTTGAACCCGCGACCTCCTCGATGGCAACGAGGCGCTCTACCAACTGAGCTACTTTCGCATATTTAGTGGTGGAGGGGAGAGGATTCGAACCTCTGAAGGCATCGCCGGCAGATTTACAGTCTGCTCCCTTTGACCAGACTCGGGAACCCCTCCGCATTATTTAATTTATTGGTACCCCCAAGGGGATTCGAACCCCTGCCGCTGAGATGAAAACCCAGTATCCTAGGCCGCTAGACGATGGGGGCCTATAGATAGTTGACAGTGTACAATTTAGAATTTACAGTTGAATTTAAATTATTTGCTTTTCTAACTGTTCACTGTAAATTGTTAATTGTAAATTTAATTCATTGGCTGGGGTGGCTGGATTTGAACCAGCGAGTGCAGGAGTCAAAGTCCTGTGCCTTACCACTTGGCGACACCCCATTAATAAATTGACAGTTGATAATTGAAAATTTAGAGTTAAATTCAAAACCTATAAATCATTCTATGATTGAGTTTTTCAACTA
>NZ_BAAHYI010000020.1:0-4913 GCF_054657635.1 Halanaerobaculum tunisiense
AATTAATTCAGCTTCCGTTGCTTCTTTTACTTCTTCTAAACTAAATTTAGGATTTATCTCTGTTAATACTAAACCATCATTAGTAACTTCAATTACTCCCATCTCAGTAACAATTAAATCTACCTCTTCTTGAGCTGTTAATGGCAAAGAACATTCTTGTAAAATTTTAGGTTTTTCTCCCTTAATAGTATGCAAAGTAGCAAGAATTACCTGTTTAGCTCCTACTACTAAATCCATTGCCCCCCCCATACCAGGAACTAATTTACCAGGAATCATCCAGTTAGCTAAGTTTCCCTTTTCATCTACCTGAAGAGCTCCTAAAACTGTAACATCAACATGTCCCCCTCGAATAATAGCAAAAGAGTTTGCACTATCAAAAAAAGCTCCACCTTCCTTAATAGTAACTGGTTCTCCTCCAGCATTAACTAAATCTTTATCTTCCTTTCCTTCTTCTGGAGCTGGTCCTAACCCTAAAAATCCATTTTCAGATTGGAGAGTAATATCCAAATCTTCAGGAACATAATTTCCTACCATTGTAGGCATTCCGATTCCCAAATTAACTACATCCCCATCTTCTAATTCACGAGCAATTCTTTTAGTTATAAACTCCCTTTTGGCTTGTTTATCCATTATTTTTCACCTCCGATAATAAAATCTACAAATACAGATGGAGTCATTACTTCATTAGGGTCAATTTCACCAATTTCCATTATTTCTTCTGCCTCTACTATTACAACATCTGCCGCCATAGCAATCAACGGATTAAAGTTTTTAGCACTTTTGCGGTAAACAAGATTTCCTTTTTTATCTGCTTTCCAAGCTCTAACTAATGCAACATCTGCTTCCAAAGGAAGTTCTAATAAAAATTTCTTTCCTTCTATCTCTATTTTCTCTTTTCCTTCTTCTACAACTGTACCTACTCCAGTAGGAGTCAAAAACCCTCCTAGACCTGATCCAGCAGCTCTAATTCTTTCTGCTAAAGTACCTTGTGGAACTAATTCTACATCTAGCTCTCCATCATTCATTTGATCTCCTGTTTCTGGATTAAGTCCAATATGACTTGCAATTAATTTCTCAGCCTGGTGGTTATGAATCAATCTACCTATTCCTTCATTTAGAGTTCCCGTGTCATTCCCAATAACCGTTAAATTTTCAAATCCTCTTTCTACCATCCCTTTTACTAGCTGTCTAGGAGTACCACAAGACATAAAACCACCGATCATTACTTCCATCCCATCTGCAAGATTATCCAACGCTTGATCTAGCGAAACTACTTCTGCCATTTGTAAATCCCTCCTCTATCACTTAATATTTAAAATTCTCCGTGCTTCATCTGGCGTTGCTACTTCTCTATCTAATTCCTCGGCAATTCTAGTAATTCTTTTTACTAATTGGGCATTACTTTCTGCTAATTCTCCCTCTCGGTAATAGACATTATCTTCAAATCCAACTCTTACATGGCCACCCATAGCTATAGCAACAGCAGCCAATGGAATTTCATGTCTTCCGATACCAGCTACCGTCCAAGAGAACATTCCGGAATAGTTTCAGCCATAAACATTAAATTCCTAGGAGTTCCTGGCATAGCTCCGGGAACTCCTAATACAAAATCAAAATGTAATGGAGAATCAACTAACCCTTTTTCCACTCTTTCTTTTTAGCTTCTTCTATAAAAATATATACATCATCTAAAATTAATAAATCAGTAGCAATTAAGTCTGGCAAATCAATTAATTTTGTGATATTATAAGTTTGCATTTGCTTAGATTCCTTTCTCTTAATTATTGTAGTTGATTACTTAAATAATTAGAGAAAATCTAGCAAATGCATTTTTATTTTTTGAATTTACATATTTTTCTTCACAATATTAGTCAGAGACCCAAAAATTATTCGTCTAATTCCTCACTAAAGATTACTTATCAGAAAAATTAGGTTTTCTCTTATTTAAAAATGCATCCATACCTTCATTTTGATCTTCAGTACTAAAACATATACTAAATAAGTTTGCTTCTATTTTAGCGCCTTCATTTATTTCTTTTTCTAGACCTGTATTAATTGCTTCTTTAGCTAGACCAAGAATAACTGAAGATTTACTTGCTATTTTAGAAACTATCTCTTCTACTGCATCCATTAATTCATCAGCAGCAACTACATCATTTACTAATCCAACATCTAAAGCCTCTTGAGCATCAATATTATCTGCAGTAAGAATTAATTCTTTAGCTTTTCCTTCTCCTACTACTTTAGGTAAACGTTGTGTCCCACCAAAACCAGGAATAATTCCTAAACCAACTTCAGGTTGACCTAGTTTTGCCTTTGTTGAAGCCACTCTAATATCACAAGATAAAGCTAATTCACATCCTCCTCCTAAAGCAAAACCATTTATAGCAGCAATAACTGGTGTAGATGCTTCTTCAATTGTTCTAAACGTTTCTTGACCTAATCTTCCAAATTCTTTAGCTTCCAAACTATCCATTGATTTCATTTGAGAAATATCTGCTCCTGCTACAAATGCTTTTCCCTTACCAGTAATAACTATAGTTTTAATCTCATCATTTCCATCCAAATTTTCAATACATTCTCTTAATTCATTTAACACTGTACTATTTAGAGAATTCATTGCTTTTGGTCTAGCAATCTTAACCACAGCCCATAGATCTTTATATTCTATTTCTAAACTTTCAAAATTCATTTTTTCCCTCCTTTAAATGATAAGAAAATAGTCTTTGACAAGCAAAATGATCACTTGTCAAAGACTGTTACTTTCTCTATCTATTAATTATAATCATAGAATCCTTCACTTGTTTTTCTTCCTAATTGTCCAGCTCTTACTTTCTTTTTCAATAATGGACAAGGTCGATATTTAGGATCTCCTAGCTCTTCATGTAAAGTTTCCATAATAGATAAACAAACATCTAAGCCAATTAAATCACCTAGTGCTAATGGTCCAATAGGATGATTAGCTCCTAATTTCATTCCTGTATCTATATCTTCAGCACTAGCTACTCCTTCCATAAGTACATAAGCTGCTTCATTAATCATAGGAATTAAAATTCTATTCACTACAAAACCTGGCGCTTCCTCTACTTCAACTGGTTCTTTATTAATATCTTCTATAAAGGATTCAATTTTATCAAATGTTTCATCTGTAGTAGTAATACTTCGAATTAACTCTACTAATTTCATTACTGGAACAGGATTAAAGAAGTGTACTCCTAATACCTTTTCTGGACGTTCTGTTACCGTAGCTAATTCAGTAATACTTAACGCAGAAGTATTAGAAGCAATAATAGTTTCATCTTTACAAACTTTATCTAATTCTTTAAATACATCCTTCTTAATATCCATATTTTCTACAATAGCTTCAATAACTAAATCAGCATCTGCTAAATCTTCTATATCAGTAGTAGTATCTATTCTTTCTAAAGTCTCTTCCTTTTGATCTTCAGTTAATCTATCTTTTTTTACACTACGTTCTAAATTTTTCTTAATTCCAGCTAAACCTTTTTCAACATACTCTTCTTCAATATCTCTTAAAACCACATCATAACCACTAGCAGCAATAACTTGAGCTATTCCACTTCCCATAGTTCCTGCACCAATTACCCCTACTTTTTTCATACTACTATCCCTCCTTTTATTAATAACTAACCTTTACTATTTAAATACTATTTGAAATTTATCTTTCTACTATAGTCGCAGCTCCTTGGCCACCACCAATACATAAAGTAGCTAAACCATTTTTACAATCTTGTTTTTCCATTTCATAAAGTAAAGTTACTAAAATTCTAGCTCCACTACATCCAATTGGATGGCCTAAAGAAATTGCTCCACCATTAACATTTACTTTTTCAGTATCTAAACCTAATTCTCTAACTACCGCAATTGATTGAGCAGCAAATGCTTCATTAGCTTCAACTAAATCTAAGTCTTCAACTTCTAAATCTGTATTAACTAATGCTTTTCTAGTAGCTGGGATTGGACCAGTACCCATAATCTTAGGATCTACACCAGCTGAAGCATAAGATTTAATAGTTGCTAATGGTTCAACTCCTAACTCGTCAGCTTTTTCTTTAGTCATTACAACTAAAGCAGATCCACCATCATTAATTCCTGATGAATTTCCAGCAGTTACTGTACCATTTTTCTTAAATGCTGGACTTAAGTTAGCTAATCCCTCAGCTGTTGTTCCTGGACGAGGCCCCTCATCTTTATTAACAATTTCTGGATCACCTTTACGCTGTGGTACTTCTACTGGTACAATTTCATCCTGAAATCTATCTTCTTCCATTGCTTTTACAGCTCGTTGCTGACTAGTAGCAGCAAATTCATCTTGTTCTTCTCGACTAACATCCCATTGTTCTGCTACATTTTCAGCTGTAATTCCCATGTGATAATCATTAAATGCTTCCCATAAACCATCTTTAATCATTAAATCAACCGCTTCACCATTACCCATTTTTTCTCCCCATCTAGCATTTGGAAGAGCATATGGAGCTTGACTCATATTTTCTACTCCACCTACAACGAATACATCTCCATCTCCTGCTTTAATAGCTTGCGATGCTAAATTTACAGCTTTTAATCCAGAACCACAAACTTTATTAACAGTCATAGCTGGAACTTCTTGAGGAATACCTGCATTAATTGATATTTGACGAGCAGGATTTTGACCTTGGCCTGCTTGTAAAACATTACCAAAAATTACCTCATCAATTTGATCAACTTCCACTTCAGCTCTTTCTAAAGCTGCTTCTACTGTAACTACTCCTAAATCAATAGCTGATACATCTTTTAAATCTCCACCAAAAGCCCCCATCGGAGTTCTTACTGCACTAGCAATTACAACTTCTTTCATAACTAAATCTCCCCCTCATAAGTTTTAATTTTTCACTACTATATTTTTTACTCTT
>NZ_BAAHYI010000021.1:0-2621 GCF_054657635.1 Halanaerobaculum tunisiense
TAGCTGGAAAGCTATACCACAGATGGTAATAGTCCAGTAGACAATAACTAACTGAAACTGAGCTGATTTCCTGAGTACCATGAGACACTTGAAACCTCGTGGGAAGCCAGGAGGACCATTTCTTAAGGCTAAATACTTCCTAGCGACCGATAGTGAACCAGTACCGTGAGGGAAAGATGAAAAGAACCCCGGAAGGGGAGTGAAATAGAACTTGAAACCATATGCTTACAAGCGGTCAGAGGGCGTATATTTATCAGCCTGATGGCGTGCTTTTTGCTTAACGAACCGGCGAGTTATGTCAAGTGGCAGAGGTTAAGCCAACAAGGCGAAGCCGTAGCGAAAGCGAGTCTGAAATAAGGCGCAAGTCGCTTGCCATAGACCCGAAACCGAGTGACCTATCCATGGTCAGGATGAAGCAGGTGTAGTAGCCTGTGGAAGTCCCAACCGCATTGGCGTTGAAAAGCCATGGGATGAACTGTGGATAGGGGTGAAAGGCCAATCGAACTCGGAAATAGCTGGTTCTCTCCGAAATAGCTTTAGGGCTAGCCTCGGAGCATATATTTTGGGTGTAGAGCACTGATTGGACTAGGGGCTTACCCAAGCTACCGAATCCAGTCAAACTCCGAAGCCCATTGTATTAACTCCGGGAGTCAGACTATGGGGGATAAGCTTCATAGTCGAGAGGGGAACAACCCAGATCGCCAGTTAAGGTCCCTAAGTGTAAGCTAAGTGGCAAAGGAAGTGAGACTGCTTAGACAACCAGGATGTTGGCTTAGAACCAGCCATTCATTTAAAGAGTGCGTAATAGCTCACTGGTCAAGTGGTCTTGCGCCAAAAATTTACGGGGCTTAAGCTTACCACCGAAACTGCGGATCTTTATTGATGGTAGGAGAGCATTCTATACGGACTGAAGCAGTACTGAAAGGAGCTGTGGACTGTATAGAAGCGATAATGCCGGTATGAGTAACGAGAAATAGGTGAGAATCCTATTCGCTGTAAGTCCAAGGTTTCCTGAGCAAGGCTCGTCCGCTCAGGGTAAGTCGGATCCTAAGCTGAGGCCGAAAGGCGTAGGCGATGGATAGTCGGTCAAGATTCCGACACTACCTATCTCCATTTGAGCAAAGGGGTGACGCAGGAAGATAGACTTGCCTGACAACGGTTTGTCAGGTCGAAGCACCAAGGAGGATACTCTAGGTAAATCCGGAGTATTGTTAACTCTAAAGTGTGATCGGGAGCTTCTACGGAAGCGAAGAAGTTGAGTCTCTACTGCCAAGAAAAACCTCTAGCAAGGTGATAGGTATCCGTACCGCAAACTGACACAGGTGGACTGGATGAGAATTCTAAAGCGAGCGAGTTAACCTTCGTCAAGGAACTCGGCAAACTAACCCCGTAACTTTGGGAGAAGGGGTGCCTCATTAGGGTTTTGCCCGAAGAGGTTGCAACAAAGAAGTCTAAGCGACTGTTTACCAAAAACACAGGTCTCTGCTAAGACGCAAGTCGAAGTATAGGGGCTGACGCCTGCCCGGTGCTGGAAGGTCACGGGGAGATGTTAGGACTTGTTCCAAAGCATCAAACTTAAGCCCCAGTGAACGGCGGCCGTAACTATAACGGTCCTAAGGTAGCGAAATTCCTTGTCGGGTAAGTTCCGACCTGCACGAATGGCGCAACGACTTAGACACTGTCTCGACGAAGGGCTCGGTGAAATTGAAGTGTCTGTGAAGATGCAGACTACCCGCGGCTGGACGGAAAGACCCCGTGGAGCTTTACTGCAATCTGATATTGAACTTTGGTACACTACGTACAGTATAAGTGGGAGGCTAGGAAGTTGGCGCGCTAGTGTCAATGGAGCCGTCTTTGGGATACCACTCTTATTGTGCCGGTGTTCTAACCATGTACTGTGATCCAGTACTGGGACAGTTTCAGATGGGCAGTTTGACTGGGGCGGTCGACTCCTAAACAGTAACGGAGTCGCCCCAAGGTTCCCTCAGTACGGTTGGAAATCGTACGCAGAGTGTAAAGGCAGAAGGGAGCTTGACTGCAAGACATACAGGTCGAGCAGGGACGAAAGTCGGGCTTAGTGATCCGATGGTAGAGTATGGATTTGCCATCGCTCAACGGATAAAAGTTACCCCGGGGATAACAGGCTTATCTCCCCCAAGAGTTCACATCGACGGGGAGGTTTGGCACCTCGATGTCGGCTCGTCGCATCCTGGAGCTGGAGTAGGTTCCAAGGGTTGGGCTGTTCGCCCATTAAAGCGGCACGCGAGCTGGGTTCAGAACGTCGTGAGACAGTTCGGTCCCTATCCGCCGTGGGCGCAGGATATTTGAGGGAAACTATCCCCAGTACGAGAGGACCGGGATGGACGTACCGCTGGTGTACCAATTGTCAACCGATGGCATTGTTGGGTAGCTAAGTGCGGAACTGATAAGCGCTGAAAGCATCTAAGCGTGAAGCAGATCTCGAGATTAGATATCCCATGGAATAATCCAGTAAGTTCCCTGGTAGATGACCAGGTAGATAGGTCAGGAGTGTAAGTGTGGTGACACACTAAGCTGACTGGTACTAATAGAACGAGGATTTAATCTAGGAAGACCTATTGTGCAGTTTTGAAGGTATAATA
>NZ_BAAHYI010000022.1:0-2166 GCF_054657635.1 Halanaerobaculum tunisiense
CAAGTCTGGTAGGTAAGGGGCTTACGCCCCCTTTCCCCCATCAGAACCGTACGTGAACCTTTCAATTCATACGGCTCAAGCTACTTAACACCAACCTTTGGATTGGCAGCAATAAGTAGAAAAATAATCTAGTTTAAATTTCTCTTTAGATAATAATCGTTATATTCTGGTAAATAGGGATTAGCAGCAAACTTTATTAGGCAATGTCTTGTTATCTCTGTATCAGTTGCAGAAATTAATTCTTTATCTTTTGTAGCAAATATCCAATTCCGATTATCTTTAGTTATCCAATATCTATTCATTATCCACTTCTTAGATTTACTAGGATGTCTTCTTTTTGACCATCTCCATAAAGTTTTAAATATTTCTGAATCTAATTGTTGATAGGTTTCTTTAGAACAAGCAGTACTATGATAATTACACCAACCTCTGATTACTGGATTTAATATCTTAATTAATCTTTCCTGTTTTATAGTTCCGTTGTCCTTGATTAACTTTCTTATTTTACTGGTTATTGATTTATAAGATTCTTTGGAAGGTTTTATTATCAATTTACCGCTGTATTTTCTAAAATTCCAGCCCAGGAAATCAAACCCTTGATTGATGTGAGTTATCTTAGTTTTCCGTTTAGATAGTTCAAGTCCTCTCTCATCTAGGAAATCTCCTATTAATTCTTTTATATCTTCCAGTACTTCTTTACTTTTGGCTGTTACAACGAAATCATCTGCATATCTTACTAGGTTTACTTTATCATCGTTATATCTTCTATTTACAGTCCCAAGATGGTTTGTCCAGTAGTTTCTTTTGAGTAAATCTAGCATACCATCTAAAGTCATATTAGCCAAAATCGGAGATATAATACCGCCTTGAGGAGTGCCTTTTTCAGTGGGGAAGAGTTGCTTGTTATATTTATAACCTGATCTAAGAAATTGATTTAGTATTTTAGATTCTAACGGAATATTTTCCATTAACCACTCATGGCTTATATTGTCAAAACAACCTTTAATATCAGCTTCCAAAATCCATTGAGCTGATACTTCTCTACCTAACAACTTAAATAGATATTCTTTAGCATCATCACAACTTCTATATTTCCTAAAGCCAAAAGATACTTTATCTGCTTTAGTTTCCGATACTGGATCTAAAGCCAAAGCATAAAGTGCCTGTATTGCTCTATCATACATTGTTGGTATCCCCAACGGTCTTTTCTTGTCTAGCCTTTTGTCAATATATATTCTTCTGAGTGGTTTAGCTCTGTATTCGTCATTTGTTAGCTTCAAAGCAGCTTTATATTTTGTCGCTGGAGTTGACCAAATTTTCCCATCTACTCCTGACGTTTCTTTACCTTGATTAGTTGTTACTTTTCTTACTGCTAATAACTTTGCATAATATGAGTTTGTTAATAAATACTGTAACTTCTTTGCTAGATTATCCTTACCTTTTCTTATTGCTTTAGCAATCCGTGATTGAAGTTTATTAACCTTACTTTCTATCAGTTCCCAAGGAATTACTTCCCAGGTTTTACTAGCTTCAGCGTGGTCTATGGTCGCCCACTCATGATGAGTTATTTGGCTTGCCATATTCATAAAGTTTCAATCCTTTCCTGCCTTAAGTAACCGTATTTGAAAGTCAGCCTCTTTTCAGAGCAAGGCAAATTTTGAACCTCTATTCATTCACCTTCTTGAATGACATTTGCTTCTTTCAGTTTCCCTATTCCCCTAGATATTGTATCACAAAGCATAATTGACCTACCTGTTACCAGGAATCTATTGGAGTTTCCCAGTTCTACATTCCAGCCAGTTCATACCGCTTTAGATTCTGCCTTTACTCCGAGGACTTTAGTCTATTTGTCAGGCAATACGAAAACTTACCTGACCCTATCCTATACCTTTTGGTTACAGTGTATCAACCCTATTTCACTATGCACGTTTGACGAAGCTTTCAGCAATTCACATATGTTAATCTTTACGGTATATTTACTCTAGCAGTCACTCAACTTAGGGTTAGTGAGCTTTCCACATTGTCTCCTCCGCTCAATACAAATCCATTACTAGAAATGCATCGGAAAATAGAGTCATTCTAAATAGAATGAATGGCTCAAAAGACTCTCGTCTTAAGCAGCCTGGAATGTAGCTTATCCCTATTGTTTCAAGGGCTGGTCGCACT
>NZ_BAAHYI010000023.1:0-1691 GCF_054657635.1 Halanaerobaculum tunisiense
TGATAATATAGTAAGTGTCGCTTGCAAAGGACAGATAAATTTTTCGGTCTTTGAAAACTAAACAATGTAGAGTTTCAACTATTCTAAGCTAGTTTCAAACTCATTCCTTTTTCGGAGAGTTTGATCCTGGCTCAGGACGAACGCTGGCGGCGTGCTTAACACATGCAAGTTGTGCGAGAAAGCTACCTTCGGGTAGCGAGTAAAGCAGCGAACGGGTGAGTAACGCGTAAGTCATCTACCTTTAAGTCTGGAATAACCTCTCGAAAGAGTGGCTAATGTCAGATAAGCTCCTAGTGAGCAAAGGTGGTTTTACTACCGCTTAAAGATGTGCTTGCGTCCCATTAGCTAGTTGGTAGGATAACAGCCTACCAAGGCAACGATGGGTAGCCGACCTGAGAGGGTGATCGGCCACACTGGGACTGAGACACGGCCCAGACTCCTACGGGAGGCTGCAGTGGGGAATCTTCCGCAATGAGCGAGAGCTTGACGGAGCAACGCCGCGTGAGTGATGAAGGCCTTTGGGTCGTAAAGCTCTGTCTTGAGGGAAGAACAACTTAGTAGCGAATAGCTGCTAGGCTTGACGGTACCTCACAAGGAAGCCCCGGCTAATTACGTGCCAGCAGCCGCGGTAACACGTAAGGGGCAAGCGTTGTCCGGAATTACTGGGCGTAAAGGGTGCGCAGGCGGTCTAGCAAGTCAGAGGTGAAATCCACTAGCTTAACTAGTGAAGGGCCTTTGAAACTGTTAGACTTGAGAGCAGAAGAGGAAGATGGAATTCCTGGTGTAGTGGTGAAATACGTAGATATCAGGAAGAACACCAATGGTGAAGACAGTCTTCTGGTCTGACTCTGACGCTGAGGCACGAAAGCTAGGGTATCAAACGGGATTAGATACCCCGGTAGTCCTAGCTGTAAACGCTGGATACTAGGTGTTGGGGGTTCAACTCCCTCCGCGCCGCAGTTAACGCTTTAAGTATCCCGCCTGGGGATTACGACCGCAAGGTTGAAACTCAAAGGAATTGACGGGGGCCCGCACAAGCGGCGGAGCATGTGGTTTAATTCGAAGCAACGCGCAGAACCTTACCAGAACTTGACATCCCTGTGACTATTCCGTAACAGGAAGTTTCTCTTCGGAGACACAGATGACAGGTGGTGCATGGCTGTCGTCAGCTCGTGTCGTGAGATGTTGGGTTAAGTCCCGCAACGAGCGTAACCCCTGTTCTTAGTTGCCAGCACGTTATGGTGGGGACTCTAAGAAGACTGCCGCGGGAGCAACGCGGAGGAAGGTGGGGATGACGTCAAGTCATCATGCCCCTTATGTTCTGGGCTACACACGTGCTACAATGGTTTGTACAGAGAGTGGCTAGACCGCAAGGTTGCGCCAATCTCCTAAAGCAGACCTCAGTTCGGATTGCAGATTGCAATTCATCTGCATGAAGCTGGAGTCGCTAGTAATCGTGGATCAGAATGTCACGGTGAATCCGTTCCCGGGCCTTGTACACACCGCCCGTCACACCACCCGAGTTGGGGGCACCAGAAGTCGCTTTTAGCGCCGAAGGTGTGCCCGATAAGGGGGGTGAAGTCGTAACAAGGTAGCCGTACCGGAAGGTTCGGCTGGATCACCTCCTTTCTAAGGAGTTTAAACGGTTGATAGTTGAAACCTACTACATTGTTTAGTTTTGAGAGACTGAA
>NZ_BAAHYI010000024.1:0-1474 GCF_054657635.1 Halanaerobaculum tunisiense
TTAACAGAGGAACAAAAGATGATTAAGAAAGTGGTATCTGATTTTGCAGAAAAAGAAGTAGAGCCAATTGCAGGAGAAATTGATGAGACACATGAGTATCCTCGAGAGAATGTAGAAAAAATGGGAGAAGCACATATGCTAGGAATCCCTATTCCTCAAGAATATGGAGGAGCAGGAGCAGATACTTTAAGTTATGTATTAACTGTAGAGGAATTATCAAGAGCTTGTGCTACACATGGTATAATTTGTTCTTCCCATACCTCATTAGGATCTGATCCTATTTATAAGTTTGGGAATGAAGAACAAAAGGAAAAGTATTTAAAACCATTAGCAAAAGGAGAAAAGGTAGGAGCATTTGGTTTAACAGAACCAAATGCAGGAACAGATGCATCTAGTCAAAAAACAACAGCAGTATTAGATGGAGATGAGTATGTATTAAACGGAAATAAGATTTTTATTACAGGAGCAGGAGAAGCAGATACATTTATAATTTTTGCTATGACTGATCCAAGTAAAGGAACGAGAGGGATTAGTGGCTTTATTGTAGAAGCAGATACTCCAGGATTTAAAACAGGAAAGAAAGAAGATAAGATGGGGATTAATGCTTCAGATACGAGAGAATTAATTTTTAATGATTGTCGTGTTCCTAAAGAGAATTTATTAGGAGAAGAAGGAGAAGGCTTTAAGATAGCAATGCAGACTTTAGATGGAGGAAGAATAGGAGTAGCAGCTCAGGCACTAGGGATTGCTCAAAGAGCATTAGATGAGTCAGTTCAATATGCTAAAGAGAGAGAGCAGTTTGGAAGATCGATTGGTAAATTCCAAACTATTCAGTTTAAAATAGCTGAGATGGCTACTAAAATAGAAGCATCAAGAAACTTAGTCTATAAAGCAGCATTAGCTAAAGACAATCAAAAAGTATTCTCTAAAGAAGCAGCAATGGCTAAGTATCATGCTTCAGATACAGCAGTAGAGGTAGCTAGAGAAGCAGTGCAAATTCACGGAGGATATGGATACATGAGAGAATATCCTGTTGAGAGATTATATAGAGATGCGAAGATAACAGAGATTTATGAAGGAACAACAGAAGTACAGAAGATGGTTATTGGAGGAGAATTATTAAGTTAATTAATATAATAAGTTAAAAGGAGGTAAAAGAAATGGATATTGTAGTATGTGTAAAGCAAGTACCAGATACAAATGAAGTTAAGATAGACCCAGAAGAAGGAACATTAGTAAGAGAGGGAGTTCCAAGTATTATAAATCCAGAAGATAGACATGGGATAGAAGAAGCAATTAGATTAAGAGAAGAGCATGGAGGAACAGTTACAGTAATTAGTATGGGACCACCTCAAGCTAAAGAAGCACTGAAAGAAGCCTTAGCTATGGGAGTAGATGAAGCAATTTTATTAAGTGATAGAGCTTTTGCAGGAGCGGACACTTTAGCAACAGCGTATACTTTAGCTCAAGGGGT
>NZ_BAAHYI010000025.1:0-1397 GCF_054657635.1 Halanaerobaculum tunisiense
TGGGCTTCGCGACGTCTAGCTCAACCCTCTTATAACTTGTCCATCCTCTAAAACTTACATATGTAACTCCTAGCCTCGTCTAACCTCTTCGGCTAGATGTCGCTAACCCCATGTTAGCCGAAGTTGTTTACGTCACTAATAAAAAAGAATTCTACTATAAATTTTCTATATACGACTAAAATCAATCTTAACTCTTTCTTTTGCTGAGGATCCATTAGGTAAAATTTCAATATTTTCTATTTCATTTATTTGAACTGCTTCTTCATCTAAGCTATTAGCAATTTTCTCATTTTCATTTTTTTCTTCAAGAAGATTTAAAGAAGCTTCAATTGATAAATTTCCTTTAATTGACAACCGCAAACTTTTTTCAGCATAATAATAGTGGTCATTTAATTCAGTTCTTGAAATTTTCCTTTTATCTTCTTCCCCTAATGCTAAATAATCAGGTTTATATATAGAATATCCTAATATACATTCTATTTTAAATTTAAAAGGGATAACTCCTCTTCCATCACCATAATAAACTATATCATCAACTAGATATTTAATATCTTCAGGATTACCAACCATACTTACTCTTCCTTCATTATTTTCTCCTTTGATTTTAGGAGAAGTAATGTTCATGCCATGCAAAATATTTATAATTTCTTCTTCAATTTTTCTATCAAATAAAACACCATCATTACCAAGATATTCAACAAAACTAATGAAATTATTTTTAGCATTATGTTCCTGTAATAGTTCTTGAAAGTCACTAGAATCAATAAATTCTTCTAAAGAAGACCAAGTATTAACATCACTTCTCTCTTTAAAAGTTTTTTCTATAGCTTTATCACCAGCCACTATATGTAAATGATCAACTTCTTGGATTACATCCTCAATACATTCACATATAAAACTATCTGGTATATCTTTTCGATTTTTTCGTTCCTCAAATGGTAAGTCTCCTAGAAAATATTTATCAAATGTCTGTCTAGTATGTTTTAATGTGATTTTATATTTTTTACTTTGAATAGAATCTAACCAATCATCAAATTCATCATTAATATGTTTTCTGATTTTTTCTGGATAATTATTAATATCCTCTTGAAATTTTTCTAAATTATTTTCTAAATCTTCAGGTAATGAGCGTCGAAGAAGACCATTTAATCCTTTTTCTAAATCCTCAAAATCATTTTTATAATGAGTATAATTTTGAGATAAAAACTCACGTTTCACAAGTTCAGGAACATGTAATTTAAGTTCATTATTTCGTGAAACTTTCACTATAGATTTAAAAATAGGTTTTTTACGTGGAGGATTACTACGGAAAACTGATGTGTCCATTAAAACATGAAGCATATTATCAACCACTCCTTTTAAATAAATTTAATCTTTCATCTCAAAAACAAAGTAAA
>NZ_BAAHYI010000026.1:0-1296 GCF_054657635.1 Halanaerobaculum tunisiense
GAGCAGTAATAATTAACTAAATATTTCTAAAAAAGAGCACTTTAGTTTAGATATATTTAAATTGGAAGTATTTATATTAACAGCTTGGAGGAATTAATCATGTTAAAAGAAGCACTCTATCATCAATCATATGGTAATTATGCTTATCCAATAGGCGAGGATGAGTTATTACTCCAGTTAAGGTCTAAAAAAAGAGATTTGGATAACGTAGACGAATAATTTATATATTATTCGGTTTATTAATTTGATTTTATTATTTATGCCTTCAGCAAAACTATTACTTATCTTAGCCTCAAAAAAGTTCAATAATTTGTCTTCCCAATTTTCCACTGTTTTTTTAGTTTCTAACAATGGTTTTAAACCGCTGTCTAAACACGCTCATATCATTCATTTAAAGCACATTCAGCTTCAGAAACCTTAGCTATACCTGTATAATCTCTTCTTTGAGCTAAATCCACTATATATGCATCTAATCTTTTAGTTTTTCTAGAATATTTATCAATACTTTCATACTCTTCGTTAAATGGATTGCTATCACAATTCTTACAACGATATCTTTTCCAATCTAATTATAACCTGATTTTCTCTGATAGGACATTTCCACCAAATGCATTTTTATTTTTTGAATTTACATATTTTTCTTCACAATATTAGTCAGAGACCCGAAAATTCAAGCTATTTTACTTTTTTAGCTAAAAAGTACGCAATTGCAAATTTAATAGATTATATTTATAAGTCTGCCGAAAAAGGTATTTCTCAAGAACAAATTTGATAGAAAGTGTTTTCTTTTAGTACTTCAGGTGATATAATTATTATTAGTTGCTCTTTTCTAGTTTTTTTGAGGTTTGGTCACCTGATGTAATACTAGAAAGTAAGCAACTTTACCTTTTTTGAATTGGAAAAATCTTTTATTCAACAATCTATTTTATTAAAAAAAGATAATCTTCTTTTAATAAAGGCTTGATATATTTTGAACGAAATGTTAAAATGTTTATAGAAGAAATGAACAGGCGAGGAAAATTATTGTTCATTATAACTACCTTTTTTATAGTAAAGATTGTGAATAAAAGGTTTTTAGTATTATCTTTTGCTAAAAGTTAAAGGTTGAATTAGTAGAAGTAGAGAAATATTGTTAATTATATAACTTATATAACTTATACTATTTTAGTATTTGATAATAAATAAAGAAGCAAGGGGAGAGGGATAATGAAAACAGCAGTATATCCTGGGAGCTTTGATCCTGTGACTAATGGACATTTAAATATAATTAAAAGAGCTAATAAAATTATTGATAAA
>NZ_BAAHYI010000027.1:0-1190 GCF_054657635.1 Halanaerobaculum tunisiense
TATCTTTAAAAGCCTCGCATAACTTAGGAACTACATCATGTAAATCTCCTACAATTCCATAATCACAAACTTTAAATATCTCTGCATCCTTATCAGTATTGATTGCTATAATATAATCTGATCCTTCCATTCCTGCTCGATGCTGAATTGCTCCTGAAATTCCACAAGCTATATATAAATCTGGTTGAACTGTCTTACCTGTTTGACCTACCTGATGTTCTTGATCTATCCAACCTTCATCTACTACTGCACGAGAAGCTCCTACTTCTCCACCTAATACATCTGCTAATTCTTCAATTACTTTAAATCCTTCTGGATCTCCTACTCCTCTTCCTCCAGCAACTATAATCTTTGCATCCTCTAAATTAACTCCTGCACTTTCTTCTTTAATTATTTCTTTTACCTTTGTTAAAGCACTTACTTGATCTAAATCTACTTCTATTTCTTCTACTGTTCCTTCTTTATCATAATCTGGTTCTACTTTCTCCATTACTCCTGGTCTTACTGTTGCCATCTGTGGTCTATGATCTGGAGAAATAATTGTTGCCATTAAATTACCACCAAACGCTGGACGAGTCTGTAGTAAAATATCTTTTTCTTCATCTATTCCTAATTTAGTACAATCTGCTGTTAAACCAGTTTGTAATCGATTAGATAATCGAGGACCTAAATCTCTTCCGTTATGTGTTGCTCCTAATAAAACAATTTCTGGTTTATGCTCTTTAATTAATTTAGTAATTGTATCTGTATAATAATCAGTTGTATAATCCTTTAGTTCTTCTTCCTCTGCTACATATACTTTATCTGCTCCATATGCCATTAATTCTTGCGCATCTTCTTTCACATCTGAACCTAATAATACAGCTGAAACCTCTGCATCTAGATCTTTAGCTAATTCATTTGCTTTACTAACTAACTGTAATGAAACATCTAATAGTTCATTATCTCTTTGTTCTGCTAATACCCATACACCTTCATAAGCTGATAAATCTATATCTGGTCCTTCATTTACTGCCCCTTCCATCTCAATTGCATCAACTGGGCAACTCTCTACACAAGCACCACATAATGTACATGTATCTTCATCTACTACTGCTACTCCATCTTGCATTTCTAAGGCATCAAATGGACATTTATCTATACATTCTCCGCATCCTACACATTCTTCTGTTATAATTTTTAACATCCTT
>NZ_BAAHYI010000028.1:0-996 GCF_054657635.1 Halanaerobaculum tunisiense
ATAAAGTAGGACCAGCTTCACAGCTGGGACCCCTTATCAAACTGCACGAACGGTTTTCCCGTATACAGCTTTCGGTTATTGGTGCTCCATATCAGAGAGTAAGTCAGCGACTCTATGTTACCATAGATGTATATTTCACTCTCGATTACAGCACATCAGTAAGCAGTGAATCTAGTCCTTCTTCTCTTAAAAACTTATTCGATAAGCGATAATTCTGATGAATTATCGCTTTCTTTCCTTCTATGAAAGAACGTATTCTCATTCTTATCCATTTATCTAATTTCCTATATAATGTTTTGATATTGCCTATTTTAAAGTAATGTCCCCAGCCTTTTAGTACTAAATTTAACTCATCAATTATTATTTCCAATTTCTGAGGTCTATTTCTTCTAGTTATATCTCTTATTCTATCTTTAAAGTTATTTATTGCTCTATCTCTTGGACTTTTATAATACCAATGATGAAATCTAAATCCTAGAAATTTAAACCCATCATAAAAGTTTGTTATCACTGTCTTCTCAGGATGGAGTTTTAATTTTAATTCATTTTCTATTATCTGACGAGTTACTTGTAATGCTCTTTTGGCTTTATCTTTACTTTTGGTCAATACTACAAAATCATCAGCGAAGCGAACTAGTTTATATCCCCTTCGAGTCATCTTCTTATCAAAGTAATGTAAATAGATATTAGCTAATAAAGGAGAGATCACACCTCCTTGAGGTGTTCCTTCTTTAGTCTCTTTTCTTCCTTCTTCGGTCATGACTCCTGCAGTTAGCCACGATCTAATTAAGTCTAATACCCATCCATCACTTATATATTCTACTATAAAATCCATTAATAAATCATGGTTTATAGTATCAAAATAAGATTTTATATCTGCATCTACTACCCAATCGTAACCTTGCTGTTTATATTCTTCTATTTTCTCTATTGCATCATGGGTTGATCTGTTAGGTCTGAATCCAAAAGAACATTCACAAAACAATCTCTCAAAGT
>NZ_BAAHYI010000029.1:0-899 GCF_054657635.1 Halanaerobaculum tunisiense
TATCTTTAAAGTTATTTACTGCTTCATCCTTTGGACTTTTATAATACCAATGATGAAATCTAAATCCTAGAAATTTAAACCCATCATAAAAGTTTGTTATTACTGTCTTTTTAGGGTGGAGTTTCAGTTTTAATTCATTTTCTATTATCTGACGTGTTACTTGTAATGCTCTCTTGGCTTTATCCTTACTTTTGGTCAATATTACAAAATCATCAGCAAAGCGAACTAGTTTATATCCTCTTCGAGTCATCTTCTTATCAAAGTGATGTAGATAGATATTAGCTAATAAAGGAGAGATAACACCTCCTTGAGGAGTTCCTTCTTCAGTCTCTTCCCTTCCTTCGTCGGTCATGACTTCAGCTGTTAGCCATGATCTAATTAAATCTAATACCCAACCATCACTTACATACTCTGCTATAAAATCCATCAGTAAGTCGTGGTCTATAGTATCAAAATAGGACCTTATGTCTGCATCTACTACCCAATTATAACCTTGTTGTTTATATTCCTCTATCTTTTCTATTGCATCATGGGTTGACCTATTCGGTCTGAAACCAAAAGAACACTCACAAAATACTTGTTCAAACTGTTTTTCTAACACCTGTTTAACTGCTTGTTGGGCTATTCGGTCTCTGATTACTGGAATACCTAGTGGTCTTTGTTCTCCATTACCTTTTGAGATATACGTTCTTAGTACTGGTCGTGGCTCATATCTATTCTCTCTTAATTGTCTATATAATTCACGCATATTAATCTTATAGTTATTTCTGTACTCATCAATACTTACTTCATCAATTCCACCACAACCACCATTATTTAGTACTTTTTGTGCTGCATTATGCATTCGCCATTTATCTGTAATAATGTCTTTTAAACTATATAAGGTTCGAATTTTTTTT
>NZ_BAAHYI010000030.1:0-788 GCF_054657635.1 Halanaerobaculum tunisiense
TGTTTATTTAGATTTATATATCATTTTAATAATTAAAAAAATTTTTTAGTAATAATTAAGTGTTAAACTCTTTTAAATACTAAGGAGGGAGGTATCATGAAGAAAGGTAGTAAGGAAGTTTTGATTTGGGAAACATTAGGTTTATTTTGGTTAATTATAGTTGGGTCATTATTACACTTTGTATATGATTGGTCTGGTCAGTCATTAATTGTAGCAGTTTTTAGTCCAGTAAATGAAAGTGTTTGGGAACATTTGAAGTTAGGTTATTGGGCTCTTGTCTTTTTCTCTCTAATTGAATATCCAGCAATCAAAGATAAAGTAAAGAACTATTTTTGGGGGAAGACTTTAGGAGTACTAGCATTAGAAGTGTTTATTATATTGTTTTTTTATACTTATACTGCTATAATCGGAGAACATATTTTGTGGCTGGATATAGCCTCTTATGTAGTAGGGTCAATTATTTGTCAGATCATAAATTATAATATTATAAGCAGAAAAAAACCTAGATTTAATGATAGATTGGGTTTAATTTGTTTTATAGGTTTTGGTGGGTTATTAATATTGTTTACTTTTTTTCCACCCCATCTGCCTATTTTTAAGGATCCTAAGACAGGAGAGTATGGGATAGCTGATATAAAGTGGCACTTTCGTGCCACTTTATATCAGCTATCAGCTGTCTGCAAATGGTTTTTATTACGGAAGGTCTGTTTTCTAGACCTGTAGGGTGTGTCGTGAGCCAAGTCAAATTCTTCAATTCAAAACCATAGATATAGTTCAGCCCTTTAGAA
>NZ_BAAHYI010000031.1:0-647 GCF_054657635.1 Halanaerobaculum tunisiense
GTCTTATCTTTAATATTGAGCGAAGGTGGTGGAACTGGCAGACACGCTAGACTTAGGATCTAGTGCCGCAAGGCGTGTGGGTTCGACTCCCACCCTTCGCACCATATAATTATGCGGGAGTAGCTCAGTTGGCTAGAGCACCAGCCTTCCAAGCTGGGTGTCGCCGGTTCGAGTCCGGTTTCCCGCTCCAAGTTATGTGCTTGTAGCTCAGTTGGACAGAGCAACGGCCTTCTAAGCCGTGGGCCGGGGGTTCGAATCCTCCCAAGCACGCCATATCAATTAATTTATAATGAAAAGTTGAGAATTGATAATTGGAAATCAAGATCAGAATAGATTATTATTAGATCTTGAATTCAACTGTAAATTGTCCATTATTAATTGTCAATTAAATACTGTGGTGGATGTAGCTCAGTTGGTTAGAGCGCAGGATTGTGGCTCCTGAGGCCGTGGGTTCAACTCCCATCATCCACCCCAATTGTATTGTGTGTGGATTAAACTAGCTAGGCCCCCATCGTCTAGCGGCCTAGGATACTGGGTTTTCATCTCAGCGGCAGGGGTTCGAATCCCCTTGGGGGTACCAATAAACTTACAATAAAGTTAAGAAATTACTTCTTACTATAAAATATTAAGAGGAAAAATTAATTATC
>NZ_BAAHYI010000032.1:0-571 GCF_054657635.1 Halanaerobaculum tunisiense
ATATATTCTCCTTCTCAAGTCTTGTAAACTAATGGATGCTTTTATCATTTCACCCTTACCTCCTATATTGTTGGAGAAATCATTAAATAGTAGGGTTCCTTTGCTATATAAAGTTATATTTACTTCATAATCTTGGCTACTACAAACCCGTCCGCCCCCCTCTTCTTTTCCAATTCATTTCCTAGATCTTAGTTATAGAATCTTCTTTGCTCAAGTGATTTCTCACAGGAAGAAGTAGGGTTTCTCCAGTTCCAGACATATCCTTGTATCCATACCACCGCTAATACTCCGTTGGTGTCTATAAATGTTTCAGTCAATTTCATTTATATATCCTGTCTTCACCTAGACGTTAAAGGTTCGACCACCAAATTTTACCCCTTCCGAAGCTACTATGCGTTCACTAGTGTTATGGTCTGAATACTTGCTCGATATCCTAACGATATCTTTGTCAATAGACTCCAATGCTTAGATCTCTCACCGCATTGCTATTCTGCTACAAGGCTTTGACTTTTACCTTGCCGGGACTTGCACCCGTTGGATATGCCCAGCTTCGCTGGACATACAACGTCCC
>NZ_BAAHYI010000033.1:0-537 GCF_054657635.1 Halanaerobaculum tunisiense
GCTGATCCAGTAACGATTGTAGCATCATCTCCATCAAATTCATACTCATTAAGTAACTCTCTTACTTCCATCTCTACTAATTCAATTAACTCTTCGTCTTCTACCATATCTGCTTTGTTTAAGAAGACTACAATTTCTGGCACTCCTACCTGACGAGCTAATAGTAAGTGCTCTCTTGTTTGCGGCATTGGCCCATCTGCTGCTGATACAATTAAAATTGCACCATCCATCTGAGCTGCACCTGTAATCATATTCTTTACATAGTCTGCGTGACCTGGGCAGTCTACGTGAGCATAGTGTCTATTAGCTGTCTCATACTCTACGTGAGACGTAGCAATTGTAATTCCTCGTTCCTGCTCTTCTGGTGCGTTATCAATCTCACCAAATTCCACTGATCCTTCGTCTCCTGCTGACAATACTTTCGTAATTGCAGCTGTTGTTGTTGTCTTTCCGTGGTCTACGTGTCCAATTGTACCAATGTTAATATGTGGTTTGTTTCGCTCAAACTTTTCTTTTCCCATTTCTATCTTCCCTCCT
>NZ_BAAHYI010000034.1:0-499 GCF_054657635.1 Halanaerobaculum tunisiense
TAATATATCTGCTTTTTATCCTTTATTTTTAAACTACTTTTTCTTCCTTTAATCTTTCTGCTAATGCTTCAGCTTGCTCTTCTGGGGATCCTTCTAACATTTCTCCAGCTTTTTCATGTGTCGGTACAAATGTCTCCCGTACTTGAGTTGGTGAGCCACTTAATCCTAGTTTATCATCTGTTGCTTTTATTTCTTTTGCTCCCCATACTTTTACTTCTTGCTCTCTATGAGCATCTACTATTCCTTTCATTGATGGATATCTAGGTTCATTTAATTCACCTAACACCGTTACTAATAATGGTAATTCCGTCTCAATAATACTATAACCATCTTCTAATTCTCTTCTGGCTTCTACTTTCTCCTCAGCAATCTCTAAGTTACTTGTGTATGTAACTTGAGAAATCCCTAAATTCTCTGCTAACTGAGGACCTACCTGTGCTGTATCCCCATCTATAGCTTCTTTCCCACAGAAAATTAAATCAAAATCTCCTACTTGTTT
>NZ_BAAHYI010000035.1:0-494 GCF_054657635.1 Halanaerobaculum tunisiense
TACCCATTTTAATCACCTCCTTTTTTTCTTTGTATTACTATTATCTCTTTTAGAGCAAGTTTAATACGAGTTAATTTTTTTATAAAATAATCAGATTAACTAAAATTACTTTTAAAATATCACAATTGTTATAATCTCCAATCAGATGTAAAAAGTATAATATTAGTTATTTTAATAATAATCAGGAATTAACAAAGTTACAGACAATTCATAAAATAATTTATATTATTGGTAGTTTAATTCTAGTTTCTTTTTTAGTAATTGCAATTACTAAAAAACTAAAGGTTCCTATTGTAGGGTATACCTTTATTGGTATTTTATTTAGTAATTGTGCTGACCCCCTATTTTTTGGACAGATTCAAGTTAACTTTACGAAACGCAAAATTGCTAATTATTGCTCATAAATACTAAGCTGCTATTTTTTCATTAACAATAACCCCAGATTCAATTTGGTTAATAAAGTTTTCTGGGGTTAAATAATCCAGACTAGAGTA
>NZ_BAAHYI010000036.1:0-488 GCF_054657635.1 Halanaerobaculum tunisiense
TTTGAGGTGAATAGTCAGCCTAAAACAATATGTGAACCGTCGGTGGCATTTAGTAGTGGCGATTCACCATAAAAATGAAGAAGTCCAATGTCGACTTGGGGGATGCAGGTGGCTCTGGATAAAAAGCGAGATAACGAGAGTGTCCATGTCGAATTACTAGGTGTGATTATGGTTGGGATGGCTATAATAGTTTTCGTAATTGACCAGAGGAGTCTCTAATATAGTTCTGTATAGAAATCTATAGAGATAAATGATGGTATAACCTAAAATGGGAAAGCCAGAGTGAGGATATATTAGAGTTCAGAAGCTATCATAGTAGCGAAAAAAATCAATGAAAGTTGATTACAGTGAAGGATAGTCAGGTTATTGAAGTTAAGAATAGACTGTCAATGATATCTTAATAAGAATGGTTTAGACGCTATTAAAGATAGTGAGCTCTAAAAGAAATATAGACAGGAAATAATAACTGAAAATATGATGAATTTAGG
>NZ_BAAHYI010000037.1:0-459 GCF_054657635.1 Halanaerobaculum tunisiense
AAACAAAGCCAAGAAAAATAGACTTCCTTGGCTTTAAGTATTATTTACCTATAACTATTCTTATAAACAAATTCCTCTAAATCTAACCTTTCTGGTCGCTCTTTTTCTGTCTCCACCTGATCTGAGGATAAATTAGGATTAATTGTATCACTCTGCTTACTAATAGCTAATAATGAAATCAACTCCATATCTTGAGGAATATCTAAAATTTCTTTTGCTTGTGCTGTGTGTAATTCCCTTAATTTATCATCCTCTACAAAAACATAACGCCACGGCTGTTTATTATAACAAGACGGAGCTAATGAAGCAGCCTGAACCAAATCAGTAATCAATTCTTCAGTAACTTTTATCTGGCCTTTAGTGCCTCCTTATTAAGCTGTTATCTTATTATGTTGAAGATCAACGACTATAATTCCTGCAACTAATTACTAATGATAATAATTAGTAATTAAATTTGAT
>NZ_BAAHYI010000038.1:0-420 GCF_054657635.1 Halanaerobaculum tunisiense
ATTTGTACCTTGAAAACTGCACAATAGGTAGAAATACCGAGCCTAGATTAAATTAGTAAGGGCGTATGGTGGATATCTAGGCGCTAGGAGCCGATGACGGACGTGGCAAGCTGCGATAAGCCTTGACGAGCTGCACACAAGTGTTGACTCAAGGATGTCCTAATGGGAGTACCCGACATGATAACTCATGTCATTCCAGAGTTAATTTGAATAGCTCTGGAAAGGGAACCGGGTGAACTGAAACATCTTAGTAACCCTAGGAACAGAAAGCAATTGCGATTCTCTTAGTAGCGGCGAGCGAAGAGGGAAGAGCCTAAACTGTAATGGTGTCTAAGCTTATGGGCGTTGCTATTACAGGGTCGTAGGAATCAGCACAATGCTTCCATAAAGGCATTATCAGATTTCTGTTAGTTAGTCGAA
>NZ_BAAHYI010000039.1:0-390 GCF_054657635.1 Halanaerobaculum tunisiense
CACCTATCCTAACCTCACAACTTACCAGTTCTTCCTTTTCTGTCTCTATATCTTAAACCCTATCTTCATAGTACTCCTAAGCACGTCTTTAAGCTCCCGCCAATCGCACCTCTTAGTTTACTATTACTTAAGTCATGGTGATTTCTAAATGCATCATATTTCCAGTTATTATTTTCTGTCTATATTTCTTTTAGAACTCACTATCTTTAATAGCGTCTAAACCATTATAATTAAGATATTATTGACAGTCTATTCTTAACTTCAATAACCTAGATACCCTTCGCTAAATCAACTTTCATTGACCTTCCACTACTATGGTATCTTCTGAACTCTAATATATCATCATTCTGACTTTCCCTATCTTAGGTTATATCATCACTTATCTCTATA
>NZ_BAAHYI010000040.1:0-350 GCF_054657635.1 Halanaerobaculum tunisiense
ATAATCATAGTAGTTTGTGATAATCCCCAAAAGGATACTTTATTTTCTGCTCAAAAGAGAGCAGAAATAATAAGGGAAAATACACAGCATTTTTCTGATGTTGAAGTGACAATTTGGAGAGGGTTATTGGTTGATTTTTTAGAAGAAGAAGGGATTAATTTAATTATTAGAGGTTTAAGAGCTACTTCTGATTTTGAAGAGGAATTCCAAATGGCCTTAATGAACAAGAAGTTAAATAAAGATATAGAAACTATAATGTTAGTTTCAGATGCTAAATATAATTATTTAAGTTCTAGTTCAGTTAAGGAAGTATTTCAATTTGATGGTTGTATAAGTGGATTAGTGCCTGA
>NZ_BAAHYI010000041.1:0-331 GCF_054657635.1 Halanaerobaculum tunisiense
AGAGAGAGGAACAATAGAAGTAGGAGATGAAGCAGAGATTGTAGGAATTAAAGAAACAGAAGAGACAGTAATTACAGGAATTGAGATGTTTAGAAAGCAAATGGAGAGTGCTCAAGCAGGAGATAATGTAGGAGCACTACTAAGAGGTATTGATAAAGAAGATATTGAACGAGGTCAAGTACTAGCTGAGCCAGGTTCAATTACGCCACATACTAAGTTCAAGGCAGAAGTTTATGTTCTTAGCAAAGATGAAGGTGGCCGACACACACCATTCTTTGATGGCTATAAGCCTCAGTTTTACTTCAGAACAACAGACGTAACAGGAACAATC
>NZ_BAAHYI010000042.1:0-317 GCF_054657635.1 Halanaerobaculum tunisiense
TACCTATGCTGTTTTCGTCGTATCGGTGTGTGAAATCAACAGTGGCAGGGTGTCTATCGGGAGATAGAATCTAAAGAGCCTGAGATGAATAGTTAGCCCAAAACAATATGTGAACCGTCGGTGGCATCTAGTAATGGTGATTCGCCATTAAAACGAAGAAGTCCAATGTCGACTTGGGGGATGCAGGTGGCTCTGGATAAAAAGCGAGATAACGAGAGTGTCCATGTCGAATTACTAGGTGTGATTATGGTTGGGATGATTATAATAGTTTTCATAATTGACCAGAGGAGTCTCTAATATAGTTCTTTATAGGAATC
>NZ_BAAHYI010000043.1:0-303 GCF_054657635.1 Halanaerobaculum tunisiense
TTTCGAACCTTATACAGTCTGAAAGATTTAATCACAGATAAATGGCGAATGCATAAGGCAGGACAAAAAGTGCTGGCTAATGGTGGTTGTGGTGGAATTGATAATGTAAGTATCAATGAATATAGAAATAACTATAAACTGAATATGCAAGAATTATATAGGCAGTTAAGAGAGGATAGATATGAGCCACGACCAGTACTAAGAACGTATATCTCAAAAGAAAATGGAGAAAAGAGACCACTAGGGATTCCAGTAATTAAAGATAGGATTGCCCAACAAGCAGTCAAACAAATCTTAGAAATA
>NZ_BAAHYI010000044.1:0-277 GCF_054657635.1 Halanaerobaculum tunisiense
GGTGGAGACAGTCGGGTTCGAACCGACGACCTCCGCCTTGCAAGGGCGGCGCTCTCCCAACTGAGCTATGTCCCCAAATAATTTAATTTACAATTTACAATGTACAGTTTGTTTACAGTTGGAAAACCAAACCACAAGAATATAAAGATTTTGAATCTAACTGTAAATTGTTAATTGTACATTGTCAATTGGTTTATTGGTGGGTCTAAGTGGACTCGAACCACTGACCTCACGCTTATCAGGCGTGCGCTCTGACCAACTGAGCTATAGACCCTTC
>NZ_BAAHYI010000045.1:0-237 GCF_054657635.1 Halanaerobaculum tunisiense
AAAGAAAGCGATAATTTATCAAAATTATCGCTTATCAAATAGTCTCTTAAAGAGTAAAGGGTTGGATTCACTGCTTACCGATGTGTTGTAATCGAGAGTAAAATATACACCTATGGCAACATAGAGTCGCTGACTTACTCTCTGATATGGAGCACCAATAACCGAAAGCTGTATACGGGAAAACCGTACGTGCAGTTTGATAAGAGGTCCCAGTCGTGAGACTGGTCCTACTTAATT
>NZ_BAAHYI010000046.1:0-235 GCF_054657635.1 Halanaerobaculum tunisiense
AATCTGGTGGTGATTGCGGAGGGGTAACACCTGTTCCCATTTCGAACACAGCAGTTAAGTCCTCCTGCGCCGATGGTACTATAAGGGTTGCCTTATGGGAGAGTAGGTCGCTGCCAGATCCAATTTTAATTTACAATTGAGAATTGACAATTAAAGAGACTTAACAACAAAACCATAATTTTTATGGTTTTTAGTTATAGATTATCTTTGATTTATAGGTTTAGGTCTTGAATTT
>NZ_BAAHYI010000047.1:0-230 GCF_054657635.1 Halanaerobaculum tunisiense
AATTTACAGTGAACAGTTAGAAAAGCAAATAATTTAAAGATTTTAATAATTTGAATTCAACTGTAAATTCTAAATTGTACACTGTCAACTATCTATAGGCCCCCATCGTCTAGCGGCCTAGGATACTGGGTTTTCATCTCAGCGGCAGGGGTTCGAATCCCCTTGGGGGTACCAACAAACTTACAATAAAGTTAAGAAATTACTTCTTACTATAAAATATTAAGAGGAAA
>NZ_BAAHYI010000048.1:0-211 GCF_054657635.1 Halanaerobaculum tunisiense
AATATCCACGGAGAGTCTTGGGTTTTAGACTCGAAGGGGTACCAATTTAAATTAGCAGTTTACAATTAACAATTTACAGTTAAGTTCTTAATAAAGACTTAGATTTTCAACTGTAGACTATACATTGTAAATTGTACACTAAAAATAGGGGCGAATAGCTCAGTTGGGAGAGCACCTGCCTTACAAGCAGGGGGTCACAGGTTCGAGCCCT
>NZ_BAAHYI010000049.1:0-210 GCF_054657635.1 Halanaerobaculum tunisiense
ATTATTGTTGAGCCAGTTTATTTTCATAGTCTTCAATCATTTTCTTAACCATTTGTCCACCTACAGCACCACATTCACGAGAAGTCATATTACCCCAGTAGCCAGATTTATAATCATCAGAAACATTAAGCTCTTGGGCTGCTTCTACTTTAAATTTATCCATAGCCTGTAATGCTTGAGGGTTTAATAAACGATTGCTATTATTTCTAG
>NZ_BAAHYI010000050.1:0-200 GCF_054657635.1 Halanaerobaculum tunisiense
AATTAATTATCAATATCCACGGAGAGTCTTGGGTTTTAGACTCGAAGGGGTACCAATAAATTAGCAGTTTACAATTAACAATTTACAGTTAAGTTCTTAATAAAGACTTAGATTTTCAACTGTACACTAAAAATAGGGGGCGAATAGCTCAGTTGGGAGAGCACCTGCCTTACAAGCAGGGGGTCACAGGTTCGAGCCCT